>DIMA01000030.1 GCA_002425325.1 Caryophanales bacterium UBA5578 | reverse complement strand
TATATCTATTTTAGGATTATTAGAATCATCATTAATATAATACATATTCTTTATATACATTAAAGCTATATCATATTTTAAATTATATTTATTCATTAAATAATATATAGTTTCTTCGTCATATTTAAAATAATAATTATTTATAAATTCATTTGTATCCATTACTCTCACATTTATTAATTTATTCATATTACTTATTAGTTTAATTAAATAATTTTTATTATATGAATTAGTAAGTATAATGCTGTTACCTATATCTTTATTAAACATATTATCACCTATTTAATTATAACATAAAAAAAATATTTATTTTAAAATATAAATATTTTTATAACCTAATTTAAGTAACATATTTCCAACTCTATTACTTTGATATCCAGTATAACATTTAAGTAATATATTTTTATCTTTTTTATATTTTAAGACAAAACCTAATACATTATCACTTTTTATATTATAACTACCATTAATATGACTTACATTAAAATCTTTCTTTTCTCTTAAATCTATTATTAATGGTTCATTAATATTTTTTATTTCATGTTCATCTATATTTTTCATATTCCACCTAATATAGTATATGCTAATAAAAAAAAGTGAGTAGGCACTCACTTTTATAACCATCTTGTATCTTCTTTTTCAGATATAATTCTAGATCGAAATATTTTATATTCTTCAATTAATATATCAAATATTTCACATTCAATAATATCTTCTTTTAAATTATAATTTATTCCAAGAAATGTTAATTTATCTTTTAATCTTTGTTTAAATTTATTATTTTTTAAATATGTATAAACTGAAATATCAAGTACTTTTAAATAATTAGTTTTTCTCGCATCTTGACTATCAACATCAAAAATATGTCTACTATATTCGTCAATAATATATGATGTTAAAATATCGCCTTCAACAAAAGGATAATCAACAATTTCATCATAATACTTACAATTATTTAAAACCATTCTTGTTTTTTCTGAAATAGCCATATTACACCTTAAAATAATCTTAATATATCATTGAATGTTACATATATCATTAAAATCATTAATAATACAAAGAATATTGAATGAATAATATTTTCATATTTTGGATTAACTGGTGAACCTTTAATCTTTTCTATAATTAAGAATAAAGCATGACCACCATCAAATGCAGGTAAAGGTAAAATATTAATAAATCCAACATTAATATTTAATAAAGCAACTAATGATAATACACTAACTATACCGATACTTGCGGCTTGATCTACAACTTTATAAATACCTATAGGTCCTGATAATAAATTAAGACTTATATCACCAGTAATTAAATATACAATAGTCCAAAACATTTGACATAATGTATGGAAAAATTTACCAAAAGCATATTTAATACCTGCTATAAAACCTTTATCAGAAGGTCCAGTAATTGTAAATCCATATGAATATCCTAATAATTCATCGTCTTTTTGTTCTTCTACTTTTGTAGTTACTTCAGTAATCTTACCATCTTTATCTTTAACTATTAAAGTAATAGAATCTTCTTTATCTCTTATTGCTTCTAAAAATTCAATACTATTTTCTACTTGAACATTATCAACAGCAATAATAACTAATCCATTTTTTAATTTTTCATTTTTAGATTCTTTAACAACTAATTCATATTTATCTTTAGAACCTTTAACTAGTTGTTCTTTAATTTTAAATTCATATTTTCTACCATATACTAATTCAGATTTACCTATCTTAATAGGTTTAATACTAACATTTTTCTTTTCACCATTTTTATCTTTTACAGTAATATTAAATTCTGTTTTTTCTTCATCTAACTTATAACTTTCAACAGTTAATTCAAGTGCTAATTTATCATAATAAGTAGTTTTCTTACCAGCAACTTTAATTATTTTATCACCAGTATTTAAACCTTCAACATTAGTTTGATCAACATACATCGTATTAGTAGAAATAGTATTTGTCCATCCAATAATTAATAAAACTACAAACGCTAAAATGAAATTATTCATTACTCCAGCAACCATAACTAAAAATCTTTGATGCCATTTTTTATTTTGTAATCTCATATTTTCTGGAATATTTTCATCAACTTCTATTTCTTCTCCAGCCATTTGAACAAAACCACCAATAGGTAATAATCTTATACAGTAATCTGTTTCATCTTTTACTTTTTTTATTTTGCCATCTTTGGTTTTAACCTTCTTATAACGATTAAATTTAAATATTCTAGGCCCCATACCTATACTAAATTCATAAACATATATTCCTGCTTTTTTAGCAAATATAAAATGTCCTAATTCATGTATAAATACTACAACACCTAATATTAATATAAAATATATAATTGTCATAATACCTCCTATATTATTGTTAAAAAGAAACTATATGCTAATAAAACAAAAATCAAACTATCTATTCTATCTAATATACCACCATGGCCTGGCATTAAATTAGAAAAATCTTTTTTACCAAAATATCTTTTAATTGCAGAGAAGAATAAATCTCCTAATTGTCCAACTATAGATAAAACAATTGTTATACCAATTAAATGTAATAAATTTACATTTGGATTAACTATAGTTATATAAAAACATACAGCAATAAAAGTACCAAATACTGTTCCACCAACAGAACCTTCCCAAGTTTTCTTTGGAGAAACACTTTCTAACAACTTATGTCTACCAATTAACATACCTGTGAAATATGCAAAAGTATCAGTCATAACAGTTACTAATACTAAATATAACAATTTCATTTTATCCATAAAATAATATGTATTACATAAACTCATAGCAATACCTAAAAACATAATTCCCATAAATACATAATTAGCATCATTTAAACTATATTTTTCTCTTTCATGATATAAAACTACAGGTAATAAAACTAATAATAATAATCCTGTAATTATTTTAAAATCAATATGTAAAATTAAATCATCTGTCATATTTATAGTAAATAATATTACAGGAATAAAACAATATGAAAATAATTTAATTAAAATTGGTAAATCTTTTTTAGTTTCTTTAATTTCAATATATTCTTTCATACCTAACATAGATATTAAAAATATACCAACTTTAAATAAGTCACCACCTATAACAAATACAGGTATAACTATTAAAACCATTACAATAGCACTAATTATTCTTGTCATCATAATTTATACCTCCAAAACGTCTATCTCTTTTAGTATATTCAATTAAAGCTTTATCATATTCTTCATTATTGAAATCTGGAAAATATGTTTTTGGAAAGTACATTTCAGCATAAACCATTTGATATAACATGTAATTACTTAATCTAACTTCACCACTTGTTCTTATTAAATAATCAATTGGTGGAAGATCTTGAAACATATAATGATACAATAAATCTTCATTTACATCATCTAAAGTAATTACATTATTATTAATATCTTCATGAATATGTTTAAATGCTTCAACTATTTCTAAATGAGAACCATAGTTAAAACATATATTTAATGTACCTTTAGTACAATCTTTTGTAATTTCTTCACACTCATTCATTATATCTATAAGTTTTTGTTTTACAGGTGCTTCTCTACCACCTGAAAAAACAACTCTTACATTTTCTTCTTTTAATTTATGAGCATATTCAACAAACTTATTTTCAAATAATCTCATTAAAAAACTTACTTCTTCTTTACTTCTTTTAAAATTTTCTGTAGAAAAAGCATACACACTTAATACTTTTGAACCAGTATCAAAAACATGTTTACTTAATTCAACTAAATTATCAAAACCAGCTTGATGTCCTTGACTACGAGACATACCCTTTTCTTGAGCCCATCTACCATTTCCATCTAATATAATTGCTACATGGTTGGGAATCTTTACTTTTGAATAATCCATTTTATCCTCCTTAACACTATAACTAATTATATCATATTTATAAAGTAAAGAAAATAAAAAAGGATGATTTCATCATCCTATTTAGTGTCTATATTAACATGAACATGACCTAATTCATTAATATAGGCAGAAGCTTGAACTACATTACGAATAGAGTTAGCAATTTTACCACCTTTTCCAATAACACGTCCAATATCTTCTTCATTAACAATTACATCAATTGTATTTTCATTTTCTTCAGACATTTTAACAATAACATCATCAGTATTTTTAACTAAATTTTTAACTAAATATTCTGTTAATTCTACTAAATTCATATTATTTGTCTTCTTTCTTAGTCATTTTTGATTCATGGAATTTTTTCATAATTCCTTCACGACTTAATAAATCTCTAACTGTATCAGTTGGAATAGCTCCATTACTTAACCAAGCTAAAGCTTTATCTTCGTCAATTTTAATTTCAGCTGGTGTAGCAATTGGATTATAGTAACCAATTTCTTCAATGAATCTTCCATCTCTTGGAGCTCTTGAATCAGCTGCAACTAAACGGTAAAATGGTCTTTTTTTAGCTCCCATTCTTTTTAATCTTAATTTAACTGCCATAGTATCCCTCCCATCAATTCATGTACTAATATTAACACAAAAAAAAGAAAGTGTCAACTATTTTTGGTTAACACTATAAATAATCTTCATTAACTTCATTATCTATTTGTTGATCTTCCATATCTGAATAATCATCTTCGATAATTTCCCATGGTTCTTCATCTTCTTCAATAGCTATTTTAACCTTTGTTTCTCCAACTATTTCAATACCTAATTCTTTATCAATATCAAATTTAATTACATCATTATCAATAGTAGCATTTGAACAATTAGGTTGATATAAACTTCTAACAATAATATTTGTATCTCCATCTATATTACTATCTGGTTTAATAGCAATATTAAATAATTCATCATATTCAATTGTCTTAGTTGCTACTGTAGTTTGTTGATTATTATTATATGAATACCATAGATTAATATCAAAACTTCCTTTAACTCCTATTTTATTATTTGCTTTATAACCTTCAAACTTATGATTAATAACCCAACAACCTAATACATTATCCGGATTGTTATCCACTTTTAATTCATAAGTATTCTTAAAACTTTTCTTACCTTTACCTATAATTGCATTTGTAACAATCTCCTTATACAATGACATAGTTATCACTCCCTAATTTAATATATTCAATTAAATCTAAAAAGTGAAAAAAAAGTGGATTATTAATCCACTTTTATATTATTCAACTTCTTCTTTTGCGTTATTTAAAACTTCTTCAGGAACAGTAACTTTACTAACTTTATTAAATTTAGACATTTCAACAGTTATAGTAGCTTTAACTTCATATCCTTGTTCTTTAACTAAATCTTTAGCTAATTCACCTAAATCTACACTAACTATAGAAATATATCCATCTTTAATATAAACATTAACAACTAAATCTTTTTCAATTTTAACATCTTGTCCTAATGTTTCTTTAACTGTTTCATCAGATGCAGCTTCATTTAATTTTTTTCCATCATATACAACTTCTAATTTAGTATATCCTTTTTTATCAGATTTTACTTTTTTAATTGATTTATATTCTTTTAATTTTTTTAAAACTTTTTCAGTATCCATTTCTTCTTTATTGAAAGCTTCTTTTGTATAAGTCCAATTTCCTTCATCATCTTTTTGGTATGAATACATCATATTATCTTTTTCAACTGTATAAATTTCCATATCTTGTTCCATACCTAACATAGTTAATTTACCAGTAATGTGAGCAGCTTCTTCTCCACCTTCACCTTCAAGATTCATACCAATTCCCATTGTAGTACCTTGAGCAGAAATTGAAGCATCTACTTTCATAGCAAATTGTAAATTTTTAAAATCATTTGTTTTATCTATTGCATCACTAAAAGTATCTTCTGCACTCTTAGATCCACATCCTGTCATTAATAATACCATTGCAAACATTGTTCCTAAATATTTTAAAGTATTTTTCATAAAAACACACTCCTTACAAATTAAGTATAGCATATATATTTATAAACTATACACTTTTTTTTATTTTTTTTACATACTTTACATTATTATAAAAAAAGAAGAAATTAATCTTCTTTTATTATTCCATCTAAACTCCATGTTTTTATATCAGTAATTTCAACATTAACAATCTTACCAATATACTTTGAATCTCCATCAACATTTACAAGTTTCATAGTATCAGTATAACCAAATAAATTTCCTTTTTCTCCAACACCTTCTATTAATACTGGTGTTATTTTATTTAAATATCTTTGATTAGCTTGATTAGCATATTCATTAACTAATTCATTTAATTTATATAATCTTTGTTCTTTTTCTTCTAAACTAACATTATCTTCCATTTTTGCTGCAGGTGTACCTTCTCTTGGTGAAAAGATAAATGTAAATGCTGAATCATATTTACAAGCAGAAACTACATCTAATGTATCATTAAAATCTTCTTCTGTCTCACCTGGAAATCCAACTATAATATCTGTAGTAATAGATACGTTAGGAATATTAGTTTTTAATTTATTGTATAACTCTATATATTTTTCTTTTGTATATCTTCTTCCCATTAACTTTAATATTCTATCTGAACCAGATTGTAATGGTAAATGTACATAAGGCATAATATTATCATACTCTTTAATGGCATTAATCATATCATCATCAAAATCCCAAGGATGAGATGTCATAAATCTAATACGTTCTATTCCTGTTTTAGCAACATCACGTAATAAATCTCCCATTTTATAATCTATATTTAAATCTTTTCCATATGCATTAACATTTTGTCCTAATAATGATACTTCTTTATAACCTTGTTTAACTAATTCTTTTACTTCATTAATAATATATTCAGGAGTTCTACTTCTTTGTTTACCTCTTGTATAAGGAACTATACAATAAGTACAAAATTTGTCACAACCATACATAATATTAACCCATGCTTTATATTTAGAATCTCTTTTTACAGGAATATTTTCTATTACATCCCCTTCAATACTAAATACTTCGATTTCTTGTTCTTTTCTTGTCATACTATCAAATAATATATTTGGTAAATTATGAATATTATGAGTTCCAAAAATAATATCTACCCATTTATGTTTAGTTCTTATTTCATTAACAACATTTTCTTCTTGAGCCATACATCCACACACACCACTAATAACATGTGGTTTACTTTCTTTTAGATGTTTTACTCTACCTAAGAAACCAAATACTTTATTATGAGCATTCTCTCTAATAGCACATGTATTTAAAAGAATTAAATCAGCATCTTCAAAATCAGTTGTTTCTTCAAAACTCATGTCTTCTAATATAGCTTTAATATTTTCTGAATCATGAACATTCATTTGACAACCATAAGTTTTAATGTAATATTTCTTACCAAGTCCTAATTCTTTTAAATTTTCTTTTACTATATATTCATTAGTTTTAATTAATATTTCTTTATTAGTTCTTTTACGTGCCTCATTTAAATTAGGTAAATTCATACTATCACTTCCACTTTTTAAATACTATCATATATTACCTAATTTAGCAAGAAAAAAGATAGCTATACGCTATCTATTTGCTACGTTTTGAATTATATTTTTCTTCACCCATCTTAACTAATCTTTTTGTCATTTCACCACCGACAGATCCGTTAGCTTTAGATGAAGCATTTGGTCCCATGTTAACACCTAATTCGTTAGCAATTTCATATTTCATATTTGAATTCTTTTTGCTAGCTTTAGTTTGTTTTTGACTTTTTCTTGGCATTTCATTCACCTCCGTACATTTATATAATGTGGAGATTATTAGAAAAAATACATGGAAATTTTTGGTTATAATAAATCTGATTTTTCTTCTTCTAATGAAGTAATTGTTTCTATATTATCAACACACTCCATTAATAATGTTTGATAATCAAACTTAGATTCAAATTCTATACATTTATCTAAATCTGGATTTATTACAGGATGTTTAGGTAAAAAGATTGTACAACAATCTTCATATGGTAAAATACTTGTTTCATATGTACCTATCTTATTAGCTATATCAATTATTTCTAATTTATCTAAACACGCTACAGGTCTTATAATTGGTAAATTAGTAACATTATTAATAACTGTCATACTAGTCAAAGTTTGACTTGCTACTTGTCCAATACTTTCTCCATTAATAATAACCTTTAATTTTTTTCTTCTAACTACTTCTTCTGCTATTCTATACATCATTCTACGCATAATTGTAATTACATAACTATCTGGTACGTTTTTATAAATAGCCTCTTGTAATTTAGTAAAAGGAACTACATTTACTTTTATATTACCTGAATACTTATTAACTATAGATGCTAATTTAATAACTTTATTTTTAGCTTCTATGCTTGTATGTGGAGGTGATTCAAAATATAAACATTCTAAATCTACACCTCTTTTTAAAGATAAATAACCTGCTACTGGTGAATCAATACCACCACTAAGCATTAATAAACCTGTACCTTGTATACCAACTGGATATCCACCTATACCAGCTATTTCATCTGTATATATATAAGTACCATCAGGTCTAATTTCTATTTGTACTAATAAATCAGGATTATGAACATCAACAGAACAATTAATATTCTTTAAAATATGTCCACCCATCATTCTACTAAAATCCATACTATGTATTTCAAATTTTTTATCTGCTCTATTTGTCTCTACCTTAAATGTTTTAAAACTAGAATCATTCAATATTTCAATCAAAGATGATTTTATTTCTTCTACATCAGTATTAACCTTATAACATTTAACTATACTATGTATACCAAATACATTTTTTAATCTATTGATAGCTTCATCTAAATCAGTACATTCAACATACATTCTTACTCTATCAAAAGTTACTTTATAATCTAATCCTCTTAATATTGCTTTTACATTATTAGCAAGTAATTTAGTAAATACACTTCTATTACCTTTTTTAGTAGTTAATTCACCATATTTAATTAATATCATCTTATTCATGCGAGCACCTCTTAAGCATTATAACAAAAAAAAAGTAGATTTACTACTTTTTATTTTACTTTTTCTAGTTTAGTAAAGATATAATATCCATCACTATTTTTAGTAAATGTATATTTATATGGTGTAAATTTCTTATAATTATCATTTATATATTTTTCTTCGTCTTCTAAATTTACTTCATGTAATTTATTAGTATAGTTTGCATCACTATATAATATAGTCATTTCTAAGTCACTATCTAAATTAGATTCAGCAGATCCTACATAAATATAAACATATCTATTATCACCACTTTGGTACCATATAAGTG
>DIMA01000031.1:21580-27782 GCA_002425325.1 Caryophanales bacterium UBA5578 | reverse complement strand
AACTTTTGGGGTTCAGTTCAAAGGTTCTCTTTTTTTTATTTTGTGTTATAATATAAACGATTTTTTTGAAAAAAAACAAAGAAAAAAAAGGAAATATAAAACTTTCATCGTATATTAATATTGGATAGTTAATTAGGAAGTGGTTTATGAGAATAGATAATACTGTAATTAATGAAATAAGAAATAAAATTGATATAGTAGATATCGTATCAAATTATTTGCCACTAACTACTCGCGGAAAAAATTATTTTGGTGTATGTCCATTTCACGATGATCATTCACCAAGTATGAGTGTATCAAAAGAAAGACAAATATATACATGTTTTACTTGTGGGGCAACTGGAAATGTATTTAAGTTTATTCAAGATTATGAGCATATATCTTTTGTAGAAGCAGTAAAAAAATGTGCTGATATATGTGGTGTTGAATTAAATATAAAATTAGATAATAATGATATATCTAATAAAAAGAATAAAGAATTATATGAGATATACGAATTAAGTCAAAAATTTTATCAAAATAATATTAATAGTTCTTATGGTAAAAAAGCCAAAGAATATTTATATAATAGAAAGTTAACAGATGAAGATATAAAATATTTTGAGATAGGATTATCTCTTGATAATTATGATATGTTAACTAAGTTATTACAACAAAAGAAATATAGTGATAAAGATTTACTAAAAAGTGGTATTTCTACATCAAATGAAAATGGTATATATGATATATATCGTAATAGAATTATGTTTCCATTACATGATCCATTTGGTAATGTAATAGGATATAATGGACGTGCTTATTTAGAAGGTAATACTAATAAGTATGTTAATAGTAAAGAAACTGAAATATTTAAGAAAAGAGACTTCTTATATAATTATCATCGAGCAAGAGCTTCAGCTAGAGATAAAGATGAAATAATTATTATGGAAGGGCCTATGGATGTTATACGTGCTAATACAATTGGTATTAAAAATGTAGTAGCAACCTTAGGTACAGCATTTTCAAGTAGTCAATGTAATTTAATAAGAAGATTATCTTCTAATGTAATATTATGTTTTGATGGTGATGAAGCTGGATTAAAAGCAACTAAAGGTGCTATTGAAGAATTAACTAAGGTAGGTATTACTCCTAAAATAGTTAGATTACCAGATAATCAAGACCCAGATGATTATATTATTAAAAATGGAAAAGATAAGTTTATTGATAGATTAAAAAATGCATATGACTTAATGGAATTTAAAGAAATATTATATAAACAAAATATAGACTTTAAAAATCCTAATGATTTATCTAATTATATTAAATCAATGATAAAAGAAATTAATGAATTAGATGATGATATATTAAGAGAAGTTACAATTAATAAATTAGTAGAAGATACTAAAGTAGATAAAGAAGTTATTTTAAGTAAGTTAAATAAAAAAGAAAAAACAGAAGTTGAAATAACTAAACCTAAAAGAAAAAAAAGAGATAAGTATGAAAAGAGTGTTGAAAATTTATTATATTATATGCTTTATAACGTTGAAGTTATTAAGTTATATGATGAATTAATTACACATATACCTAATGATAGATATAGATCTTTAGCATTCCAAATTAGTGCTTTTTATAAAGAACATGGTTATATAGAAGTTGCTGATTTATTAACTGAGGTTATGAATGATGAAGATACAGTAAAAGCAATAGGGGAGATTACTTCATTAAATTTAAAAAATAGTTATACTGTCGAAGAGATAGAAGATTATTTAAATAATATAAAAGAATATAACGAAAATTGTCGTTTAGAAAAATATAAGAATGAGTTAGCTAGTAGTGATGATGTAGAACAAAAGATAGCTTTAGCTAATAAATTAATTGAGTTTAAGTTAAGGAGTGAAGAAAGTGATTGATGAAATAAAGACATTTGAACAACGTAAAGAAGAATTAATTAAAAAAGGAAAAGAAAAAGGATTTATAACTTATGAAGAGTTAGCTAAGGCTTTAAAAGGATTAGATTTAGATTCAGATAACTTAGATGATTTATATAATTCTTTTAATGAAAATGGAATTCAAATAGTAAGTGAAGAAGAAGAAGCTAATGGTGGCGGAGATGCTGATTCAATTTTATTAGATGATAATACATTAACTAAAGATTTAACTATAAATGATCCTGTTAGAATGTATTTAAAAGAAATTGGTCAAATTAAGTTATTAACTTTAGAGGAAGAATCAAAACTTGCTGATAGAATTTTAGCAGGTGAACAAGAAGCTAAAAATATTTTAGCAGAAGCAAATCTTCGTTTAGTTGTTAGTATTGCTAAAAGATATGTTGGTCGCGGAATGTTATTCTTAGACTTAATTCAAGAAGGTAATATTGGACTTATGAAAGCTGTAGATAAGTTCGATGTTTCAAAAGGATATAAATTTTCTACATATGCTACTTGGTGGATTAGACAAGCTATTACTCGTGCTATAGCTGATCAAGCTCGTACTATTCGTGTACCAGTTCATATGGTTGAAACTATTAATAAATTAGCACGTGTTCAAAGACAATTAACTCTTGAGTTAAATCGTGAACCTACTGAAGAAGAATTAGCTAAAAAGATGAATACAAATGTAGAAAAAATTAGAGAAATCTATAAGATTAGTCAAGATCCAGTTAGTTTAGAAACACCAATTGGTGAAGAAGATGATTCTCATTTAGGAGATTTCATTAAAGATGAAAGAAGTTTATCTCCTGAAGAATTTGCTACAAATGAAATGTTAAAAGATGAAATTAGTCAAGTATTACTTACTTTAACTGAAAGAGAAGAAAAAGTTGTTAGACTAAGATTTGGTTTAGAGGATGGTAAACCTCGTACACTTGAAGAAGTTGGTCAAATGTTTGGTGTAACAAGAGAACGTATTCGTCAAATTGAAGCTAAAGCATTAAGAAAATTAAGACATCCTTCTAGAAGTCGCAAATTACGTGACTATATTGGAGAATAATGAAAATATCTAAAAGATTAAATGTTATAGCTGATTTAATTGAAGATAATAGTAAAGTAATAGACTGTGGTTGCGATCACGGTCTATTATCAATTTATTTAGCTTTAGAAAAAAATTGTAATGTTTTAGCAACTGATATAAATGAAAATGCATTAGATAATGCTATTAATAATATTAGAAAATATAAAGTAGATAATGTAACTACTAAATTAACAGATGGAATAGATAATATTGATGTTATAAATTATGATGTTTTAGTTATAGCTGGAATGGGGACTATGACAATTAAACATATATTAGAAGATAAAGAATTATGTGATAATATAATTATTTCTTCTAATAATCAAATACCTGAATTAAGAGAATTTATGTTTAGTATAGGTTATCATATTGATAATGAATTATTTATTACTGATAAAGGTAAACAATATATTATTATTAAGTTTGTTAAAGGTAAGAAAAAATATTCTAAAATAGATATAGAATATGGACCTATTATAAAAGATGATATTAATTATTTAATATATGAATTAGAAAAATTATTTGAAATTAGAGAAAAAGTAAAATATTCTAAATTTTTAGTTAGATATAAAGTAGAAAGAAAAATTAAAAGATTAAATAAATTAATAAATAAAAGATCTCAATAGAGATCTTTTTTATATAAAAAATGTAGGACCAATTGTATTATTTGTTCTTGTATTAACAACTTCATCAACAATATTTTCTTCATCTACTTTTTTAAATTCATTCATAACACTAAATATTGTTTTCATATTTTTCATTAATGGTGACATTTGTTTTATTAATGGTATTGTTTGATTTACTACGTTTAATGTCTTATTGGCACCAGATAATATAGAACCTAAACTTAATTTAGATAATAAACTTGTACTTTCTGTTGGCATAGAATAAAAATAAGGATTATAAAAATTCATAAGACCTCCTTATTTATTATATGCTTAATATAATAAATAGATAATGATTACAGTTAATAATGATTGGAATAATCTAGATAATAAGTAGGGTGTATATTTAATTTTGATATCACTTAATATTCCATATACTTGAAAATGTATACATACACCTCCAAATGATAATAAAGCTCCTAATAACATTAATTTATATTTATAAGAAATATCATATGTATTTAAAAAATTTATACCTTGTGATAATTCTAAAAATATATTAGTAATATCATTATTTAATATAGTTGATATTATATAAAATAAAACTATAGTTGAAAATATAAATAATAATGTATTAATACTAGATTGAATAGATTCAGTTAGTACATCTACCAAGTTTTTATTACTATTTATTTTTTTATTAAAAGTATTTTTAGAATATTTATTTCTTACTATTATAGCTATAATAAAGTTAGATATATAATGACTAAATAGTATTATTTTATAATCATTTGGTATCATATTAATAATAAATAATGGGTTTGCAAAATGAGTATATAAAATAATTTTTTGTACTTCATCTTTAGTTATATAGTTATTTTTATACATATCGTGTGCTATTTTAGCACTACTTGGAAATCCTGATATCATACTCATAAATAAGATATATGATAAATTATTACTTATTTTAAATAATTTACAATTAACTTTACTAAATAATATATTAATAATATTTATGAAGTTTAAATTTATTAATAATGATGATATAATGAAAATAGGAAAAAGTGATGGAAATATTTTGTATAAAAATAGATTACATGCTATAATTATATTGTTAGATACTATAGAATGTTTAATAAATAATATTATAGTAAAAATTATTACAATAATTGAGTAAAAATATTTTTTCATACTTAAATATATGATGAAAGGATGATATTATGGCAAAAAAGAATATTAAAATATTTAGTGGATTAAAAAAATTAGGAGATAAATGGAAATTAATGCCTGCAAAAATAAAAGGTAGAATTGTAAAAGGTACTGCTGGTATTGCATTAATTTCTGTATTAGGTACTGGAGTTGCTATGAGTTCAATTGATAAAGCTGATACTCCATATATTCCACAAGAATCAATAGTACAAGAAGATGATACTTATGAAGAAGAAGAAGAACTTATAATTGAAGAAAGTACTTTAGAAGATACTGAAGAAGAAACAGTTGAAGAATCTACAGAGGAAGTTACTGAAGAGGAAGAAGAAAAAACTGATGAGACAACAACACAAGAACCAACAACACAAGAACCAACAACTGAAAATCCTACAACAGAAAATCCAACAACTGAGCAAGACGGATCTTACAGAGCACCAGATGGTTCTTATTGGTCTAGTGAACAAGAATATTTAGATTATATAAATGGTCCATCAGTTGAAGAAGATGATTATTATGTAGCGCCAGATGGAAGTTATTGGGAATCAGAACAAGATTATTTAGATTATATTAATAGTTTAAGTAATACTGATACTAGTACTAATGATACAACTGGAGGTACTACAGATATAGAAGATACTAATACAGATGAGTATGCAAATTCTTATTTAGCACCAGATGGAACTTACTGGGCTAGTGAAGCTGAATACTTAGAATATATTAATGGTGTATCTGCTGAAGAAGAAGTAGAAGATTACTATGTAGCACCAGATGGAAGCTACTGGGAATCAGAAGAAGATTACTTAAATTATAATAGTGGTTATACAAGATAAAAAATAAAGTTTTTACTTTATTTTTTTATGTTTAAAAACAATAAAAAATTGACTTTTTATTATTATTGTGGTACTATAGGCGGTATCTCAAGGAGAAGGGGGCAAAATATATGAATAAATTTGCAAGCTTAAAAACTGTTTTAGGAAATAAATTTAAATTAATTAGAACAAATCCAAAAGTAATTAAAGGATTAGCTGCTTCATCACTTCTTTTAGTATTATTAGCTGGATGCAATAATAAAGAAGAACAAAAACAACCACCAGTTATAAATGATACTGTTACTGAACAAACACAAGAAGATGAATATGGTGTAATTGAAGAAACTGAAATTGAAGATATAAAAGATGATTTTGTATTCTTATCAGATACTTTAAATTTAGATGATGCTAATATTGATTTAGTTTCAACTTTAAATACTCAAGAACAAGCTGATACAGTTGTTCCTCCAACAGGAGAATATGATTTAGATAGTGATGAATATACTACTGATGATACTCCAGTTGAAGATGATACTAAAGTAGAAGGTGACTATTATGTAGCACCAGACGGAAGTGTTTGGGAATCAGAAG
>DIMA01000031.1:0-21458 GCA_002425325.1 Caryophanales bacterium UBA5578 | reverse complement strand
AAAATGAAAACGGTAATAATGAAAATCCATCAAATGGTGATGATACAGGATCAGGAACTGAAGAAGATGAAAATTCATCTTATAAAGCACCAGATGGAACATATTGGGAATCAGAACAAGATTATTTAGATTATATTAATGGTCCAACTGTTGATGAAGATGAATACTTTGTAGCGCCAGATGGAAGTTATTGGGATTCTGAAGAAGAATACAATAATTATATTAAAGGTTATGAAGCTAATGAAGTAGTAGAAGAACCTGAAGAAGTAGTAGAAGAAACTGAATACTTTGTAGCGCCAGATGGAACATATTGGGAATCAGAAGCTGCTTATAATGAATATATAGCTTTTATGTCTCAAAATCCTACAGAAGAAAATACTACTGAAAATACAGAAACTACTGAAGATACAAAAACAGACGAAAATGTTACTGGAACAGGTTCAACAACTGAAACTGAAGAAACTGAATATTATGTAGATCCAGAAGGAAATTATTGGACAAGTAAAGCTGAATATGATGCTTATATGGCAATTCAAGTGTCAAACGGTTTAACAAGATAGTATTTATACTATCTTTTTTTTTACTTTTATGTTAACCTTATTATGGTGTTTAATATGAATAAAAAGAAGATAATTTTTTTAGTTATTTATGTATTACTTTTTATTTTATGTCTAATAGATTTTCCTTATTATATCGATGCCCCTGGAGGGTTAGATAAAGTAGGAAAAAATATTGAAATAGAAAATGCATATGATATGGATGGTAGTATTAATTTAACGTATGTATCAGAATATCCAGGTAAATTACCTTTACTTATATATGCAAAATTTAATAAAGATTGGACTATTCATAAAAAGAGTGAAGATAATATTGGTACATTAGATTATAATACTTTAAGAGATAGACAAATTATATTATCTAGAGTTTCTTATAACACATCAATTTTATATGCCTTAAAGAAAGCTAATAAAGAAGTTAATATTACAAAAGAAAATGTATATGTTACTTATATATTCGAAGAAGCTGATACTGATATTAAGGTAGGAGATAAAATAGAAAGAGTAAATGGTAAAGAATTTAGTACAATAAATGAATATTTTGATTTAAAAAAAGATCTTAAAATAGGTGATAAAATTAAAGTAGAAGTGTCTCGTAATGGAAAAAAATATGATAGATATGCTGTGGTTAAAGAAGAAGAAGGACAACCTTTCTTATTTGTTGAGTTTGCAACAATTTATGAATTTAGTAGTGATCCTAAGATTAAAGTAAATTATAATGATAGAGAAATGGGACCTAGTGGTGGTCTTATGATAGCTTTATATGTTTATAATGCTTTAGTGGAAGAAGATATTACAGGTGGTAAAAAAATAGTTGGAACTGGTACTTTATCTATTGATGGTAAAGTAGGAGAGATTGGTGGTATTGAATATAAAATAAAGGGTGCTGCTAAAAAGAAAGCTGATGTATTTTTTGCACCTGCAGGTGAAAATTATGAAACAGCAATGAAATTAAAAAAGAAGAATAATTATAAAATGGAAATTGTTGAAGTAAAAACATTTGATGATGCTTTAAATTACTTAGAAAATAACGTTGTAAAAAAATAGACTTTTGTCTATTTTTTATGTTAAAATAAATTTGGTGATGCATATGAAGATAGCAGATGTAGACTTAAATAAAATTACGCCAATGATGCGTCAATATATTGATATTAAGAATAGTAATCCTGATGTAATTATTTTATTTCGATTAGGAGATTTTTATGAGGTATTCTTTGAAGATGCTGTATTAGTTTCTCGTGAATTAGAACTTACTTTAACAGGAAGAGCAGCAGGGTTAGAAGAACGTGTTCCAATGTGTGGTGTTCCTCATCATGCAGTTAATATATATATAGATAAATTAGTTGAAAAAGGATATCGTGTTGGTATATGTGAACAATTAGAAGATCCAGCTTTAGCTAAAGGAATTGTTGAACGTGGTTTAATACAAATTATAAGTAAAGGTACTGTAACTAATGGGGATTCATTAGATGAAAGTGATTTTAATTATATTGGTAGTGTATTAGATTTAGAACATGCATATTGTATTTGTTATGGCGATATTACTACAGGTATTATTTATGTTACTTTATTAAAACATAATGCTACTAATTTAGTTAGTGAAATTGTTTCATTAGATTTAAAAGAAGTAGTTACAGATGATAAATTAGATAATAGTATTAAAAGTATATTAAAGAATCAATTTAAAATTGTAGTTACTGAAAGTAATGATATTCTAGACTTAAATGAATATAAGTATGTATATGAAGATATTAATGACGATCGATTAGTTAAAACTATTAAACATTTATTAACTTATTTAAATAATACGCAAATGAGAAGTTTATCTCATATTCAAAAAGCTATTATTAAAGAAAATAATAATGTATTAAAAATGGATATTCATACTAAAAGAAATTTAGAGTTAGTAGAAACATTAAGATTAAAACAAAGAAATTATTCTCTTATTTGGGTATTAGATAAGACTAAGACAGCAATGGGTGCTAGATTACTTAAGACTTATATAGAAAATCCATTAATAGATAAAGAAGAAATTAATAAAAGATATGATATAGTAGAAACTTTATTAGAAGAGTTTATATTAAAGGAAGATTTAAAGAATTTATTATATGAAGTATATGATTTAGAGAGATTAGCAGGTCGTATTGCTTTTTCTAGTGCTAATGCTAGAGATTTATTACAACTTAAAACTAGTTTAAAAGTTTTACCTGATATCAATAATATATTAGGTGCGATTAAATATAATAATATAGATACTTTAGAAGATTTACATTCTTTATTAGAAAATAGTATTTACGAAAATCCACCTATAGGTATTAAAGAAGGATATTTAATTAAAGATGGTTTTAATGAAGAATTAGATGAATTAAAAGCATTAAGAAAAGGTGGTAAAGATTTTGTTGCTCGTTTTGAGGCAGAAGAAAAAGAACGTACTGGTATTAAAACTTTAAAAGTTGGTTATAACAAAGTATTTGGATATTACATTGAAGTATCTAAAGGTATGACTAATTTAGTTAAAGATGAATACGGTTATGAGAGAAAACAAACATTAAGTAATTGTGAGAGATATATTAGTCCTATATTAAAAGAAAAAGAGGCTTTAATATTAAATGCAGAAGAAAAGATTATAGAGTTAGAATATAATTTATTCTCTGAAATTAGAGATAAAGTAAAAGAATATATTCCTAAGATTCAAGAAGTATCTAGAATTATTAGTGAGATAGATGTATTACAATCTTTTGCTACTGTTTCAGAAGAGAATAATTATATTAGACCTACATTAATAGATGATAGAAATTTATCAATTATAGATAATAGACATGCCGTAGTTGAAAAAGTATTAGATTCAGAATATGTATGTAATGATATTATTATGGATAAAGATACTAATATTAAGTTAATTACTGGACCTAATATGGCTGGTAAGAGTACTTATATGCGTCAATTAGCTATTACTGTTATTATGGCTCAAATGGGATGTTTTGTTCCAGCTAAAGAAGCTAATATGCCTGTATTTGATGCAATATATACACGTATTGGAGCATCAGATGATTTAGTTAGTGGTGAATCTACTTTTATGGTAGAAATGAAAGAAGCTAATAATGCTATTACTAATGCAACAGCAAATAGTTTAGTATTATTTGATGAGTTAGGTAGAGGTACTGCTACATTTGATGGTATGGCTTTAGCGCAAGCTATTATTGAGTATATTCATGATCATATTAAATGTAAAACATTATTTTCTACACATTATCATGAGTTAACAGATTTAGAAAATACTTTAAAGAATTTAAAAAATATTCATGTTAGTGCTCATGAAGAAAATGGTGAAATTACATTCTTACATAAAATTAAAGAGGGTAGTGTAGATAAGAGTTATGGTATACATGTTGCTAAGTTAGCTAATTTACCAGATAAATTAATTAATAGAGCTAGTGATGTACTTAAAGTATACGAAAATAAAGAACAAAAAAGAGATACTATTGTTCAAGAATCTTTTCCTCTTGATGAATTATATAATATTGAGGAGTCAAAGGTTGAAAAGAGGTTAAAAGAAATTAATCCATTAGAAACTACTCCTATGGAAGCGTTAAATATACTTAGTGAGTTAAAAGAATTGATGGATAATTAATTCTTTTTTCTTGTTTTGTTTGAAAACAAGATTTGTTTTATGATATAATACGAGAAGGTGATTGTATGGTAAAGTATGATGAATCGTCAATTAAAATATTAGAAGGATTAGAAGCTGTTAGAAAAAGACCTGGTATGTATATCGGTTCTACTGATAAAAGAGGCTTACACCATTTAGTTTGGGAAATCGTAGATAACTCTATAGATGAAGTTATAAATGGTTATGGTAGTAAAATTAAAATAGTTTTACATGCTGATAAGAGTGTAAGTGTAGAAGATGAAGGACGTGGAGTACCAGTTGGTAAACATGCTAGTGGTAAAGATACTCCAGAAGTTATTTATACTGTATTACATGCTGGTGGTAAGTTTGAATCTAGTGGATATAGTGTATCTGGTGGTTTACATGGTGTAGGTGCCAGTGTAGTTAACGCTTTATCTAAATGGATGGAAGTTACCATTAGAAGAGAAGGTTATGAATATACAATATCTTTTAAAGACGGTGGTCAATTAGATCAAAAATTAACTAAAGGTATTAAGACTAGTAAAACAGGTACTAAAGTTAGATTTATGCCTGATGATACTATTTTCTCAACTACTAATTTTTCTTACACAACTATATGTGAAAGAATGCAAGAAAGTGCTTTCTTACTTCAAGGCTTAACTGTAGAGATAATAGATGAAGAAGATAATAGACATGCTACTTTCTACTATGAAAATGGATTACAAGCATTTGTAGAAAATTTAAATGAAGATAAAAAGGTATTACATAAAGTTGTAGAGTTTAATGGAAGTAAAGATAAAATTGATGTAGCTTTAGCATTTCAATATAATGAATCATATAATGAAAATATAGTTTCATTTGTTAATAATGTAAAAACTATAGATGGTGGTTCACATGAAGTTGGTTTAAAAACTGCTTTAACAAAAGTATTTAATGATTATGCTAGAAATAATGGATTCTTAAAAGCAAAAGATAAAAATTTAGAAGGACCTGATACAAGAGAAGGGTTAACTGCTATTTTAAGTTTAAAGATTCCAGAAAATTTATTACAATTTGAAGGTCAAACAAAAGGAAAATTAGGAACTCCTAGTGCTCGTCCTGCAGTTGAAAATATTGTTAGTGAAAAATTACAATTCTTCTTAGAAGAAAATAAAGATGTAGCAACTAAAATAGTTGAAAAGATGATTAAGAGTAAGAGTGTTCGTGAAGCAGCTAGAAAAGCTCGTGATGAAGCTCGTAATGGTAAAGATAAGGGTAAAAAAGAAAGAATTATTAATGGTAAATTAACACCAGCTCAATCTAAGAACCCAAGTATAAATGAATTATTCTTAGTCGAAGGAGATTCTGCCGGTGGTAGTGCTAAGACAGGTAGAGATAGAAAATATCAAGCTATCTTACCACTTAGAGGTAAAGTATTAAATACAGAAAAAGCATCATTAGAAGAGGCATATAAAAATGAAGAAATTAATACTATGATACATGCTATTGGTGCAGGAGCTGGACCTGATTTCGATGTTAAAGATAGTAATTATGATAAAGTAATAATAATGACCGATGCCGATGTCGATGGTTCACATATTCAAATATTATTATTAACTTTCTTCTATAGATATATGAAACCTTTAATAGAAGAAGGACATTTATATATAGCTATGCCACCTTTATATAAAATTGAATGTGGTAAAGAAGGAGAATATGCTTGGACTGAAGATGATCGTAAGAGATTATTAGAGAAATTTAGTGGTAAACAAACTAAAACTCAAAGATATAAGGGTTTAGGAGAAATGGATGCTACTCAATTATGGGAAACAACAATGGATCCTAAAACTAGAAGTTTAATTAAAGTAAGTATTGATGATGCTCAATTAGCGGAAAAGAGAGTTACAGTACTTATGGGTGATAAGGTAGAACCTAGAAAAGAATGGATAGAGGAGAATGTAGAATTCTCACTTGAAGATAATTATAAAATAAGTTAGGAGGTATAATATGGCAAGAAAAAAGACTGATGAAACAGAAGTAGTATTAGGAAAAATATATGATTATACCTTAGAAGAGATAATGGGTGAAAGATTTGGAGAATATGCTAAAGATATTATTCAAAATCGTGCTATTCCAGATGTTAGAGATGGATTAAAACCTGTTCAAAGACGTATTTTATATGCAATGTTTAGAGATAGAAATACATATGAAAAAGCTCATAAAAAATCAGCTACAGCAGTTGGTAATGTTATGGGTCATTACCATCCACATGGTGACTCATCAATATATGAAGCTATGGTTCATATGTCTCAATGGTGGAAACAAAATGAATGTTATATAGATATGCATGGTAATAATGGTTCTATGGATGGTGATGGAGCTGCAGCTATGCGTTATACTGAAGCTCGTTTATCTAAGATAAGTGGTGAACTTTTAAAAGATATTGATAAAGATACTATTGAATGGGCACCTAACTTTGATGATACATTATATGAACCAATAGTATTACCTGCTAAATATCCTAATCTTTTAGTAAATGGTGCTAAAGGAATTAGTGCAGGTTATGCTACAGAAATACCTCCGCATAATTTAGGTGAGGTAATAGATGCTACTATTAAAAGAATAGATAGTCCAAATTGTCGTTTAGAAACTTTACTAGATATAGTTAAAGGACCTGATTTTCCAACTGGTGGAATTGTAGAAGGTAGAAAACAAATAGTTGAAGCTTTAACTACTGGTAAAGGTAAAATAATAATTAGATCTAGATATGAAATATTAGAAGAAAAAAGTAAGAAACAAGTTGTTATTCATGAAATACCTTTTGAAGTTAATAAAGCAATGTTAGTTAAGAAAATAGCTGATATTATTTATGATAAGAAAATTGATGGTATGATTGAAATTAGAGATGAATCTGATAGAGAAGAAAAGGTTCGTATTGTAATTGATGTTAAAAAAGATGCTAATTTAGATAATATATTAAATTATTTATTAAAGAATACAGAATTACAAGTAAATTATAATTATAATATGACTGCTATTGTTAATAGAAGACCGATGGTAGTTGGACTTATTGATGTATTAGATGCATATATTAAACATCAAAAAGAAGTTATTACAAGACGTACTAAATTTGATTTAGATCATGCTAAAGCACGTTTACATATAGTTGAAGGTTTAATTAAAGCTTTAGATATACTAGATGAAGTAATTCATACTATTAGACATAGTAAGAATAAAAGTGATGCTATTGCTAATTTAGTAAAAGAATTTAAATTTAGCGAAGAACAAGCTGAAGCTATTGTTAATTTACAATTATATAGATTAACTAATACAGATGTAGAAGTATTAGAAGAAGAAAAAAGAAATCTTACATTAATAATTAAAGGATTAGAAGAAATATTATCTAATGAAGATAGATTAAGAGGCGTAATGAAAGAAGAATTACGCAAGATAAAGAATGAATATGCTACTCCAAGAAAAACAGATATTAAAGATGAAATAACTGAAATAAAGATTGATACAATGGCAATGATTCCTAAAGAAGAGTGTATTGTAGCAGTATCTAAAGATGGATATGTTAAGAGAGTATCTTTAAGAAGTTATAGTGCATCAGATGATTCAACTACTGTTAAAGAAGGAGATTATTTAATTGGTTTATATCAATTAAATACTATGGATACAATTTTAATGTTTACTAATTTAGGTAATTATTTATATGTACCTATATATGAAATACCTGATGCTAAATGGAAAGATTTAGGTAAACATATTAGTAATATTATTAAGATAAGTTCTGATGAAGAAATCATATCTTGTATGGGAGTTACTAATTTTGATATTCCTAAAACAATTACTTTATTTAGTAAAAATGGTATGGTTAAACGTACATCTTTATCTGAATTTAAAGTACAAAGATATATTAAACCAATTACATGTATGAAATTAAAAGATGATGATGTAGTTGTTAGCGTATGTGATAATGATGGTTCTTCAGTATTTATTGCAACTCATAATGGATATGGTTTAAAATATAAAACAGAAGAAATATCTTTAACTGGATTAAGAAGTGCTGGTGTTAAAGCAATATCTCTTAAAAATGATTTTGTTGTTGGAGCACACATTTATAATGATGAAGAAGTTGTTACATTAATTACTTCTAAAGGTACTGGTAAACGTATTAAATTAAATGATATAGAATATATATCAAGAGGTAGAAAAGGTATATCTATAATACGTGATGTTAAAACTAATCCATACTATATCATTAAGTCATTTATTATAAATAATAAAAAAGTTTTAGTATATAAAACTAAAGATGAATTTATTGAAACTAAAAATACTGATTATCCAATCGTAGATAGATTATCTACAGGTACACAATTTACTAAACAAGAAATATTAGACTTCTTTGTTAAACAAGATATGCAAACTAAAGAGGATGTAGAAAATATTGTTGAAGTAGTACCTATTATAGAAGAGAAAAAAGAAGTATCTTTAGATAATATAGATGAAAGAATAATGACCATAGATGACTTTTTAGATAATTTTGAAATAAAGTAGGTTAATACCTACTTTTTGTTTATTTTATAATTATGTGTTATACTAAATTCGGTGAAAAAAATGGGCAATATATATGAAAGTAATGATATTTTATTAAATGAAATAATTGATAAACATTTTATAACATTTAATAAATTAGATATTAGTACACAATTAAAATTATTAAATAATAGAGTATTTATAGAAGCATTATTAGACGATGTATCAAATTATTTAGAAGGTAGAGCTGGATTAAATAATTTTATAGATAATGCTAATGAAATGATATTAGATCATTTATTTAATAATCCATTATTTTATGATGTATTAAAAGTATCAGATAAATTAGAAAAAGTAATAAGAGCTATTGCCCTAAGTAGTAATCCTATTGTTACTATGTATTTAGAAGAAAGTAAATTTAGCAGTTTAATAATTAATAATATAAATATAATTATATTATTAGCAGATAATATATCTAAAGAAAATTCCGTAGCGCTTTTTAGATACATATTAAATAATTGTCCTGATAAAGTAAATTTAATTGGTAACTTTAATGAAATAAATCAATGGGCAATTATTAATGATATAGGAATAATTGAATTTTATGAATTAGTATTAAAAAATGAAGAATTATTTGAATTATTAGATGATGATGTAATAAGTAAATTAATAGAAGATGATCCATTTAAATCTTATTTATTTAATAAAGATCAAGAATTTGTAATTAAAATATTAAAAAGAGAAGTGAAATTATCAGGTAAATTTAGTAATGATTATCAATTAATATCTAAATTAAGAGATATACCTGATGTGAATGATTATAGATTCTTAATAACTCATATAAATGATGTAGCATATAATAATATTAAAAGATTAAACTGGTTAAGATATAAATTAAGTTTAGATTATTTTGAAGAAAATAATATACCAATAGAAGAAAAACATTTAGCTAGGTATGAAAATGATAGTATATTAGATGAAAGTATGTTTTCTAAAACATTTGAAGAATCTCGTTTAGAATCAGAAAGAGATTTATATTATGATAGAAAAGTAGCAAGTTTAACAGATATTTTTGATGAATATAGAACAGTATTACATGTGTTCAATGAAGATAATATTAAACAATTAAATAAAAATGTAAATATTAAGAAAATATTAAGAGACTTATTAAATAGTAATATTAGTCAAGAAGCATTATATATTACATTAAGAGAATTAACGTCTAATGAATTATTTGAAATATTAATAGATAGATATTTTAAAGATGTTCCATATAATTTTTTATTAAATGCTATTAATGTAGTTAATTTCTTTATTACAAAAGATTTATCTAAATTTAATTTAACTGATGAACAAATAGAAAGTTTAAATGAAAGATTAGATATATATACAACAATTATTAATTTTTTTGATTTAGATTTAGAAAGTCAAAAAGAATTTTATCATAGTTTAAATAATGGAATAAATTATATGAGATATTTTTATGAAGATTTTAAATTAGCTCAACAAATATCTTATCAAGATTATAATAAAGTAGTATTTGATCCTAATAATTCTAATTTATTAAGTGTTGAATTATCAGATGATAAAGTAAAAGTATTTGAACTTAAAGGAGAAGAATTTTATACATTTTCTCATGTTACTAGTATAAAAAGAAAAGATAGTAATGTAGAGTATAATTTATGGAATGATAGATTAAATGAATTTTTATCTGATCCATCAGCACCATCTGTTAAAACATTTGGTAGTTCTATATCTTTAAATTCACATAGAAAAATGGAATCATTTAGAGCTGTATCAGAATATGTAACATTTGGATTTTGTCATTTAAATCCAAATAGATTTGCTCATGTATATCATGCTGATTCATATTCATGGTATTTTGAACGTGGATTAGGTATGAAAAAAATTAATGAATTAGAGACATCAGAAGATTTAATAGCAAAGACAAAAAAATATAATGAAATATTATATCAAGAAATAGGTTATTTCCTATTAGATAAAGATGTATTAGCAAACTATGATCACTTTAATCCATCTTATTTAATTTGCTATGATGAAATAACATATAAAGATAGGTTAGTAGCAGAACGTATGAATATTCCAATATTGTTAATACATACTGAATATTATAATATGGAAAAAGAAGATTATAATGATTACAATAATTTAAATGAATATATTGATAATGAAAGAGATGCATATAGTGCTACATATAAAAGAAAATGATTTCATTTTCTTTTTTTTATTAAGATGTTATAATTTATATGGTTGGTGATTTTATGAAAACTATTATTATTGGTGGAGGTGCAAGTGGACTTGCATGTGCTATTAAAGCAAAAAATAAAAATAATGAAATAATAATATTAGAAAAAGAATCTAAGTGTGGTAAAAAAATATTAGTTACTGGAAATGGTAAATGTAACTATTTTAATGATGATTTTACTATTGATCATTATAATAGTAATAATAAAGATATATTAAATGAAGTAATTAATGAAGATAATAAAAAATTAGTATTAGATTTTTTTGATTCAATAGGTATAATACCTAAAATAAAAGATAATTATTATTATCCTGTTACAAATCAAGCAATCACTATTAGAGAAGCATTAGTTAATTATGCATTAAAAATAGGTGTTAAAATTATTACTGATGTAAATATAGTAGACATTAATTATAATGGTAAATATGAAATAATTACAACAGATAATACATATACATCTGATAATTTAGTATTAGCTACATCATTACTTGCTATGAAAGGTAATGAATTTGGAATGAATATAGCTCGTAAATTTAATCATAGTGTAATTGAACCATTACCCGCTTTAGTACAATTAAAAGGTAATGAAAAATATTTTAAAGAATGGGCTGGTATTAGAACTGATGTTAATGTAAGTTTATATATTAATGATAATTATATAAAGAATAGTGAAGGAGAAATACAATTAACTGATTATGGTATTAGTGGAATATGTATATTTCAATTAAGCTCTTTAGTTAATAAAGCATTATACGATAATAAAAAAGTTAATATAAAAATTAATTTTATACCTTGGATAAATAATAACATAAAAGAATTTTTAAGTGATAGAAATAATAAACTTAATAATCCAAATATAAGTGACTTATTAGATGGAATGATTAATTATAAGTTAGTTAATTTAATATTAGATTTATCAAATATAAGTAGAGATAAAAAATATAATGAATTAACAAATAATGATATTAATAATATTATTAATTATTTAACTAATTTTGATATTAAAATAATTGATTCAATGGGATTTGATAAAGCACAAGTATGTAGTGGTGGAATACCATTAAATGAAATAAATATAAATAATATGTCATCATATAAAAATAATAATTTATATATAATAGGTGAATTATTAGATGTAGATGGTGAATGTGGTGGATATAACTTAGGTTTTGCTTGGGTTTCTGGTTTATTAGCAGGGATTGATATAAATGATAAGAATTAGACAAATTAAAATAGATATAAATAGAGATAACATTGATAATATATTAAATAATGTATCTAAAAGATTAAGAATAAATAGAGAAGATATAATTGAATATAATATTAAAGATAAATCTTTAGATGCTAGAAGAAAACCTAATTTATATTTTATTTATACTATAGATATTAAAGTAGATAATGAAGATAAGATATTATCAACTATTAAAGATAATGATGTATTACATGTAGAAAAAGAAGAATATAAATTTGTTACAAAAGGTAATTTAAAATTAAATAAAAGACCTGTAATTATTGGAGCAGGTCCAGCTGGATTATTTTGTGCTTATATACTTGCAGAAAATGGTTATAAACCAATTCTTTATGAACGTGGTAAAAAAGTAGAAGATAGAGTAAAAGATGTAGAAGAATTCTTTAATACTGGTGTTTTAAATGTTGAATCTAATGTTCAATTTGGAGAAGGTGGAGCAGGTACTTTTTCTGACGGTAAATTAGTATCACAAGTTAAAGATATAAATTGTCGTAAGAAAAAAGTATTTGATACTTTTATTGAATGTGGTGCTAATAAAGAAATAGGGTATGTAAATAAACCGCATATAGGTACAGATGTACTTAGAAATGTTATTATTAATATGCGTAATAAAATATTATCAATGGGTGGTAATATTTATTATAATAGTTGTTTAACAGATATAGAAATTATTAATAATAAGATTAGTAAAATAAGAATAAATGAAAATTGGATAGAAATAGACATATTAGTATTAGCATTAGGACATAGTGCTAGAGATACATTTAAAATGTTATATGATAAAAAGTTAAATATGGAACCAAAAAGTTTTGCTGTTGGTATACGTATACAACATCCTCAAGAATTAATTAATATTAATCAATATGGTAATAACTATCCTGAATATTTAGGAGCTGCAAGTTATAAGTTAACTTATAAAGCAAGTAATGGTAGAGGTGTATATAGCTTTTGTATGTGCCCTGGTGGATATGTTGTTAATGCATCTAGTGAAAATAATATGTTAGCTGTTAATGGTATGAGTAATAATGCTAGAGAAAGTGAAAATGCTAATAGTGCATTAATAGTTACAGTTACACCTAAAGATTATGGTGAACATCCTTTAGATGGAATAGAATATCAAAGAAATTTAGAAAGAAAAGCATATGAATTAGGGAAGAGTAAAATACCTGTTCAATTGTATAAAGATTATAAAGATAATATAGTATCTAATAATTTTAAAAGTATAAATCCTATATTTAAAGGTAATTATGAATTTGCTAATATAAATGAAATATTACCAAGTTATATAAATGAGTCATTAAAAGAAGCAATAGAATATTTTAGTAATAAAATAAAAAAATATAATAATGACGATTGTATTCTTGCTGCTGTAGAAAGTAGAACTTCATCACCAATTAGAATTATTAGAGATGAGAATTTAATTTCAAATGTAGAAGGCATTTATCCAATAGGAGAAGGTGCAGGATATGCTGGAGGTATAACTAGTGCTAGTATAGATGGTATTAAATGTGCTGAAGCTATTGCTACTATATATGGAGGAATAAATGAATAAAAAGAAAATAATAATTATTAGTATAATATCAGTATTAGTATTAATAATAGTTAGTTTAGTAGGAATAAAATTATATAATGAATATAAATTAAGACATGCTAAATTGATTATTGTATTAGAAGAAGATTTAACTCTTGAAGTAGGTAGTAAAAAGAAACTATCTGATTATATTGTAAAAATTAATGGTAAGATAACTAATGATAGTTATTTAGATTCTTCTAAATTAGGTAAACAAGAAGTAATAGTTGAATATACAAATGATGAAGGATATGATTTATCATATAAATTTAATATTGAAGTAGTAGATAGTACTGCACCTATAATATGGTTAAGTGGATCATATAGATTACCAAAGGGTAGTAAAACAAAATTAACAGATAAAATATTATGTGGTGATAATTATGATGCAGAACCTAAATGTTATATTGAAGGAGAATATGATGTTAATAAAGTAGGAGAGTATGCACTATTATTTAAAGCAGAAGATAAAAGTGGTAATATAGCAGAAGAACCATTCATATTAAAAATATATGAACCATATAAACCTAATACTAATATTAGTAATAATAATACAACTACAACTACACCTAAAAGAACTGATTTTCAAGAAATAAAAAGTATTCATAAAACTGATAAGACTAAAATAGGTATAGATGTATCTAAATGGCAAGGTACTATCGATTTTGATAAATTAAAAGAAGCAGGAGTTGAATTTATCATAATTAGACTAGGTGGTACTAGAGGTACTGATGGAGAATATTTTATAGATGAAAAATTTGAAAGAAATATTAAAGAAGCTAAAAGAGTAGGTATACCTGTTGGATTATATTTTTTCTCATATGGTAATAGTGTAGGAGATGCTGTTAGAGATGCTTTATGGGTAAGTGATCAAATTAAAGATTATGATATTGAATTACCTATAGCATTTGACTGGGAAGATTGGTCATACTATAACGAATATAAAATGAGTTTTATAGAATTAACTGGTATGCCAGAAGCATTTAATTATATATTAAATATGAATGGATATAAAAGTATGTTATATAGTTCTAAATCATATTTAGAATATATATGGTTAGATACTGATTTAGATATTTGGTTAGCACATTATACTAAACAAACTACTTATAAAGGTAAATATAAATTTTGGCAATTATGTGATAATGGTAAAGTAGATGGTATTAATGGTAATGTTGATATAGATATAATGTATTTAGATTAAAAGATAATATATATTATCTTTTTTTCATACAATTATATAGGTGATAAAATGGCTAAGGAAGATTTTAAAGAATTTGTAAAAAGAAATCCTAAATTAATAAACCATGTTAAAAATAAAGAGAAAACATGGCAAGAATTTTATGAATTATATGATATGTATGGAGAAGATGAAAATATATGGAATAATTATCTAAATAAAGAAAAGACTAAGAGTAGTACTGATTTTATGGGAATATTAAAAAATATAGATTTAGATGGATTACAAGAATCTATAACTAGTATACAAAGAGTATTAGGTGTTGTTAGTGATTTAGCAGTAAAAGATAATGTTGTTGAGACTAAACCTTTATATGAACATTTAGATGATTAATGCCTTTAGAAGTACAATATAAATTAAGTACAAATAATTTATATATTACCTATTTAAGAGAACATAATATATGGTATAAAAAATTAAATAGAGATCCTAAATTATTTAATCAATTTATAGAAGAAATGAAATACAATTATAAATTAAGAACTAGTGATAAAATAAGTAAAGTAGTTGATACAGTAAGTGTAGTTAGTAATCTTTTATCTAATATGTTATAATTAATTAGGTGATATTATGCGTGTAATAAGTGGTAAATATAAAGGTAAACAATTAGAAGGTTTTAATATAGATGGTACTAGACCGACAATGGACAGAATAAAAGAATCGTTATTTGCGTCTATTCAAAATTATGTAAAAGATGCTGTAGTATTAGATTTATTTGCAGGATCTGGTTCACTTGGAATAGAAGCTTTATCTAATGGTTCAAAATCTTGTTATTTTGTAGATCATAATAAGATATGTATAAATGTATTAAATAAAAATCTAAAAGGAATAGAAGATAGTATAGTATTAAAAAAAGATTATTTGGAAGCGTTAGAATATTTTAAAGATAATAATATAAAGTTTGATTTAATATTATTAGATCCACCATATGATTTATGTTTAAATAATAATATTATAAAAAAAATATATGAATATGAATTATTGAATATTGGTGGAATTATAGTTAGTGAAGCAGAAAAAGAAAATGTAGAAACCGATTTATATGAAATGATAAAAGATAAAAAAGTATCAAGTAAGTGTATAAGAGTATTTAAAAGGATTAATTAGTTTTTAATAATTAATCCTTTTATGTTATACTAATTATATAGGGTAGGTGAGCATTATGAGAAACATTAAATTATTAATAGTATTATTTTTTATGTTATTAATGTGTGGATTTAATATTAAAAATGTTAATGCAGATTATACTGCTCAAGTAGCTAGAGTTACTAAATGCCCACTATCAACAAAAGCATCAGGCAGTTGTATTTATTCTTCTACAGCTTTTTCTAAAATGGTAACTGGACCATATTGGGTTGATGTTGGAGATAAATTAACTGTTATTACATCTAAACCAGAAGTGGCTGCACCAGCTACTGGAAATGGTAGTGAATGTAAAGATGCTGAAGGAAAACCTGGGACTTATATTTATATGAAAATTCCTTACGGAGGAAAAACATATTATGGATATACTTGTAAAAATTATTTATGGGATGGATTAGTTACAGATGAAATGAAACAACAATTTAAAGATGCTGGTTTTTATGATGAAACATATTATAATTCTTTAGCACTTATGAAAACAGCTCATCCTAGTTGGCAATTTAAAGCTGTTGATACTAAATTAGATTTTCAAACAGCTGTTAATGGTGAAGATAACGGAAAGAAAAGTTTATTACAAGTAACTAGTTCAGTTAATAATCAAGGTTATTTATCTACTAAAGATTCTAATTATAATTATTATACTGATAAATTTACTGTATATGATGGAACAAATTGGTATGCTGCTAATAATGCTACTATAGCTTATTATATGGATCCTAGAAATTTTTTAAATGATACTAATATATTTCAATTTGAATCTATATATGATAATTCTAGTTCAGCTAGTGTAGATGTAATTAAATCATTATTAAGTGGTAATTATATAGAAAAATATGCTCAAAATTTCTATGATGCTGGTAAACAAACTAATGTAAGTTCTGTTTATTTAGCAAGTTTATCAAGACAAGAAATAGGTGGAACAAGCGCTAATATTGCTATTACAGGTAATCAATTTACTTATGGTGGTAAAACATATTCAGGATTATATAATTTTTATAATATAGGTGCTACTAGTGGTAGTGATAATTTAGCTGTATATAGAGGTTTAGTATACGCTAATGGTGGAACTGATTCTTCAGCTAAAAGTTTTAGTAGACCATGGAATACTCCTGAAAAAGCTATATTAGGTGGAGCACAATTTATTTATAATAATTATGTTAATAAAGGACAATTTATAAGTTATTTTAAAAAGTTTAATACAGTTTATTATTATGCTAAAGAGAATGGACAAAGTCCATATAATCTTTATACTAATCAATATATGCAAAATATACAAGCTCCTAAAAGTGAAGCTTATACAACATTTAAATCTTATTCTGATAAAGGTAGATTAGATACCGCTTTTGTATTTTATATTCCTGTATATAGAAATATGCCAGCTAAAACATCATTACCTGCAAAGGGTAATCCAAATAATTATTTAAAAACATTTAAATATAAATTAGATGAACAAGCTGAAACAACTATACAAGGATTTGATGGTGCTAAAACAGAATATGAATTCCATGTTGATTCTAGTGTGAAAAATGTTGTTTTAACTGGTACTACGGTTAATAGTAATGCTAAAATAACAGGATTAGAAACTAGAACATTAGTAACTGGTGATAATAAATTTACAGTTAATGTAACAGCGCAAAATGGAGCACTTAAAACATATAATGTAAATATTATAAAAGATGAACCAAGTGGTGATTATCAATACAAGACATTGGATGTAATATTAAAAAATTCTAATGTGGTAGTGGATGAAACATTTATTACTGGCTTAACATTAACAACTAAAATATCTGATTATAAAACTAAAGTATTAGCAGTTGAACCTAAAGCAGAAATAGTTGTTAAACGTGATGGTAAGGTAATTGCTGATACTAATAATTTAAGAACTGGTGATACTATTATGCTTACAAGTGGACCAGAATCTCAAACATATAGTGTAGTATTATATGGAGATATTAATGGTGATAATGTTATTAATATATTTGATTTAGTAAAAGTACAAAAACAAATATTAAAAACAGGTAATTTAAGTGGTGCTTATTTTAAATCAGCTGATGTTAATAAAGATGGAAAAGTTGACGTATTTGATTTAGTAAAAGTACAAAAATATATTTTAAAAACAGGAACAATTAGTCAAGTATAGGAGGTATATATGAAAATATTTAAAAGATTAAGTTTATTTATATTTACTTTTATAATATCTTGTATTTATATAAATGATGTAAATGCAGCTAGTGCTACTATATCAGTTAGTGCTAATAAAAGTACAGTTGTAGTTGGTGAGACAGTTACTATTACTTATACATTAAGTTCATCAACAGCAATTCAAGGTTGGGATTTTACAGCAAGCTATGATTCTAGTTATTTCTCATTTGTATCTTCTAATATGGAAGGATCAACACAAGCAGTTAATGTTGCAACAAATAGTTCAACTAAATCAAAAAAATATACACTAAAATTAAAAGCAAAAAAATCTGGTTCTACAACTGTAGGAGTTAAAAGTGTTCAAGTGGTAGATATAAATGAAAAAGGTATGTCTGTAAGTAAAGGTTCTAAAAAACTTACATTAAAGACACAAGCAGAAATTAATGCTTCAAAATCAAGTAATAATAATTTATCAAGTTTATCTATAAGTGATCATAGTATTAGTCCTAAATTTAGTAGTAATACAAAAAGTTATTCACTTACTGTACCTAATGATGTGACTAGTGTTAAAGTAAATGCAAAAGCTAGTCATGCTAAAGCAAAAATAAGTGGTACTGGTAATCGAAAATTAGAAGAGGGTACAAATAAATTAGATATAACTGTAACAGCAGAAAATGGTAATAAAAAAACATATACAATTAATGTTACTAGAAAAGAATTAGATCCTATTAAAGTATCTTTAGATGGTAAAGAATATACTGTTGTTAGAAAAAGTGATAAGTTAGATGCACCAGATGGATATAAAGATATTAAAGTTACAATAGAAGAAAAAGAAGTACCTGGTTTTACTAGTGAAATAACTGATTATACATTAGTAGGATTAAGTGATCCAGATGGTAATATAAATTTATATATTTATAAAGATGATAGCTATACATTATATAAAGAATATAAGTTTAATGGTGTAACTATTTATCCTAAAGAACCAAGAAAATTATTAAAAGATTTAAAAGCATCTAATATTAAAATAAATGATACAGATGTTGTTTCATATGAATTAAAAGATTATCCATATAAATTAATTTATGGTATGAATGTAGAAACAGGAAAAGATAATTGGTATTCATATGATGAAAAAGAGGGAACTTTTCAAATATTTGCAGGAGTTAATGAAGTAGGTACTACAGTGACTAAAACAAAAACAGATGATAAGTTTATGATATTATCTATTATTCTTGGAGTATTTACTGGAATTTTCTTCCTTACAACAATTATATTAACAATAAAGAATAAAAAGAAAACAGGAATTAATTATTAATTCCTGTTTTTACATACAAAACTATATAATTTTTTAGTTTTAAATTTATCATATGATATGTAAGTATTTTCAATGTAATCATTTAATTCTGTATTTAATTTTTTAATTTTAGTTATTCTAATATCATTTAAGTTATATATAAGTTTTAATTCTACATTACTATCTATTATTATTTCACTATATATATTTTTATAATCAGTAAATGTACTATCAAATTCATTTGATATAGTTTCCGCTTTATCTTTATCTTCTATATTAAAATAATATATGTATTCTATTTTATTTATTTTGTCATTTGTTTTATCTATATTAATTTTTACATTATCGCTTGTATCATCATTACCAACGCATGTTATCAATTCTTTTTTATTTTTTGTGCTAGGTAAGTTACTATAAATATTTACACCAATAAAACATATCAGTATAACAAATGTTATAGTAACAAAGAATAATGATATTTTATTATTAGTTAATAGTGATAAACATAGTAGAATGGTTATCATTACTATTAATATTGTATTTAATAAATCTATTTCATTATTAAAGTTAAATTCTGTTAATATTAATTTTGTTACAAAATATATAATAGATAAACCTGTTAATATTAATAATATAATTTTACTAGGAAATAAATTAATACCTTTTTTCATATCATCACCATTATTATTATATACTAAATTATTTTTTTAATAAATAAAGAATTGGTAAAGTAGTGTAAAATGTGCTAGAATATAATTAGCGGTGATGTTATGGAAAAGGAAATATTTTTTAAGATTGTAGGTTTAGTATTAGTGCCTTTTTTTGTGGTAGCTTGTATTATACCTTTTATAAAAAAGATTGCTGAACATGTAGGAGCATTAGATATTCCTAATGCTAGAAAGGTTCATAAAGAACCTATAGCACGTTTAGGAGGTCTTGGTATATATATTGGATTCTTAGTAGGGTATATGTTATTTGGTGAACATACAGCTACAATGAACTCTATATTAATTGGTAGTTTCTTTATTATTATTACAGGAGTAATAGATGATATTAAACCACTTAATCCATTACCAAAATTTATGGGTCAATTAGCTGCAGCAGCTGTAGTAGTATTCTATGGTGGTTTATTAATTAAAGATATAGATATAAAAGCGTTTAATTTTTATTTAGATTTTTGGTATTTTTCATATCCAATTACAATATTCTTTATACTAGGTTGTATCAATTGTATTAACTTAATAGATGGATTAGATGGTTTAGCTAGTGGTATTAGTGCTATATTCTTTTTAGCAATTGGTATTGTAGCAGCTTGTAAATGTCAATTAGGATTATCATTTGTACTTACATTTATTATGTTAGGATCATGTATTGGATTTTTAGTACATAATTTCCATCCAGCAACTATTTTTATGGGAGATTCTGGATCTATGTTTTTAGGTTTTATAATGGCATGTATTACTATGTTAGGATATAAAAATGTTATGATGTCATGTCTTATAATTCCATTATTAATATTAAGTATACCAATATTAGATACTGTATTTGCTATTGTAAGAAGAAAATTAAAAGGTGAAAGTATATCAAAACCAGATAAATCACATATACATCATCAATTTTTAAGAAGAAACTTTTCTCAAGTAGGAACAGTATTATCTTTATATGTTATAACTGCATTATTTGCTTTAGCATCTGTTATTTATGTTTTAGCGAATAATCCAATATTTGGTTATATAATATATGGTATATTATTAGTTGGTTTCTTAATATTCTGTTGTAAAACAGATATAATCGTAACAAAGAAGAAAAAAGAAGATGAGGAATGATACTAGTACCTGTCAAGTA
>DIMA01000011.1 GCA_002425325.1 Caryophanales bacterium UBA5578 | reverse complement strand
TATATAACTATTATAAATAATAAAAAATATATATTAACTTTATATAATAAAGAAAAAGTATATATAGATGATATATATAATTATGATCATATTATCTTTGATAAAAATAATATTGATTGGTCAAAATTATGGGAAAATAAAGTAGACTATTATGAACAAAATATAATTAATATTAATAATAAAGATATATTAAGTATATATCCATATTATATAGGATTAAGTGAGATAGCTATAAGAGTATATAAAGAGATAGGGGATAATAAAACAAAAAGTATAAGTCATAATAGATTAAATAATGATTTAGAATTTTATAATATAACTAATTTAAAAGTAGATTATAAAGTTAGAGATATAGCTGAATATATAAAAAAAGAATTTTTTAATGATAATAAAATTGATATAACATTTATTTTTAATCAAAATTTAACAAATGACGATTATTTAACTTTATATTCTAGATTATTATTTCCAACATATTTTTTTGATTGCGTAGAAGTAGGAGATAATATAAGTAAGTATGTAAGCAAAATAAATTTATATGAAGATTATTTAAATTATATATATTATGAATTAAGTAAAGTAGTAAAGTTACCATATATTGATTGGTTAATAAAAAAAGTATAACTATTCAGTTATACTTCCAACATTAACTACTTCTAATACTTCAGGTACTTCTTCAACTATTGCTTCTTCTATACATTCTTTAATAGTAACATCTATCATCATACAGTCTGCACAAGCGCCCATCATTCTTATATATACAATATTATTTTCATATTTAATAAATTCTATATCTCCACCATCATTAATTAAAAATGGTCTAAGTTTATTAATTATGTCTTTAATTTTGTCAACATCTGTCATTTTTAATCACCAAAGTTATTATATATTGCTTATATTATAAAGTAAAGTCTTTTTTTATTAAGTTAAATGTGCTATAATTACATCAGGTGGTTCGATGACTAAGTACAAGAAAGGATCCATTATCCGAGGTACTGTCACCGGCATAGAAACATATGGAGTTTTTGTTTCATGTGATGAATACTATAGTGGTTTAATTCACATTTCAGAAATTTCCTACAGTTATGTAAAAAATATAACAGATTTTGTAAATGTTGGTGATCTCATCTATGCAGAGGTAATTGATATAGATGAAAGCTTAGGCCAATTAAAACTCAGTATCAAAAACATAGACTATCGATATAATAGAGGTGTAAGAAAGCGCAGAATTATAGAGACAGAATCAGGTTTTAAGACCTTGGCAAGTATGCTTCCTATATGGATTGAAGAAAATTTAAAAAAAATGACAAAAAGTGTTGACAAATAGATATTTTAATAGTATATTTTATATTGTCAATGTTTTTTTCCGGGCGATTAGCTCAGTTGGTTAGAGCACCTGCCTTACAAGCAGGGGGTCATAGGTTCGAGTCCTATATCGCCCACCATGTGCCGGAATAGCTCAATTGGTAGAGCAACTGACTTGTAATCAGTAGGTTGTGGGTTCAAGTCCTATTTCCGGCACCACTTTTTTATGGAGGGATAGCGAAGTGGCCAAACGCGGCAGACTGTAAATCTGTTCCTTCGGGTTCGATGGTTCAAATCCATCTCCCTCCACCACTTATGTGTTGTTATTGCCTCGTAGCCAAGCGGTAAGGCACCACACTTTGACTGTGGCATNNCGCTAGTTCGAATCTAGCCGAGGCAGCCATCTTAATTTAATATATGTTCCGTTAGCTCAGCCGGTAGAGCATTTGACTTTTAATCAAAGGGTCTGGAGTTCGAATCTCCAACGGGACACCATTTAGTTTATTAACTCAATAGAGTTTATAAAATATATTTACAATCATTAAATGTTATGCTAGAATATAGTTATCATTAATGATTAGATGCCTGAGTGGCGAAATTGGTAGACGCACAGGACTTAAAATCCTGCGGGAGTCAAATCCCGTGCCGGTTCAAGTCCGGCCTTAGGCACCATTTAGAAATAAACGAATCGTAAGATTCGTTTTATTTTTTGTCTTTTAATTGAAAAATATTTAAATATATATTAATATTAAATATAGGAGTGATCTTTATGAAATGTGAACATTGTGGTTCAGAAGTAAAAGAAAATGATAAATATTGTTTAGAATGTGGACATAAAATCAAACAAATAATTAAACCTGAAGTAATACCTTATAGAAGTTCTGAAGGAAACGTATATTATAATTTTGGTGAAAAATCTAATCAACTAAGTGGCGGACAAGCATTTAGATTGTATTTAATATTCTTTATAATAGCTGCTATATTAGCTTTCATTGTATATTCTTATGTTAATAAAGATAAAAAGGAAATAGATAATTTTAATTTTAATCAAATAAATATTAATGAAGTATTATAATTGAATAATTAGATATTTTATTGTATAATTATTTTTAGAAAGAAAGTGATTGTATGTTAGAAAAATATAATGGAAAAAAAGTAAAATTATTAGTTGCATCTAATTCTGGTGCAGGAACAGGTGTTGCTAATCCTACAGGAGGATTAACTGCTGTTATGTCTAGTGTAATTACTGTATTTGGAGAAATTACTGATCAAGATGATAACTTCTTAGAATTAAGTAAAGCTAGAACAGTTAGTTTTGATGGTTTCCAAACAGGATATTCTTCTGCTATGGGTTCAAAAGATATTGTTCCTTCAGTATTAGATAATTCTACTATTTTAGTAAATAAATCTAGTATTATAACTGTATCAATAGTAGGTTAATTAAAAAAAATAATAAAATAAAAAAAAGTGTTGACTTATTTTATTTTAATGTGGTATAATCAAAACGTATCTGAAAAAGAAACGTGGAGAAATACCCAAGTTCGGTTGAAGGGACCGGTCTTGAAAACCGGGAGGTCGGCGACGGCGCGGGGGTTCGAATCCCTCTTTCTCCGCCATTTTATATCGCGGGGTGGAGCAGCTTGGTAGCTCGCCGGGCTCATAACCCGGAGGTCATAGGTTCAAATCCTGTCCCCGCAACCATATGGTTCCGTGGTGTAGCGGTTATCACGTCTGCCTGTCACGCAGAAGATCGCGAGTTCGATTCTCGTCGGAACCGCCATTTGGTTTCATAGCTCAGTCGGTAGAGCAGAGGACTGAAAATCCTCGTGTCGGCGGTTCGATTCCACCTGAAACCACCAGAGGAAAAATTAACCTGAATTTATATTCAGGTTTTCTTTTGTTTAAAAAGAGATTTAAAGAGTGTGATAATTATGTTGGAAAATGATAAGTATTATAATGCATCCATATCTTTGGTAATAGGTATTATTGTTTTTGTTGTTGGAATACTATTATTTGTATTTAATGAATTATTATATAAAAGTACTATTAAATTATTATTAATATTATTATTAATAAATGGTATAGTACAATTCGCTTATTCTATTAGAAAAAGAGATAATAAGACTAACTTAATAAAATGTATAATAAACCTTTTAATAGCGTTAGTATTAAATATGATACCTGCTATACCTCAATCTATATTTCCGTTGCTTATTGGTTTGTATCTAGTTCTATATGCTGTTATAAAGATATTTATATTTGTACTTTATAAAAAAGATAATGTAAGTAATGGTTATAAAGAATTAATAGAAGCGTTATTTTTACTTTATTTAGCTTATGTAATAGCTTTAAATCCTTTAGAAAATTTAGCGATAATATTATATGCTACTGCAGTATATTTTTTATTCTTGGGATTATCTTTTATAGTTAATTCTGTTATTGAATTCATTCCTATAAAAGTTAAAAGAAAAAATAAAGTTGCATTACCTTTATTATTTCAATTATTTATTCCTTATACTTATTTTGTAAATATAAATAAGAATGAAGATAAAGAAAAATTATTAATATCAGATGAAGCAAAAAATAAAAAAAGTAATTTAGAAATTTTAGTACATGTTTCTAATAATGGTTATGGTAAAGTAGGCCATGTTGATTTTATTTATAAAGATAAAGTTTATTCATATGGTAATTATGATTACAAATCTAGAAAATTATTTGAAACAATTGGTGATGGAGTACTGTTTATTGCTAATAAAAAAGAATATATAAAATTATGTATAGATTATAGAAAGAAAATATTATTTGGATTTGGATTAAATGTTGATGATAAACAAATGAAAATTGTTGAAAATAATATTAAAAATATAATGGAAAATTGTTATGAATGGAAAATAGATAAAAAGAAAAAAGATTATTCATATCATATATATAAATCAACTAAAGCAAAGTTTTATAAATTTAAGAAAACTAAGTTTAAATCATATTTTATATGTAATTCTAGTTGTTGTGAGATAGTTAATGAAATAGCTAAAGGTACAAATTTAAATGTACTTAAGATGCGTGGTATATTATCTCCTGGATCTTATTATGATAGATTAAATAGAGAATATGTTAATAAATCAGATTTAATTATGTATAGAAATATTTACACTAATAAGTCATTTAATTCGTATTTTGATGAAAATTAACTTGTAAGAGATATTTAATAATGTTATAGTTATATTAGAAGGTGATACAATGATATGTAAAAATTGCGGAACAAGATTATCAGAAAATAGTAATTTTTGTAAAAAGTGTGGAGAACCTGTTGTTTTAGAAGAGAATAAAAAAGATATAGAATTAACAGATAATATTGATATTTCACAAATACAAATAGCATCAAATAATGAAGATGAATTAGCTAAGACAGTTATATTACCTGAAATAGTAGATATTATTAATCCAAAAGAAGAAAAAGAGGAAATAAAAGAAGATTCTATTGCTAATGATTTATTAAAAGTTGTAGAAAATGTAAATAATGAGGAAGCTGTAGAACAATCTCCTGAAGAACCAAAAGAAAAACAAGAAATAGTAATAGAAGATGATATTGATAGAGAATTTGTTGAATTAATATCAGACGATGTTGTTCCTGTTGTTGTTGAAGATAAGGAAGAAGAAGTAGTTCCAGAAGTTAAAACTACGTTAGATGATTATATTAGTCAAAAGAAAGATGAAGATTTAGATAAAACTACATCAATAGCATATAATATGAGTAGTAATAATGCTGAATCTATAAATATAGATGATAATAAAACTGAAGATATTGATATAAATAAATTATTAAATAATGATAGCGTTACTATATCTAAAATAGAACCTAGTAATACTAAAAAAAGTAAAGGTAATAACATAATAATTATTTTACTTATTATATGTATTGCTGTATTAGCTGGATTATTAATATATACAAATAGTAATAAAGATAAAAAAGATGAAAAACCAGTAGTTGAAGAACCTAAAAAGGAAGAAACTAAAAAAGAAGATAAATATGTTGTTTTCAAGGGTTATAAAATTATAATTAATGAATTTAGAAATTATAATTTAACACAAGATGATTTAATTTTATATAGTGATGATTTTACTATTCATACTAATATTGAATTAAAGATTAAATATGATGATATTAAAAATAAAAAAGATGATTATAAAGAAAAATTAGAAGATGATGGATATAAAGTTGAATCATATGGTAAAAAAGTACAAGATGGACAAGAATATTTAGTTTATGAATTATCTAAAGATAAAGTAAAATATTTATTAGCATATTCTACATTATCTGATGGTAAAACTATTAACTTTATAATAGATACAGGTAGAGAAATTAAATATGAAAGTTTAATCTTAACTAATAAAATTATAACTAATACAAATAAAGAAATGAGTTATACTGCATTTGGAGATGACTTTTATATAAGAGATGATAAATAATATCATCTTTTTTTATTTAAAAAACTTGATTATTAAAAAATAGTGTGTTATAATCTTTCTTGTATTAAGGAAATGCGCTCATAGCTCAATTGGATAGAGTGTTTGACTACGGATCAAAAGGTTAGGGGTTCGACTCCTCTTGGGCGCACCATTTTAATAATTACTTGGTTCTTTTGAATCAAGTTTTTTGTTATATAGTATCAATAGTTAGTATAATTTAAGAGATATTCTTTAAAAATAATGAAAAAATAACAAAAAAGTTAAAAAAAGTGTTCACAAAATTAAAAAGATATGCTACAATTATACTTGTATTGATGAATTGCATCGGGAAATGGCTCAACTTGGTAGAGCACTTGGTTTGGGACCAAGGGGTTGCAGGTTCAAATCCTGTTTTCCCGACCATTTAGATTATTAGTCGTTAGCATTGCTAACGATTTTTTTATATTAATATTGTATTATTAATATTTAGTGTTATAATAATATCTACTGTTTGGAAGTGTATTTATGCTTGAGAAAATAAATAAATTAAATGATATAAAAAAATTGAATATTAAAGAAAAAAAAATATTAGCTGATGATATAAGAGAATATATTATTGATGTAACTAGTAAAAATGGTGGACATTTAGCTTCTAATTTAGGAGTAGTAGAACTTACTATGGCATTACATTCTGTATTTGATTTAAATAAAGATAAAATAGTATGGGATGTTGGACATCAATGTTATGTTCATAAAATATTAAGTGGTAGAAAAGAAGAATTAAAGAGTATTAGAAAATATAAAGGTATTTCCGGTTTTCCTAAGACTAGTGAATCAAAGACTGACGTATTTAATACAGGTCATAGTTCAACAAGTATTAGTGCTGCTATGGGGTTTGCAAAGTCTAGAGATTTAAAACATGAAAAACATAATATAATAGCTGTTATTGGTGATGGTGCTTTAACCGGTGGTATGGCATTAGAAGCATTAAATCATATTGGTTGTACTAATACAAGGATGATTATTATTTTAAATGATAATGAAATGAGTATTTCTAAAAATATCAGTGGTATGAATAAAATGCTTACTAAGTTAAGAACTAGAAGACGTTATGTTAAATCTAATGAGTATGGAAAATTAATAGTTAGTAAAATACCACTATTAGGAAAAACTATAATTAAAGTAGTACAAAAGAGTAAAGATATTATTAAACAAGCAATATTACCTGGTATGTATTTTGAAGAAATTGGATTTAAGTATTTAGGACCTGTTAATGGTCATAAAATAGATGATTTGGAATGCATTTTAAATAAAGCTAAAGAATTAGATGGACCTATCTTAATACATGTTAAAACGGTAAAAGGAAAAGGATATGAGCCTGCGTTAAATAATCCAGAAAAATTTCATGGTGTTAATCCATTTGATAAAGATACTGGTATTTCTTTAAGTAAGAAGAAAGATGATTATTCAAAAGTATTTGGAGATGAACTTTGTAATATCGCTAAAAAGAATAAAAAAATAGTTGCTATAACAGCTGCTATGAAAGATGGAGTAGGATTAACTAAATTTGCATCTAAATATAGTGATAGATTTTTTGATGTAGGAATTGCTGAAGAACATGCTATTACATTTGGAGCAGGTTTAGCAGCAGATGGAATGATTCCTGTTATTCCAATATATTCATCTTTTTATCAAAGAGCTTATGATCAAATTATACATGATGTATGTGCACAAAATTTACATGTTATATTCTGCGTTGATAGAGCAGGTATTGTAGGAGCTGATGGAGAGACTCATCAAGGATTATTTGATATGGCTTTTTTGAGATTAATACCTAATATTACAATTATGGCACCTAGTGATTTTAGTGAATTAAGATGTATGTTAAGATATGCAGTAGAATTAAATGGACCTGTTGTAATTAGATATCCAAGAGGAAGCGAAGATATTGATTTTAAATATAAAGAAATAAAGAATAACAAAGCTCAAATATTATCAAAAGGAAAAGATGTAACAATTATTGCTATAGGTAAATATGTAAGTAAAGCAATAAAGGTTAAAGAAGAATTATTAAAAGATAATATTGAATGTGAAGTAATTAATGCCAGATTTTTAAAACCATTAGATGAAAAAACAATTATTAATTCAATCAATAAAACTAAATATATTATTACATTAGAAGATGGGACAATTATTAATGGATTAGGTACAGCTATAAATGAATTAATAATAAAAAAACAATTAAAAGATATTAAATGTCTTAATTTAGGTTATAATGATACATTCGTAACACATGGTAGTGTAGATGAGTTAGAAAAACAATATAAATTAGATGTTAAAAGTATTGTAAATAAAATAAAAAAAGGTATGTAATATACCTTTTTTTAATATTGTTTTCCAAAATAGATTAATGTATTTGCATCTTTACCACAACAAACACATTTACCTTTTGAATTTTCATCTATAATACATCTAGATTTATATGTTGTATCATCTTTTATTTTATTTTCACAAGCTACATCTCCACACCAATGAGTTTTAATAAATCCTGTCTTTTCTTTAGTAATATTAATAAATTCATCGTATGTTTCAGCTTCAAATATTAAGTTATCTCTTCTTTCTTTAGCTTTATTATATAAATTAGATTGAATATCACTTAATACCTCTTCTATTTTATTAATACATTCATCAACAGTAACTTGAATTTTTTCTAATGTATCTCTTCTTACAATAGTAACATATCCATTTTCTAAATCTCTTTTTCCAACTTCTAATCTAATTGGATATCCTTTTACTTCTGCTTCTGCAAATTTGAATCCAGGTGATTTATCAGTTCTATCTGTAGTAAATGTAATTTCTTTTTCTTTTAAACTTGATTCAATATTTAATAATGTATCTTCAACTTCTCCAATAGGTACAATACATACTTTATATGGTGCAATATTTGGAGGTAATACTAAACCTCTATCATCACCATGTACCATTATAATAGAACCTATCATTCTAGTTGTAACTCCCCAAGATGTTTGATATGGAGTTTCTAATTCATTATTTTTATTTAAAAATTTAATATCGAATGCTTTAGCAAATCCATTTCCAAAGTAATGACTTGTTCCGTTTTGTAATGCAATACCATCATACATCATAGCTTCAATTGTATAAGTTTCTTCAGCCCCGGCAAATTTTTCTTTATCTGTTTTTTTACCTGTTATAACTGGAATAGCTAAATAATTTTTTTGTAAATCAGTATATACATCTAACATTCTTAATGTTTCTTCTTTAGCTTCTTGTTCAGTAGAATGCATTGTATGACCTTCTTGCCATAATATTTCTCTACTTCTTAAGAATGGTCTAGTTTCTTTTTCCCATCTAACAATTGTACACCATTGATTATAAAGCAATGGTAAATCTCTATATGATTTAATAATCTTTTTAAAATGTTCACAGAATAATACTTCACTTGTTGGTCTAACAATCATTTTATCTTCTAGTTCTTCTTTACCACCATGTGTTACTATAGCGCATTCTGGAGCAAATCCTTCAACATGATCTTTTTCAATGTTAAATAGACTCTCTGGTATAAACATTGGCATTTGAACATTTAAATGACCTGTTTCTTTAAATTTTTTATCTAATATATTTACTATGTTTTCCCATATAGCATATCCATATGGTCTTATAATCATACTTCCTTTAACAGAAGAATAATCAACTAAATCTGCAACGCGGCATACATCTGTATACCATTGAGCAAAATCATCATCACGTGATGTAATATTTTTAACTTGTTTATCTTTTGACATAAATCCTCCTACTTATTATTTTATTATAAATTATTAAGTAATTTTCTCGGTCGTAGGACCACTTTTATAGTATACATAATACCACTCCAATTAACATAATTAGTTTATCATACATATTATTTTTAGTAAAGAATTACTATATAAAATATAGTATGTTTTGGTATAATATAGATGATAAGGAGAATAAAAATGAAACTAATTATTATATCCGATATTCATGGTGGTTATGAAAATATTTTAAATATCAAAAAGTTTATAGATGAATTTAATCCAGATACTATTATTTTATTAGGTGATATTTTATATGATTATCATAATAATGTTAGTTCAGATGAATTAGCTGATTTATTGAATCATTATAAAAATAAAATAATAGGGGTTCAAGGTAATTGCGATAGTTTAACAGATCAAATAAAATTAGATTTTAATATTATGAATGATTATATAACATTTAATATAGAAGATGATATTAGAATATATTGTACACATGGTCATTTAAATTTAAATATTCCATCTAACGTAATTAAAATATCAGGACATACTCATAGATCAATATTAACTACAAAAGAAATTAATCCTGGTAGTATAACTTATCCAAGAGATGGAAATAAATCTTTTATAGCTTATGATAATAGAAAATTTACATTATATGATATAAATTTAAATATAATTGATGAATTATCAATTTAATACTTGTATTTTTTTTAATCTTATAGTATGATTATCTCGACGTTTTGCAGAAAATCTAATATTTTGTTATGTACTACTACATGAAAATGTGGTTTTTTGCGTTGTATAAAGGAGGTATTATATGGAATATTTAGACTTATATGATAATGAACGTAATTTAACCAATGAAAAAATATGTAGGGGAGATGAAATACCAGATAATAGATATATTTTATTAACTTGTATCATAATAGAAAATTCTAAAAATGAATTATTAATGCAATTTACATCTCCAGAAAAAAATAGTGTATGGGCTTTAACAGGTGGTCATGTTACTACTGGTGAAGATACACTATCAACTATTATAAGAGAATCAAAAGAAGAATTAGGTTTAGAATTAGATCGAGATAATATTGAATTAATTACTACTAAACAATGTGGGCCAACATTCTTTGATTTATATTATGTACAAAAAGATGTTACTATTGAAGAATTAAGTCTTCAAAAAGAAGAAGTAGATTTCGTAAAATGGTGTACATTAGATGAATTAGATAAGTATAGTAAGGAAGGAACGTTAAGAAAATCAAACATCAATATGCTTAATGATTTTAAAAAATATAAGAATTTAAAGTAAGATAATCACTAATTAATGTAGTTGGTATATACAAATATGAGTATTCTTTTTAAATGTCTAGATTAGGAGTATTGTATATGAGTTATATCACAGTTAGAAATTTAAATAAACAATTTAAAATAGCACAAAGAAAGAGTGGTTTAAAAGAAGCTATTAAAAGTTTTATTAAAAAGAAATACATTTATATAGATGCTGTTAAAGATATTTCTTTTGATATAAAAGAAGGTGAAATAGTAGCGTATATTGGACCAAATGGTGCTGGAAAAAGTACAACAATCAAGATGCTTTGTGGAATACTTAAACCAGATAGTGGTGAAATAAGTATTGATGGAGCTAATCCTTTTTCAGATAGAAAGAAATTTGTAAAAAATATAGGTGTTGTATTTGGACAAAAATCTCAATTATGGTGGGATATCCCCGTTGAAGATTCATTTGATCTTTTAAGAGATATTTATAAAGTAAATAAAGAGGAATATTTAAAAACAAAAGAAGAGTTATGTAAATTATTAGATTTAAATGATTTATTAAAAACTCCGGTGAGACAACTCAGTCTAGGACAGAGAATGCGCTGCGAACTTGCTGCATCATTACTTCATAATCCTAAGATATTATTTCTTGATGAACCTACAATAGGTTTAGATGCTGTATCTAAAGTTGCTGTTAGAAATTTCATTAAAGAAATAAATAAGAAAAAGAAAATAACTATCATATTAACAAGTCATGATATGTCTGATATTGATGCTTTAACTAATAGAATAATTGTTATAGGTAAGGGTCAAAAATTATATGATGGTTCATTAAATGTAATTAAAAAGAAGTATTCACAACATAAGAAGTTGGAGATATTATTAACAGGATTAAAGAAAGTTCCTAAAGTTAATAATGTTTCATTAATAGAAAAACAAAAAAATAGAGTATTATTGGATGTTAATATGAATAAGACAACGATTTCTGAAGTAGTTTCAGAATACTCTAATTTATGTGAAATAAATGATATTAATATATTAAATGATGATTTGGACGAAATAATATATAACTTATATAAGGAGTATAATATATGATAGGTTATATAAGTTATTTTAAAAGAGAATTAATTAGTGGATTACAATATAGAAAAGCCGCTATAGCAGGGTTAACTACACAAGTTTTTTGGGCTTTCTTATATATAATGATTTATATAGCTTTTTTTAATAGTTCTAATACTAATGTAGGTATTAATTTAAAACAATTAGTTACTTATACATGGTTAAATCAAGCTTTTTATGCATTAATTTATTTAAAAGTAAAAGATCCTGAAATAATGAAATCAATTAAAACAGGTACAGTAGCATATGAATTATGTAGACCATATGATATATATAATTGGTGGTATATAAAATTAATATCTAAAAAGTATGCAGCTGTAATACTTAGATTTTTACCAATAATTATATTAGGATTTATAGTTCCAAAATCAATAAGATTAACATTACCTCTATCATTTACACATTTTATATTGTTTTTTATAAGTTTAATATTAGGAGCTTTTATAGTAATTAGTATTGCTATGATAGTTCAAATAGTTAGTTTTTATACAAATCAAGATTCAGGAATATCTAGTATGGTAATGGCTGTTGGAGGATTTTTTGCTGGTTATGCATTCCCGTTACCATTAATGCCTAATATAGTCCAATATATTGGGAAATATTTACCTTTTGGGTTAGTTAGTGACTTTTCATTTAGAGTATATTCGGGAAATATTTCGATAAATGAATCACTATCACTTATTTTACTTCAATTAATATGGATAATAGTATTAACTGCAATTGGGAAATTTGCTATGAAAAGATCATTAAAGAAAGTATTTATACAAGGTGGATAATGAGATTATTTTTAAGTTATTTAGCAATGCATTTAAAGATTAATTTAGAATATAAAGTGTCTTTTATTCTAACTTCATTTTCCCAAGTGTTAGTAATGTTTATGGAAATATTTTCATTTTGCGCTATATTTGATAAATTTAAATTATTAAATCAATATGATATAAATGAATTAATATTAACTTTCAGTATTGTATGGTTAGGTTATTCAATATCAGAATTTATTGGAAGAGGATTTGATCATTTTTCTGACTTAATAGTAGATGGGTCTTTTGATTTATTATTAATAAGACCTAGAAATTTATATTTACAAATATTAGGAAGTAATATTAGTTTTGAAAAAACAAGTAGAATAATATTTGCATTTATAATATTTTTTATAAGTGTATATAATTTAAATTTAAATATATATAGTGTTATTGCTTTGATAGGTATGTTAATAGGTATGATAAGTTTAATTATGGGATTATTAATAATAGGAGCTGCATATTGTTTTATTTCTATTCAAGGAATTGAATTTATCAATGTATTTACTAATGGTACCAAATCATTTGGACAATATCCTATGAAAATATATAATAAAGCAATGAAATTTATTTTTACATTTATTATTCCATTATCATTAATTAATTATTATCCGATTCAATATATTATGGGTTATACAACCAATAAGGTATATATAGTATTACCATATTTAGCAGTGTTATTTTTAATACCTGCATTTACACTTTTTAACATAGGTTTAAGAAAATATGAGAGTTCTGGATCATAAAATAGAGATTTTTATCTCTATTTTTTTTATTTGTGTTATAATAAACTTAAGATAGGTGATAATATGAAAATAACAGAAGAAATGAAAGAAATGACTCAATTATTAAGTGAATATGATGTTAGATCTAATTGCTATTATATTGGAAATTATGCTTTATTATATGAAGATTTATGTCATGAAACAATTGGATTAAATGTTACTTTATTAGAAGAAATGAAAAATAAAGGTGTAAATGCAATGGGAATACTTGATTATTCTTTTGATCCTGCGTCAGAACCTTTAAGAATAGGTAGTATAACTACACAAAGTGGATGGTTATTACAAGAAAGAGCAAAAGGTAAACCAATCCATACTGAAAGTGAATTTATAAATATTGATCCAACATGCAATTCTTTGGATGTTATGACTGAATATTATGAAGCTTTAAGAAGATATTCTAGTGAAATTGCAATACTTGCTAATGCGAGTCAAGAACAATTTGACGCATTTGTAAAAGATTATTATGCTTTAATAGAATCACCTTTAGCAATAGATCAAAATATTAATAAGATATATTATGATGAAGAAAAAGGATTCTCTTTTGTAGGGTTAAAAGTAAATGGTAAGAAACCTATTAGAGATACTATGACTATTATTAAAATATTAAATTTATTAATTTATCAGCCACCTATTTTAGTAGCAAAATATAAAGATTATTCTACAGTAATAGATGATATACCAAATGAAATATATGCTGGATTAACTAAGAATATTAAAATTATATTAGATAAAACTATATCTAGTTTAAGAAAAGTTCCAGTTAGAAAAACATTTATTGATAATGATATAGATCATTATTGTGATATGAAGTCTAATTTAATTGTTGGTGGTATTTCCCAAGATAATTTAAAAGCTAAAATAGATAATGTATTCTTAACAATGCAAGATGTTTACGAAAATAGTGTAAAATATAATAAATAATAAAAAAAGATTAATATTATGTATATTAATCTTTTTATTTTTATGTTACTATCATTTTAGAAAACAAATACTAGTGTTGGTGTGGTTTATCTTTAGAATAATGTATTCTTAAAAATTCTTTTTATGTATTTGTTTTAGGTAAGGAGTTTAACTCCTTTTTATTTTATCTTCAAATTTATTTATAAAATATAATTGGTTATTTAATATTTTATTTTTAGCTTCTTCTAGTGTAAACCATTCATATCTATCCATCTCGGGAAATAATTTGGTTACACCATTTATATCTTTTTCAAAAAAATTACTTTTGCAATTTGTAATATCAATAATTTCATCTGTTGTAAAAATAGTTATTAGTTTATTATTACTTACTTTTTTGCTGGCTAAGTAGTTTATTTCTTTACTTAATGTCAAATTAGTCTCTTCATTAAATTCTCTTTTTGCAGCTTTTTTTGTAGTTTCATTTTTTTCTTTTTCCCCCTTAGGTATAGACCAAGAGTGTTCTTCTACATTTTCCCAATATGGACCACCCATGTGAGCTAAAAATATTTTATATTCATTATTTTCTTTTTTATATACTAAAATTCCGCAACTTCTTTTCATACTTTCACCAATATAAATATATATATTTATACTTTTTTTGTCAATAAAATGTTATAATATAATTGGTGATAGTAATGCATGATGAAATAATTAAGAATATGAATATTAGAGATACTTATACTAGTCCTTTAGCAACTAAAAATGCTGACGCTATTAGATTAGAAGAAGAAATTAAAGATATTAGACCAAGTTTTTTTAGAGATATTGATAGAATAATTTATTCTTTATCTTATTCTAGATATTCTGATAAAACACAAGTTTTTAGTAATGTAGATAATGATCATATTAGTAAACGTATGACACATGTTCAAATGGTTAGTAAGATAGCTAGAACAATAGGTAGAGCTTTAAATTTAAATGAAGATTTAATTGAAGCTATAGCTTTAGGTCATGATTTAGGTCATGTACCATTTGGTCATCCAGGTGAAGCTATATTAAATAGAATTAGTTATGAATATACTGGAAGATATTTTAATCATAATGTTCATAGTGTAAGAATCTTAAAAGATGTTGAAAATAATGGTAAAGGTGAAAATATAACATTACAAGTATTAGATGGAATTTTATGTCATAATGGTGAATTTGTATGCCATGAATATTATCCGATGAAAAAAACAAAGGAAGATTTCTTAAATATATATGAAAGTTGTTATACTGATCCGATGGCTGTATCTAAATTAAGACCTATGACATTAGAAGGATGCATTGTTAGAATAAGTGATGTTATAGGATATATTGGTAGAGATATCGAAGATGCTGTTAGAATGAATGTAATAAAAACTGATGACATTCCTACTAATATAAGAGAAGTATTAGGTACTACTAATAAAGAAATTATTAATACGGTTATATTAGATATTATTTCAAATAGTTTAAATCAAGAGTATATAAAAATGAGTGATGAAGTATATAAAGCAATTAAAGATTTAAAAGATTTTAATTATGCTAATATATATTCTAAGGCTAATTCAAAAGAAGATTTAGATAGATATGAAGTAATGTTTAGAAAAATATTTATTCATTTCTTAAATGATTTAAAGAATAAAAATAATGATAGTAAGATTTATCAAGTATTTTTAGGAGATATGTCTGATAAATATTTAATTAATACTAATGATTATCAAAAAGTTATTGATTATATAGCTGGAATGACTGATGAATATTTTATTAATACATATAAAGATATAATTAATGGTGAAATATGAGAGATATTACAAGATTAAATCCTAAAAATATATCTGCTAGAGGATGTTATTTTTCTGATAATGAAATATTTTGGCTAACAGATGCAGAAATATTAGAACTTAGAAAATATCATAATAATCCAAATATAGCAGGTGCTAAAAAGATTATAGATCCTGAAGAATTAAGAAGAAGAAGAAAAATGAAACTTCAAAAACAAGCGGCATATAGAAGAGCAAGATTAAAGTTAATAGGTGGTACATTACTTGTAATGTCTGGTATTACAATTGCTGTATTTACACATAATGCTAAAGGAAATGATGTAGAGTTACAAATGGAGACAGTTCGATGTGTACCAGATACTATTTATTCTAATGCAGAAGAAAGTATTTTATCTCAAATTGATGCTAGCCCAGAATCTGCAACAAGGAGTAATGTTCAATTAACAGAAGAACAAGTTAGACAAGAGTTAGTAAAAAAATATTGTGATATATATCAAATTAATTATGATGTTGTATATCAAAGATTGGTTGAGTTAACTGATAATTTTACTTCACAAAATTTTATAGATGGTTACATTGAAGGTGTAACTTGTAAGGGTGAAGTAGTATATGCGGAATCAGAAGAAGAATTATTTTTATATTTCTGTAGATGTGCTAAACAATTACCTAATAATATTGGATTAGATACAACTAATTTATATATAGATAATGATTATGAATCTACTAATTCTTATGGTGAAGATATTAATTATTATGCTAATTTACTAGATGAAGATCCAATTTTAATATACTCTATAGTTCAAGCTGAAACTAGCTTTAATAGTGAATTATTTTTAGAATATAATAATCCTGCTGGTATTAGATTTGGTGGACCTTCATTTGAACATTTTTCTACTAAAGAAGAAGGTTTTATTGAAATAATTTTAGAAGTTAAAAAGTACAGAAGAATGGGTGCTGAAACATTAGAAGAAATTAGAGACATTCATGCTCCATTATCTGATGGAAATAATGATTGGTTAGGAAATGTATCAGAAATATATGCTTCAATTGAATTAGATCCTGAAAGATATTTAGGTACATATGTTAGAAATGACAGAATAAAGAGTTAAAAAAAAGACTTTATACGATACTAGTACCTGTCAAGTAC
>DIMA01000008.1 GCA_002425325.1 Caryophanales bacterium UBA5578 | reverse complement strand
AAATCACAACAAGAGATTGAGGATATGAACTTTAAAGGTATTATAATCAATAATCCTTATCTTTTTTATTGATTTTCATTATTTTAATATGTTAGAATAAATAAATAAAGGATGGGACGCTATGAAAAGAAAAAAAATACCAACATTATATTTAATAATCCCTTGTTATAATGAAGAAGAAGTTTTACCTGTTAGTAAAGATATAATTGAGGATAAAATGAAAACTTTAATTAAAAATAAAACTATAAAAAAAGATAGTAAAATATTATTTATTGATGATGGTTCTAAAGATGGTACTTGGGATATAATTAAAAAAATGACAAAGAATAAATTATATTCTGGAGTTAAGTTATCAAGAAACAGAGGACAACAAAATGCTATATTAGCAGGATTACTGGTTAGTAAAAAACATGCTGATATAACTATTAGTATTGATGTAGATTTACAAGATGATATTAATGTTATTGATGATATGGTCAAAGAATATAATGATGGTGCTGAAATTGTATATGGCGTTAGAAAATCTAGAAAGAAAGATTCATTCTTTAAAAGATTTACAGCTGAAATATATTATAAATTAATGAAGTTAATGGGTGTAGAATTGGTATTTAATCATTCTGAATGTAGATTACTTAGTATTAGAGCTATTGAAGGATTAGATGAATTTGATGAAGTCAATTTATTTTTAAGGGGAATTATTCCTCAAATAGGATATAAAACTAGTGTTGCATATTATGACCGCAATACAAGATTAGCTGGTAAAACTAAATATTCTGTAAAAAAATTATTAAAATTAGCTTTTGAGGGTATTACATCATTTAGTGTTAGACCACTTAAAATGATTACATTTTTTGGTATATTATTCTTTTTCATGAGTATAGGAATAATTATATTTGCTCTTATAAATAAAATGTTAGGATATGCTGTTGAAGGATGGACTTTTTTAATGGGTTCTATTTGGCTTGTAGCAGGTATACAAATGTTATCATTAGGTATAATAGGAGAATATATAGGTAAAATATATCAAGAAACAAAAAAAAGACCAAGATTTATTATTGAAGAAGAAATTATATAATTTATAATTTCTTTTTTTATGATATAATTATAAAAGTAAGGATTGATAGATATGAAAAAGATATTTTTTATATTATTAATAATATTAAATATAATATTTGCTTCATTTATTATTTATAATGTAGTAAATATTGTTAATATAAATGCTACTAAATTTAACAAGTATTATTATATTGCTTATGTATATGGTGAAGAAGTAATTGATATTGAAACAAATAATGGATATGATGAACAAGGTGCTGTTGAAATAATTAATGATAAAAAAATAAAACTTGATACTGAGGATGTTGTTAATATAGAAAAAAATGGAACCTATTTAGTTAAATATAAAACTAAAAATAAATTATATGACTTATATAGAGTGGTTAATGTTAAAGATATGGTTGCTCCTAATATTAAATTAAAAGGTAGTTCAACAATAAATATTAATGTTGGATCTAAATATAAAGAACCTGGTTATACAGTTACAGATAATTATGATGAAGATATAAAAGTAGAAGTAATTGGTAAAGTAGATTATAAGAAAAAAGGTACATACAAATTAGAATATAAAGCTACTGATAGTAGTGGTAATACATCAAGTGTTACAAGAACAATTAATGTAAAAACTAAATTAAAAAATAATAATACAGTTACTAAGACTATTTCTACTGAGAAAGGTAAAGATAAAAAAGAAGAAGTAGATTTAAAGAGTAATTCTAATACTACAATATCTATGAGTTTTACAAACGATGGTATATATATAAAAGGCTATATTAAAAATGGTAGTAAAAAATATTCTATTGAATTATGTGATGAATCAACATGTAAAAAATATGGTATGGCAGTTAAAGATAATTATTATAGTGGTAATATGAGTTTATCCGGTCTTAAAAATGGTATATATAAATTATATGTAAATGATAATACAGATAAGATGTTAGTTATTAATAAATTAGATACAATGAGTAGAATTAATAGAGCTAAAATAGGTAATAAGCTTGTTACATTATCTTATGAAAATAATAATCCTAAAATAATGATTGAAGATTTTGAATATGAATATGATATTTTATTAGATGCTGGTCATGGGGGATCGGATACAGGTGCTACAAGAGGTAAAATTTTAGAGAAAACTATTAATTTAATGCAAACATTATATGAAAAAGAAAGATACGAACAACATGGTTTAAAAGTTAAATTAACAAGAGATGATGATACTTATGGTTTAATGATGGGTCCAGTTGATAATACTAATGTTAGAAGAAGAAGTTACGCAGTTGGATATTATGGTGTAGTTAGTAGATATGTATACTCTAATCATCATAATTCTACATTCAATAAATCTTATTCAGGATGGGAAGTATTATTAGTTAATCAATCTACTATGTCACAAAATGATGTAACATATAAAATTGTAAAAGAATGGGACAAAAATTATCCAACTAATGAAAATCATTTAAGGATATATGGTAGAAATTATGATACTGATGCTTTACTTGATAAAACAAATGGTCAAACTTATAACATCAAAAATTATTATGCTATGCAAAGAATACCATATGAATTATTTAAAGTAATAACAGTAACGTATGAAGGATGCTATATTAGTAACGAATCTGATTATAATTGGTATATGGATAATTGGAAAAAATTAAGTGAAATTAAAATAAAAGCATATGTAGAAAAATTAGGAAAAAAATATATTCCAGTATAGGAGTTTTGATATGAGTAAAAAAGTATGTATTATATTTAGTATTTTATTAGTAATATTAATTATTATTTCAATATTGTTTTTTACAAGTAAGAAAACTTGTGTTAGAACTACTGATTTAGAAAATTATAAAGTTGAATCAATATATGATATTAGATATATAAATAGTTTAAATAGAAAAGATATATATTATTCAAATAATAAAGAAATATTAAATGATATTGAATTAAAATTTAAAGATTATGATATAGAAAAAGATGTTAATAAATTAATTGTTAAATATAAAAATAATAAAAAATATAATTATTATAGTGAAATAAAAAGATTAAAAAAACAAGGATATACTTGTAAGTAGGAGGATTTATGACAATTATAATTAAGGTAGGAATATTTTGTATAAATATTTTATATTTCTTTATGAAATTATTACCTACAAGAAATAAGATAACTATGATGTCTAGACAAGCATCACATGAAACAATGGATTTTAGATTATTAAGAGAAGAAATTGAGAGAAGAAATGAAAATGTAAAAGTAGTAGTGCTATGCAAAGAATTAAAAGATGGAATTAAATCAACAACTATGGATAAAATTAAATATGCTTTCCATATGTTAGTTCAAATGTACCATTTAGCAACTTCTAAAGTTGTTATATTAGATTCTTATTGTATGGTTGTTTCAATATTAAAACATAAAAAGAAATTAAAAATTATTCAAATGTGGCATTCAATGGGAACTATGAAATTATTTGGTTATGCTGTTTTAGATAAAGAAGAAGGTAGTAAATCAAGTATTGCTACTTTAATGAAAATGCATAAAAATTATGATTATATATTTGCTAGTAATGATGCATATAAAGATCATTTAGCTCGAGGATTTAATTATACTAAAGATAATATATTAACATTTCCATTACCTAGATTAGATTTATTAATAAGTGATGAATATGATAAAAAACAAAAAGAAAGAATATATGAAGTATATCCTGAACTTAAAAATAAAAAGAATATAGTTTATTGTCCTACATTTAGAAAAATAGAAGATGAATTTGCTTTAAAAGTAAAGGATTTAATTGATAATGTAGATTTAAATAAATATAATTTAATTATTAAATTACATCCATTAAGTAAAGTTAATGAATTAGATGTAAAAGATGGCGTTTATTTTGATAGAGAATTTTCATCTTTTGATATGTTATGTGTTGCTGATTATTTAATTAGTGATTATTCATGTATAATTTATGAAGCTGCTATTAAGAATATTCCGTTATATTTTTATAATTTTGATATAGATCATTATGAAGTAGGTAGAGGGTTAGCTATAGATTATTATAAAGAATTACCAGGACCTATAAATAAAGATGCTAAAGAGTTATTAGATAGTATAGAAAACAAAGAATATGATATGTTAAAATTAAAGAAATTTAAAGATAAATATGTTTATGATACTAAACATGCATCTAAAGATATAATTGATTTTGTATGGAAATTTATAAAATAATTTGCTTTCGATTATTAATTTATAGTATAATTTAATTAGTCAAATGATAGGAGGATTCGTATGGCAAAAAATATTGCAATTATATTTGCAGGTGGAACAGGACAAAGATTTGGTTCTGAAATTCCTAAGCAATTTGTTAAAGTGTATGATAAAGAAATTATCGTACATACATTAAAAGTATTTCAAAATCATCCAGAAATAGATGAAATTTATATTGGATGTTTAGAGGAGTGGATTCCATATCTATGTAATTTATTACAAATTCATCATATAGATAAAGTTCCACAACATGGAATTGTATCAGGTGGTAATACTGGTCAAGATACAATTTATAAAATATTAAAACAAGCTGAGATAAGTAATGATCCAGATTCAATAGTATTAATACATGATGGTGTTCGCCCAATTGTTACACCAAGAGAAATTTCTGAAAATATTCAAACAGTTAAAGAAAAAGGAAACGCTGTTACATGTATTCCTTTTGCAGAAACTCCTGTTTTTAGTAAAGATGGAGAATATATTAATGCTACTTTAGATAGAAAACAAATGTTTAGAGGAGTAGCACCACAAAGTTTTAGATTAGGACATATAGTTGAAGCTCATGAAAAAATTAGAGCTATTGATCCTAATTATGCTGGAACTTATAAAGGTGGAACTATTGTTGATTCAGCTTCATTAGTTAAAGCTGCTTTTGATGAAAGTTGTGCTATAGTTAAAGGTAATCCTAATAATATGAAAGTTACCAATACTCAAGATTTCTTTGCTTTATTAGGTATATTACAAAGTAGTGACGTTGCAAATTACTTTATGGGACAAAATACTGAATTTGCATTAAATTCTGCAATGCAATATGCAAGAGATAATGGTGATGAAGATAAAAAAAAAGTGGTAAGATAAAAATATTAGGAGGTTTACATGATAATAAATAGAATTATCGACGAAGATACAATACAAATAATAGAAGAAAATAATGGATTACCTGAACTACAAGATTCTACAGTTTTAGTAACAGGTGCTACAGGAATGGTTGGTAGTTATTTCATTTATACTTTAATGAAATTAAATGAATCATATGATAGAAATATTACTATTATTCCTTTAGTAAGAAATGCTTCTAAATTAGCAGATCAAGTTTTAAATGATAGTCATGTATTTCCATTAATTCAAGATGTTACAAAACCAGTTAATTTAGATGGTTATGTAGATTATGTTATTCATACTGCTTCACCATCTAGTCCTAATGCAATGAAAAAGTATCCATATGAGACTAATTTAGCTAATACATTAGGTACTTATAATACTATTGAACTTGCATTAGGTAATAATATGTCTGATGTAAAACAACAAGCTAAATCATATTTATATGTTTCTTCAAGAGAAATATATGGACAACCTATGGAAGGGCAAGATTTCTTCTATGAAGAGGGGCCTTTAGGACAAGTTGATCCTTTAGTTCCTAGAAATGGTTATGCTGAAGGTAAAAAGGCAGCAGAAAATATGTGTGTTGCTGCGAGAGAAGAATATGGTTTAAATGCTAAAATTGTTCGTCCATTCCAATTATATGGACCAATGATGCAAATTGATGATGGTAGGGTACAAACTGATTTTTTTGCTAATGTTATTAAACATGAAAATATTGTTTTAAAAAGTAAAGGTGAAGCAATTAAAACATTTACTTATATAAGTGATGCAGTTAGTGCTATGTTTAAAGTATTATTACATGGTAAAGAAAATTGTTATAACATTGGTAGTGAAGAAGATAAAGTATCAGTTAGAGAATTAGCTGAAATATTATGTAGTACACATCCTGATAGAAATATTGGTGTTACATTTGATATACCAGAATCTGCTAATAAAGGTAATTCAGCATTTACTCAAGGTATTTTATGTACTGATAGAATTAGAACTGAATTAGGTTGGGTTCCAAAATATAGATTATTTAATGGAGCATTAAGAACGATTGATTGGTATGAAAATTTTGATCCTAAAGCTAAGGCTATGATTGAAGAAAAACAAAAAATAAAGAAAATATAATATATTTTTATATAAAACATATAATATAGTAGATTTGACACAAATTAAAAAATCTGCTATAATTTGAATTGTTAGTGGCACATTATTCTAGTCAATAACATTTATTATGAAGGCGGGGTTAAAATACCGCATAAGAGCATATCTGTGAAACTTCTTGTGTTTGCTTTTTACGCCCAGTTTAGGGTGAATGCTGGAAGGTAGAGTGCTGGGCATCCACAATGGCATGTGCAAATGACCCAACATTCATGGAGACCATTTATTGTGTTGAGCCTAAACGTGTATACTGATGGACTCGATACGAACTTGGATTGAACCGACATCGTGATGAAAGTTATGTGTTGTGTAGCTTGTCTTGAGTGATTAATGGGGATAACTAAGAATGTTAACTAACTGTAGCTAAGTTATTAACTGTAAATCTATTTGAAACATTAATTGCAAAAAAGTACTAATAATAAATTGTGTTGGGGAGGAAATCTCCTAGAGTGCATTTTAACATAGGATTATAGTGCGTACTGAGTGGTAATCAAGCCATATAGTAAGTAATTCTATATTAGTTTTCTTAAATGGGAACGGCAATACTGGTAACGGTATTGTGGAAACTAGAGAAATTCTGCTTGACCTATGACGTAAAGTTAACTATGTTATTAGCCATGAGATAAACCAAAAAAAAAAGGACTTTGTCCTTTTTTTGATTAGTTGACAAAGAAGACTAAATAATATAAAATTAATATGGTTGAGGTAAAGATGAAAAAAGAAATAAAAAATCAATTAGAAGATAAAAGAAAACCAAGAATACCAGCAAATATTAAGTGGGTTTTAACCCTTATGATTTTAGCTTTTACTATTTCAGTAGTATTATCATTTTTATCTGAAATCGCTATGAGAAATGTAAATATTTTAGTTGGTACGATTGTAATATTAGTTTTCGTAGGTATTGGTATAATATTTGATACAATAGGAGTAGCTGTTACAGCTGCTGATGAAGCACCATTTCATGCTATGAGTTCTAGAAAAATAAAAGGTGCTAAAAGAGCTGTTGCTTTAAAGAAAAGTTCTGATAAGACTACATCATTTTGTTGTGATGTTATTGGAGATATATGTGGGATTATATCAGGTGCTGCAGGTGTTGCTGTAGCAACACAAATTCCTGATGTATTACCAATTAGTCCTATTGCTAGTAGTTTGATAGTTACTGGTGTAATAGCAGCGCTTACTATTGGTGGTAAAGCATTTGAAAAATCATTTGCTATTAATAACGGAAATAAGATTTTATATCAATTTGCTAAAATTTTAAGTATATTCGGTGAATAAAAAGTTGGAGGAATTATGAAGAAGTTTTTTAATAATATTAAAAAGTATTTTAAATATGCAATTAGATCTGCTAAAGCTGAATTAAAAAGTGAAGTTGCTGATTCATATTTAAACTGGTTATGGTGGGTAATTGAACCATTAAGTTTTATGTTAATTTATTCTCTTATTTTTGGAACAATTATGAAAAGAGGAGGAGATGAATTTAAAATTTTTGTCTTACTTGGATTAACTATATGGGAATTCTTTAATAGAATGATTACAGGTAGTGTTAAATTAATTATTGATAATAGAGATTTAGTAACTAAAGTATATTTACCAAAATATATATTACTTTTATCTAAATCATTTACATATTTATTTAAAATGGCTATATCATTCTGTATTTGTTTATTAATGATGCTTGTTACAGGTGTTGAATTTAATATATATATGTTATTTATTATTCCAATTGTTATAATTGCTTATATTTTAGCATTTGGTATTGGAATGATATTAATGCATTTTGGTGTAACATTAAATGACTTAGCTAATTTAACTACTATTGGATTAAAGATGTTATTCTATTTATCAGGTGTTTTCTATAATATTAAAGATACATTTGGTAATAGAGCTATATTTGGTAAAAAGATTATAGATGATATATTATTATATGGAAATCCTATAGCTTTCTGTATGCAACAAACAAGAGATGTTACATTATCTAATATGTTTCCAAATTTCATGTTCTTAGGAATATGGGGATTAGTAGGTATATTACTATGTATGATAGGTATACATTTAATTCATAAAAATGAAAATAGTTATGCGAAGGTGATATAATGGAAAAAGAAATAGCAATTACAGTTAAAGATTTACATGTTACTTATCGTGGTTTAAAGAAAACTTCTATTAGAGCAAGTTGGACTAAATTAAATAAAAGAATTGAATTATATCATGCTTTAAAAGGTGTTAGCTTTGAAGTAGAAAAAGGTAAAATATTAGGTATTATTGGTAAAAATGGTGCTGGTAAAAGTACTATGTTAAGATCAATTGCTGGTATATTCTCACCTGATAAAGGTAGTATTAATTTACATGGTAATACAATTTCTTTATTATCTATTGGAGTTGGATTTAATAAAAAATTAACAGGTTATGAAAATATTTACTTATCTGGTATGTTACTAGGATTTAGTGAAGATGAAATTAAGGCAAAAGAACAAGATATTATTAATTTTGCAGATATTGGAGAATTTATTTATAAACCTGTTAAAACATATTCTTCAGGTATGTACTCTAAATTAGCATTTGCTATTACAGCAATCTTAGAAACCGATATTATGTTAATAGATGAAGTATTAAGTGTTGGAGATGCTAAATTTAAAGAAAAGAGTTACAATAAGATGAAAGAATTAATTTCTGATGAAAATAGAACAGTTTTAATTGTTTCACATAGTTTAGAAACTATTCGTAATTTATGTAATGAAGTATTATGGTTAAATGAAGGAGAATTAATGGCAATAGGGCCTGCAGATGAAATTCTTCCAAAATATCAAGAATATATGGATAATTTATAAAAACTACTTATGTAGTTTTTTTCTTTGTTTACACATTTTAAATATATTTATGTCAACTATGCATCTTTTTGTTAGAAATGATTTCATTTTTGTTATAATTAAGGTAAGAATAGGAGAAATAATATTCCTATCAAATAATGAGGTGAGTAAATTGAGCATAATTATAGATGGACAAGAGATTAGTAAAAGTATTCAAGATACAATAAAAACAAATGTAAAAGGATTTATGATTAGACCTAGTGTTGCTGTTATACAAATAGGAGATAATGCAGAAAATAATTCTTATATTTCTATTAAAGAAAAAGTATGTAGTTCGGTAGGAATTTATTTTAGATTATTTAAATTTGAAGAAGGAACTCCTGAATTAACTATCATTAATAAAATAAAAGAATTAAATAATGATGATTATGTAAATGGTATAATGATTCATCTACCAATACCTGCAAATTATAATGAAAAGAGATTGATTAATACAATAAGTAATGCTAAAGATGTAGATGGATTAACAGATATAAATGTTGGTAGATTTGTAAATGGTAAAAAAACATTAGTTCCTTGTACAGCATTAGCTGTTATGCGTATCTTAGAAGAAAATAATATTGAAGTTGAAGGTAAACATGTAGTTATAGTAGGTAGAAGTAAATTAGTTGGTAAACCATTAATTCATTCATTCTTATTACGTGATGCTACTGTTACAGTAACACATAGTAAAACTGAAAATTTAGGTGATATTACATCGTTAGCTGATATTTTAGTAGTAGCAGCAGGGGAACCAAATTTAATTAAAGATTCAATGGTTAAGAAAGATGCTGTTGTAATTGATGTTGGTATTAATGATGTAAATGGTAAATTAGTTGGAGATGTTGATTTTGATAAAGTTTCTAAAAAAGCATCTTATATTACTAAAGTACCAGGTGGTGTAGGTCCTGTAACAGTTGCTATGTTACTTGAAAACATATTACTTTGTTATAATACAAAAAATAGTAAAAAATAGTCATAAGACTATTTTTTTTGTAATAAAAAAAGTCTTATAAAGACTTTTCTGTACTTACTTTTAATGATTCATGTAATTTTTCTCTTAAAAGTTCTCTTTCTTTTTTTAGTGCTCCAATTTCTGGATTAACTATTTGAATATGTTGTCCAATTACAATAGTAGAATTATCTAAATCATTTCTATCCATTATACTGTATTGAATACTATAAGCTTCATCAGTATTACCAGCTCCTAAATAAGAAAGTCCTAAAATAGTATCTCCAGCTTGTACTTCATAATCAACCCATTTAGGTAATTGATCAATTTGAGTATCTATTGCTTCAATTTGTTCCATATAAATATTATTTTCTTCTGTTAATGCAGGAATAATAACAGTTGTGTATGGATCAATTCTATTTGGATTACTTATATTATTAATATCTGCAATTTCTTCTACATAATCATTTATATCTTCATAATATGAATCATAAATATCATCATCATAGTATTCTTCAGCTATACTTGTTAATGTATCATTTCTTTCTACTTGTTCTGTAGTATATATTTGCATATATCCTTCAGGCATAACTCTTTCAAAATCATTTTTATTAAATTTATGTATTCCAAATAAAGTAGCAACAGTTAATATACCAGCAGCGCTAATAACTAATACTTTTTTTCTTCTTTGAAGTTGTTTTTTTCTTCTTCTTTCAAGTTGTCTTCTATTTACGTTTGCTATTCTTCCTTGATTGCTTCTTATTTCTTCCATTATGTATCACCTCTATTATTTACATTATATAATAATAAATAACAAGAATAAAGCATTTTTTTAATTTATAAGTAATTTTTTAATTTTATATCTTGCATATATAGTTGTAAATACAATATTTAAAATTAATGATATTAATAATCCATACATACCTATTTTTAAAGATGATAGTATAGCCAATCCAATAGTTCTTATTAACATATTTATTAATGATATATTCATATTTATTTTAGCTTTATTAATAGCTTGTAAAGTTGCTAATAAAGGATGTTCTAAGTAGTGAAAGATAAATATAGGTGCTAAAAAATAAATATATTTTATTCCTTCATTAGTATTATATAAAAATTTTAATAAAGTAGGAGAGAATATCATAAAACCTATAGTAAATATTATCCCAAGTATTAAAGAAATAGTCATAGCTTGATTTAGTTTTCTTTTTACTTCTTTATATTTTTTATTAATATAATTTTTACTAATAGAAGGTATTAATGCTTGACTTATTGCATTAGTAAAAAAAGATGGCAATAAGATAATAGGTAATACATAAGCATTTATTATTCCATATTCTCTTACTATATATGTTTCTGTATAACCAACTTTAATTAATATAAAAGTTAATATAATAGGTTCTAAAAAATATGTTATAGATCCTATTAATCTAGATAGAGTAGTAGGTATAGATATTTTAAATATTGCTTTTATATTTTTAAAATTTATTTTTAAATCTTCTTTGTATATTTTAAATTTTGGAAATAATATAAAGAATATTATTATAGATGATAATTCACATAATATATTAGTTAATACAATAAATATTAAGGCATTTTCTATATTGTTTATTTTGGGTAATATAATAATTATTAATAATAATTTTATTATATCTTCTATTATATTTGTAATAACATGTGGTATAAGTCTTTCTTTAGCAAAGTAATAACTTCTAAATATATTAGATACAGATATAAATGGTAACGTTATACTCATAAATAAAATAGGAAACTTTAATATATTATTATGTAATAAATTATTTGCTATAGAACTAGATAATAGTAATAATATTAAAAACAAAATGAATTCTATAATAAAACTTATATATATTGTTGTTATTATTAAATTTTTATTATTATATTTATCAGTAGAAATAAGTACATTTAAAGCAGTGGTTAAACCAAATCCACTTATATTAATTAATAATAAAAACGTAGGTAATATAAGGGAATACAAGCCATATCCTTCAATACTAAGAGAGTTTGTTAAACATACTTTTACAATCATTCCTAATATTTTTGTTATTAATCCACCAATAATTAGTATAATAGTTGATTTAATAAATTTACTTTTTTTCATATTTCTCCTTTAAAATTAAACTTATTTGATATATAATAATATATGTGAAAAGTTGAGGAAATAGTATATGGAAGTAAAGTTAGATAAAGAGTTATATGAAAAACTTAGTCCAGTTTTGGAAACTAAAATAATTCAACTTAAAAGATGTGATTTTTTAGATATTTCTAAAAAAGATTTATGGAATTACTTGAAAAATACTAAGTGGATAAACTATAATAGTATTTATATTAATCAATTAGTGAATGATATTTTATTAATTGATGGAAGTAATTTAAATATTAGATAGGATGGTGCTTATATGGCTAGATCAAAAGAAGAAAAGACAACAAAAAATGTTGCACAATCTACTAAGGAAAAAAAGACTACTAAAAAAGTAGAAACTAAAGAGAGTAAAAAAACTCAAACTAAAGTAGAAGTAAAAGAAAAGAAAGCTTCTAAAAAAGTTAAAGAAGAACCAAAAAAAGTAGAAGTAAAAGAAATTAAAAAAGAAGAAAAAATATCTAAAAAAGAATCAAAGAAAACTTCTAAAAAGGAAGAACCAAAAAAAGAAGTTGTTCGTATTGATAAAAAAGCAGTTAGAGAAAAGAAAGAAAAGAAAAGTAGAACAAGAAAATTCTTTAGAAGTTTATTCTTATCTCTAGTTATTTTAGCTGCTTCAGTTGCATTAATGTTTCCAATTTTAAAAGAAGTTAAATATGGATTAGACTTAAAAGGTGGTTTTGAAATTCTTTATGAAGTTCAAGATACTAATGGTAAAAAAGTTAGTAAAGAATCTGTTACTAATACATATAAGACTATTTTAAAACGTATTGATATTTTAGGTGTTAGTGAACCTGAAATTACAATTGAAGGAAATAATATTAGAATTCAATTAGCTGGTATTAAAGATAGTACTGAAGCTAAAAAAACATTAAGTTCAATGGCTAATTTAACTTTTAGAAATAGTAAAGATGAATTAGTTATGACTAGTGACGTTTTAAAACCTAATGGAGTTAAATTAGGGGTAGATGACAAAAAGGCTGGAGTATATTATTTAAGTATTGGTATTAAAGATGTAGATACTTTTCATAAAAAGACAGAAGAAATTAGAAAATCTGGTGACTATATTGTTACTTGGTTAGATTTTGATGAAAAGACAGATTCATTTGCTAAAGAATTAGAAAATGGTACTTGTGGATCTTTAAATAATTCTAGATGTATTTCATATGCATCAATAGCTAGTGAATTAACTACTGACGAAGTTCAATTAACTGGTAATTTCTCATATGAAGAAGCTAATAGTTTAAAAGAATTAATTAATTCAGGTAGTTTACCAACTAAATTAGTTGAAAAATCTTCTAAAACAGTTGATGCTTCATTTGGAGAAGATGCTTTAGAAAAAACTTATTTTGCTGGTGTTATAGCTATTGCTTTAATTGTATTATTATTAATTGTATTATATCGTTTTAGTGGATTTATAGCTTCTATTGGTATAATAGTGTATACAATGTTAACATTTGCTATGTATAACTTAGTTGATGGTAGATTAACATTACCTTCAATTGCTGCTTTAATTATAGGTATTGGTATGGCTGTTGACTCAGTTGTATTAAGTTTTGAACGTGTTAAAGATGAATTACGTAAGAAAAATACTTTAGAAGATGCATTTAAGGCAGGTAATAAAGAATCATTAGTTTCTATTATAGATGCTAATATTACAACTTTAATTGCTGCTGGAATCTTATTTACTTTTGGTGAAAGTAGTGTTAAAGGATTCGCTACAATGTTAATTATAAGTGTTATTGTTACTTTATTAGTTATGGTTTACTTAGTTCGTGCTTTATTAAGAGGTTATGTAGCTAGTAAAAAATTTGATAATCATCTAAATGCTTTTGTTGGTTTAAAACATTTAGATAAGAAACCTTTATTAGCAAGATTAAATTATGCTAAATATGGTTTAAAATTTGCTGTAATGTCAATTGTTGTTTTAATTGCTGGTGGTATTTATTTATACTTTAACGGTTTAAATTTAAGTATTGATTTTAAAGGTGGTTCTACTGTTACAATTAATACTAAAGATAATATCAAAGCTAGTGCTATTAAAACAGATTTAAAAGAATTAGGATATGAAGTTAAAAATTCAGATCAAATTAATGAAAAATCAGTTTATGTAACTATTAATAAAACTTTAGAATCAAATGATGTAGAAAAAATTGAAAATCATTTTGAAAAGAAATATGAAAAATCAACAACTAGTATTGGATCAGTTTCTAATACAGTTAAGAAAGAGTTAATTAAGAATGCTATTAAATCTTTATTATATGCTATTGTAGGTATAATAATATATGTAACATTAAGATTTACATTTAGATATGGTGTATCTTCAATTTTAACATTAGTTCATGACTCTTTAATGATTGTTATTGTATTCAGTTTATTTAGATTAGAAGTATCTACAATATTTATAGCTGCAATTTTATCAATCATTGGATATTCAATTAATGATACAATTGTTACATTTGATAGAATTAGAGAAAACAAACGTAAATTATATAAAGATAAATTAAAATCATATGATGAATTAAAAGATTTAGTTAATAAGAGTATTCAAGATACAATTACTCGTAACTTAATTACTGCATTAACTACATTTATTCCAATCGTATGTTTAATGATTTTTGGTTCACATGAAATTAATAATTTTAATTATGCTTTATTTATAGGTATGATTGCTGGTACTTATTCATCTATTTACTTAGCAACATTCTTATGGATGTTATTAGAAAAAAGACATATTGGTAAACCAGAAAAGAAAAAATGGTATGAGGTTGACGACAACCATGAACCAGAAGAATTAAAAGTTAAAGGAATTAATTGCTAATTCCTTTTTTTTATGTTATATATATAAATAGAAGGAGTAGGATTTTAATGGATAATCAAAATCAAATGCCACAACAAATGGCACAACCACAATTTGGACAAATGCCTGTTCAACAAAAAAAAGAAATTAACTTAGACAAAGAAATGATTTTAAAAATCGCTTTAATAGCAGGTGGAGCATTAATTATATTAGGTGTATTTTTACCTATATTAAGAATGAGTGCATACGGAATTAAAGAAAGTACATCAATTTGGAGTTCATCTAAATTTACTTCAATTGTTATGATTATATTTAGTTTAATTCCAATTGGAACTGCTATATTAGGAAAATGTAAACAAATGTCATATTTACCAGCTGGATTTGCTTTATATAATGTTGTTTATTATTTAGCTAATTATTTAGATCTAGAATCAAGTGCTAGAGAATATATTCATGTATCTTTTGGATGGTTCTTCTTATTACTAGGAAGTGTTGCTATTATAGCTGTAAATGTTATTGAAAATTTAGATGAAATAAAAGGTTTATTTAATTTTAAAATTACAGTTTCAAATAATGCTAAAGTAGCTCCAGTAGTAGCTCCAGTAGCACCTGTACAAGCAACACCAGTTGCTCCAGCTGCACCAACTCAAGATGTTTTATGTTCTAAATGTGGTGCTAAAAAAGTTGGCGAAGAAAAATTTTGTATGAGTTGTGGTAATCAATTTTAAAATATGGTTTTAACCATATTTTTTTTATCTTTAATATATGATATAATTTCATTATGGATTATATAATATAATAATGATAGGGACGTGATAATATGCGAAAAGATAATCCTAATATTACGTTTGATGAATTATACGAAAAAGTAAATACATATATAACAGATGAAAAAGATTTAAAATTATTATCTAGTGCATATTTATTTGCTTATGAAAAACATTTTGGTCAAAAGAGATTAACAGGGGAGGATTATATAACACATCCTCTTAATGTTGCATATATATTAGCTGATATTAATGCAGATATCCAAACACTATGTGCTGCTGTTTTACATGATACAATTGAAGATTGTGATGTAACTGAAGAAGATTTAGAAGAAAAATTTGGTCATGAAATAGCTTCTTTAGTAAATGGTGTTACAAAAATTAATAAGTTAAAATTTACATGCGATAATGAAGCAGTTATTGCTAATCATCGTAAAATACTTGTTGGTTTATGTGAAGATGTACGTATTTTAATATTAAAATTAGCAGATAGATTACATAATATGAGAACTATATGGATTTTATCAGAAAAGAGTCAAAAAGCTAATGCTAAGGAAACTTTAGATATATTAACTCCTATAGCACATAGACTTGGTATGAATAAAATTAAAAGTGAACTTGAAGATTTATCTTTAAGGTATTTAAAACCTGATGTTTATTTTTCTATTGTTGAACAATTAAATCAAACTCGTAAAGAGAGAGATAGAATTGTAATGGAAATGATGGAAGATGTATCTAAGTTATTAGATGAACAAGGTATTAAACATGAAATTAAAGGTAGAGCTAAGAGTATATATAGTATTTATAAAAAATTAGATAAAGGTAAGAAATTTAGTGATATATTTGATTTATTAGCTTTAAGAGTATTTGTTGATACTGTTCCTGAATGTTATTCTAGTTTAGGAATTATACATGCAAAATATAAGCCTATACCAAAGAGATTTAAAGATTATGTTGCTATGCCTAAAACAAATATGTATCAATCATTACATACAACTGTATTTGGTTTAGAAGGATATTTATTTGAAATACAAATTAGGACATATGAAATGGATCAAATTGCTGAACATGGTATTGCATCTCACTGGTCTTATAAGGAAAATGGAAGTAACGTTAAAGCAAAAATGCAAAATGCAATGGAACAAAAACTTCAATTTTTTAGAGAAATAATGGAATTAAAAGATGAAAAAAGTGATGAATTATTTGTACATAATGTACAAGAAGAAGTATTGAATAATACTATTTACGTATTTACTCCTAAAGGTGATGTAATAGAATTACCTAGTGGGGCAACACCTATTGATTTTGCATATCGTGTACATAGTGGTGTTGGTGATACAATGGTTGGTGCATTAGTAAATGGAAATATTGTTTCATTAGATTATAAACTTAATGATGGGGATATTATTAAGATTAATACTAATAAAAATTCTCAAGGACCTTCTAGAGAATGGATAGATATGGCTTTTACTGCACAAGCTAAAAATAAGATTAAAAGTTTTTATAATAAAATAGATAAAGAAGAATATTTAAAAAGAGGTACTGAATTACTTCAAAAAGAAGTTAAAAAGAGAAAAATACCTTTTTCAAGATTTTATAGTAATGAAGTAATTGATCAAACTTTAAGTGAATTAAAATATGGTGATATGACAGAATTACATATTGCTATTGGTAATAATAAAATAACTCCAGCGCAAGTAATTAATATTGTATTTGGAGAAAATAAAACTAAACAAGAAATAATATTAGATAGAGTAATTAATAATGATGATGCTAAAATATTAGTAAAAGGAGATATTGTAGTAGAAAATATTTCAGATATTAAAATTAATGTAGCGTCTTGTTGTAAACCAATTCCTGGTGATGAAATAGTAGGATATATTAGTAAAGGTAGAGGAATAAATGTACATAGAACTATATGTCCTAATATTACTGAGTTAGAAGAAAGAATAATTGAAGTTAAATGGAATGATAAAATATCTAAAAAGTATACAACTAATGTATTAATTACAGCTAATGAAAATAATAATTTATTAATACAAATTATTAATAAAACATCTAATAGTGATATTGTTATTCAAAGTATAAATACTATTAATACTTCTAATAGATATATGTTTGATATTAATTTATTAGTAGATGATATATATAAATTAGATAAATTTATAACTGAAATAAGCGCTTTACCAAGTATTGTTAATGTTGAAAGGATAATTAAATAATGAGAGTGTTAGTTCAACGTAGTTTAGAATCAAATGTAATTATAGATGGTAAAGTAAATGGTTATATTAATAAAGGTTTAGTATTATTTGTTGGTTTTACTGAAGGAGATAATATAGAAGATATTGAAAAATTAGCTAAAAAAGTAGTTAATTTAAGAATATTTGATGATGAAAATGGGGTAATGAATAAGTCAATTTTAGATATAGAAGGCGAAATACTTTCTATATCTCAATTTACTTTATATGGTGATGCTAAAAAAGGAAATAGACCAAGTTATATAAAAGCATTAAATGGTAATGAAGCTACTAAGTTATATGATTTATTTAATGAGGAATTAAGAAAATATAGTATTAAAGTAGATACTGGAATATTTGGTGCTGATATGCTTGTTAATATTAAAAATGATGGACCAGTTACAATATGGTTAGAAAGTAGGGAATCATGATTAGAAGAGATAAAATTGATTTTAAATTAGTCAATATTGCTATTATAGCTTTAACTATTTATTTAATGTATAATACCGGTCATTTATGGATGGGTGTGTTTAATAAAATAATGGATATAGTTTTACCATTCCTGATTGGATTTTTTATAGCATATGCTGTTTATCCAATCGTTCAAAAGCTTATGTCTAAAAAAATACCTAAAAATTTAGCTATATGTATTGTTTTACTTATTATAGTAGCTTTATTTGTGTTTATGGGATATGTAATTAGTACTACTTGTGTTAGTCAAATATCTAATTTATTTAGTAGTATAGAAAAATTTATAGATGGCATTGCTAAAATGGATTTTAATATTAATATTTCAGCTATTCAAGATACTATTAATAAAAATATGGATGATATGTTAGATGGTTTAACTAAATATGTATCTGATGGAGCAATTAATTTAGTTAATTCTTCTATTAACTTCATTGGTGATTTATTTATAGGTATAGCAGCATTTGTTTACTTCTTAATTGATATGGATAAAATAAGAAAAAATGTTAAATTATTCTTTAAAAAGAGAAGTGTTCGTACATATAAATTTGTTAAATTATTAGATACTGAAATGAAAAATTATTTAAGTGGTTTAGTTCAAGTTATGGTTATAAGTATATTTGAGTATGGAATTGTATATTCAATTATAGGACATCCTAATGCTATTTTATTAGCGATTATGGCAGGTGTAGCTAACTTTATTCCATACTTTGGTGGTATAGCAAATAATATAGTTGCTGCTATTACTGCATTTATAATTAGTCCAGCATTATTTGTTAGAACTTTAATAGCGTTCTTTATATTATCTACAGTAGATAGTTATATTATAAATCCTCATGTATATGGTAAGACAAATTCAATTCATCCATTGCTTACTATATTTGCTTTATTTGCTGGTGGAGCATTATTTGGATTACTTGGAATATTAATATCATTCCCACTTGCTATCTTCTTTGTTTCATTATGGAAATTTTATAAGGAAGATATAAGTGATTATATTGAAGATTTAAAAGATAATAAAAGAAAGGAAGTAACTGAATAGTTACTTCTTTTATTGTAAATTATCCTTAAAAATGATATTATTAGATATATGGAGATGATTATTATGCAAAAAGTGCAACCAAAAATTTTACCAGGTTTTATGGAATTATTACCTAGTGATCAAATATTATTTAATAATATGATTGATACTATTAGAAGTGTATATGAAAAATTTGGATTTTTACCTTTAGATACACCTGTAATAGAACACTCAGAAGTATTACTTGCTAAAGCTGGTGGAGAAACAGAAAAACAAATATATAGATTTAATAAAGGGGATAATGATTTATCATTAAGATTTGATTTAACAGTTCCTTTAGCTCGTTATGTTGCAATGCATTATAATGATCTAGTTTTTCCATTTAAAAGATATCAAATGAGTAAAGTATTTAGAGGCGAAAGACCTCAAAAGGGTAGATATCGTGAATTTTATCAATGTGATATAGATATTATAGGTAATGAAGTATTACCACTTGTATATGATGCTGAAATACCTGCTATTATATATGAATTATTTAAACAATTAAATTTTGGAGATTTTGTTATTAGAATTAATAATAGAAAAATATTAAACGGATTATTTTCTTATTTAAATTTAGATAATTTATCAGCAGATGTTATGCGTATTATTGATAAAATAGATAAAATTGGTAAAGATAATGTTATTGAAGAATTCAAAGATATGAATTTAAATGAAGAACAAATAAATACAATTATTAATTTTATAACTATAAATGGAAATAATGATGAAATAATTTGTTCTTTAAAACAAAATAATATAGATAATGAAGTATATTTAGATGGTGTTAATGAATTAGAAACAGTTATTAAATATATTAGAGACTTTGGATTAAATGAATCTAATTTTAAAATAGATTTAACTATTGCTAGAGGGTTAGATTATTATACTGGTACTGTATATGAAACTAATTTAATTAAATATCCTAAATTAGGTAGTATATGTTCAGGTGGAAGATATGAAAATTTAACAGGTTATTATACTGATCAAAAGTTACCAGGTATTGGAATTTCAATTGGTTTAACTAGATTATTTTCTCAATTAAAGGAAGAAAAAATAATTGAAAGTACTAGAAATAGTTTACTTGATGTTTTAGTAATACCATTTGATGATACTTATATGGATTACACTTTAAAAGTTGCTAATAAATTAAGAGATAATTCATTCAAAACAGATGTTTATTATGGTAATAAAGGTATGAAACAAAAGATGAAATACGCTAATAGATTAGGTGTTCCATATGTAATATTAATTGGTACTGATGAAGTAGAAAAAAATGTAGTCAGTTTAAAAAATATGATTACAGGAGAACAAGAAATCGTAAATATTGACAACTTATTAGATGTTTTAAATAAGTAAGACTTTTATTTATAGATAATATATGATATATTTTATATAGGATATGGAGGTATGATTATGTTTTATCGTCCTGGTGAAGAAGAATTTGAAGCAGATTTAGATGAAAATGAATTAGAAGAAAATCAAGATAAACCTAAAAAACATAAAATTGTAGCTAGAGGAAATATTAAAAATTTTACAAAACAACAAATTAAGGATGCAATTTTTACTGGAGCTTTTACGTTGGGAATGTTTATGATTAATACGAGATTAAATGCTGCTGGTCTTATAACTTATGCTGCAGTTGGTTTTGTAGGTAAAAAAGTACTTAATGTTGCAGGTAAAAAATTATTTGGGAAAAAACATAATATTATAAAAAGAGAAAAAGCAGCTGCTATTTCTGACATTGCTAAAATGACCATCTCAGCTGCCAGTATTGTGACACCAATTCTACTTGGTGCTTCACCAATTACTTTAGGTTTAGCAGCAGGAGGAGCTGTTACATTAGCACTTAAAGTAGCACAATTAATTAGAAAAGATAGAAAACTTAATAAGGAAATAGATAAACAAAATAGAGATTCTAGAAAAGCTGCAAGGGAACAAGCTAGACAAGAAAGAGAACAAAATAGATCGACTGAAGAAGATCAAAATGAAGATGAATTTTCAGATCAAGATGTAGACGAAAATGTAGATGAAGATGAAAACCAAAATCAAAATGGTGGTCGTACAAGATAGAAAGGGAATATTATGATAGAAAAGGGAGAAATCTTAACATTAGAAGATAATAAAAGTTATGTTGTTGTATCTACAACAGAATTAAATAATATTAATTATGTATATTTAATGAATCCAGAAAATTATTCAGAATTTATGTTTTGTGCATATGATAATGAAGATGGATTATATGAAGTAGAAGACGGCGAATTATTACAACAATTACTTGAAATTTTTAATAATGATTTAAATAAAATAAATCCTAATGAATAGGATTTTTTTTATAGACAATAATTCAATAGTGTTGTAAAATAAGTATTAGCGGAAGGAAGTATAAAATGAAAAAAATAGAAAATAATAGTTTATCAATTAAAAATTTAAATGAAGAAGTAGAATTATATGGATTTGTTGGCAAAAAAAGAAATTTAGGTGGACTAATATTTATTGATTTAAGAGATAGATCTGGTATAGTACAATTAGTATTTAGACCTGAAGATAAAGATTATGCTTTAGCAGAAACATTAAAAAATGAATATGTTATTAAAGTAAATGGTATTATATCTAAAAGAGAAAGCGTTAATGAAAAACTTGCTACTGGAGAAATAGAAGTAATAGTTAATAATTTAGAAATATTAAATACTTCATTAGAAGTACCTTATATGTTAACTGATGATACAACAGCTTTAGAAGATACTAGATTAAAATATAGATATTTAGATTTAAGAAGAAATTCACTTCAAAATAATTTAAAACTAAGACATAAAATTACTATGTCAGCAAGAAACTATTTAGATAGTTTAGGTTTTTTAGAAGTAGAAACTCCAGTTTTATGTAAATCAACTCCAGAAGGAGCTAGAGATTATTTAGTACCTTCAAGAGTAAATGAAGGCAAATTTTATGCATTACCACAATCACCACAAATATTTAAACAATTATTAATGGTTGGTGGAATTGAAAAATATTTTCAAATTGCTAAATGTTTTAGAGATGAAGATTTAAGAGCTGATAGACAACCAGAATTTACACAAATTGATATTGAAGCGAGTTATGTAGATGAAGATGATATAATGTCAGTTGGTGAAGGATTAGTTGCTCGTGTATTTAAAGATGTTAAAAATATTGATATTGAACTTCCATTAATGAGAATGCCATATAAAGAAGCTATGGATAAATATGGTAGTGATAAACCGGATTTAAGATTTGGTATGGAAATACAAAATATTACGGATATATTTAGAAATACAGAATTAACATTTATTAAAGATATTATTGATAATAATGGTATTGTAAATTGTTTAGTTGTTAAAAACGTTGCTTCTTCATATTCTAGAAAAGATTTAGATAAATTAACTGATTACGTTAAAACATATAAAGCATCAGGTTTAGCTTATTTAAAAATAGAAGAAGAGATTAGTGGAAGTATTGCAAAAGGATTAACAGATGATGAAAAAGAAAAATTAGTTGAAGAATTATCCCTTGAAAGTAATGATTTAGTTTTAATTGTAAGTGGTCAATATAATATAGTAAAAGTAAGTTTAGGAGCTTTAAGATGTAAATTAGCAAGAGATTTAAATTTAATTAAAGCAGGTGATTACAAATTATTATGGGTTACAGATTTTCCAACTTTTGAATATAGTGAAGAAGAAGAAAGATTTGTTTCATGTCACCATCCTTTTACAGCACCAAAAGATTCTGATGTAGATAAATTAATAGATGATAAAGCAAATTGCTATTCAAAAGCGTATGATATAGTAATAAACGGTTATGAAGCAGGCGGTGGAAGTATTCGTATTCATAATCAAGATATTCAATCTAAAGTATTTGAAGCATTAGGTTTTACAGAACAAGAAAAACAAGATAAATTTGGTTTCTTTGTTGATGCTTTAAAATATGGTACTCCTCCACATGGTGGAATGGCATTTGGTTTAGATAGATTAACAATGTTAATTGCTGAAACTGATAATATTAGAGATGTTATTGCTTTTCCTAAAACAGCTTCTGCATCTTGTTTAATGAGTGAAGCACCAAATATTGTATCTGAAAATCAATTAAAAGAATTACATATTAAAATAGATAATTAAAAAGTTCGTAAGAACTTTTTTTTATTGAATAAAGTAATAAAATATGATAAACTAGATATAGTGTAGAATAAAGGGGAGTAATACTATATGTTAACAATTATAGAACTACTTAAATTAATAGAAAATAATTTAATTATTATTAGCATAGTATTATTAGTATGTTACATTTTATATTCAGTAGCATTGTACTATTTATTTGATAAAATAGGAGTAAATAAAAATAAAGGACTTATTCCTATACTAAATATAATTACATTATTAGATTTAATTGATATTCCTAGATGGATGGTATTATTATATTTAATTCCATATGTAAATATATTAGGAATACCTTTTATGACAATTGTAGTCGCTATTAATTTAAAAAATAATTTAAATTTAAGAAAAATAGATGTTTTAGGTTTGATATTATTAGCTCCTGTATATTTATTAATTGTTAGTAGTAAGGATGTTAGTTATAGAAAAATAGAACATAATGAAAAATTAATAAAAGATAAAGTTATTGTTGTTAGAGAAGATAATATTATAGATTTACCAAGTCTAGATGTGGATTTATCTGATTATAGTAATGTTGAAGCTTATGATGCTACAAAATTTGTAAGTGATAAAAGTAACTTTATAATAAAGAAAAAAGAAATAAATGATGATACTCCAAATGAGGTTGAGTCATTAACTTATGATTATAATGAAATGTATAATGAAAATAAATAGGAAGAAGATAGTGGTAAAATGAATCAAGAAATACAAAATGGAGTTATAAATGAAAATGTAAATGAAACCATACCATCTGTAATTCCTGTTGCACCAACTGAGCCAATTGCTCCAGTAGCTCCAGTAGAACCTGTTGCACCAATTGAGCCAATCACTCCGGTAGCTCCAGTAGAACCTATTGCACCAACTGAACCAATCGCTCCGGTAGCACCAGTAGAACCTGTAGCGCCAATTGAGCCGATCACTCCGGTAGCTCCAGTAGAACCTATTGCACCAACTGAACCAATTGCTCCAGAAGTACCAGTAGAACCTGTAGCACCAATTGAGCCAATCGCTCCGGTAGCTTCAGTAGAACCTGTTGCACCAATTGAGCCAATTGCTCCGGTAGCTCCAGTAGAACCTATTGCACCAACTGAACCAATCGCTACACCTGAAAGTGTATCAGTTAATAATTTTGATAATAATATAAATTCTTTTGTTGAAGAAATTCCAGTAACTGAACCAATACAACCAGTTGTAGAACCAGTTGTTGAAGCTGATCCAGTTTTTGAACCAGTTGTTGATGCACCGGCACCTTTAACACAAGATGATATTGTTACATCATCAGGGGTTGAAGAAGTGGTTCCTGTAGATGAAGTAGGAAATGCAAATAATTTTACTTTAGATTATAACAAATTATATAACATAGAAACGCCAACTGAAGAAGCAACTACACCAAATGTTAATTCAGTAAGTGCTGTTGCTCAACAAACTGTAACTGAAGTAAATCCAATGACTAATAATTTTTCTGTTGGTGATATACAAGTAGCAGATCCTAATTTACAATCTACAAATACTGATATTACTACAGCTGCAGCACCAAGCTTTGAAGAACCAACAGTAGTTGATCCAGATGATTTATTAGAGTCTATATCAACACCATTAATTGAAGAAACACCAAGTGTTCCAGAAAATTTAGTAAGTATTGATATTAGCGAACCAGAAAATTTACCTGTAAGTAATATTTCATCAGAACCGAAAGAAATTACAAATAATAATGATAATATAACACAAGGTATAAATATTAATAATAATCAAAATATGGTAGAACCAGGTATTCAAATTAATCCATTTGTTAATGAATCTGATGGTATGTTAAAGGGTGGAATTAATACTTTAACAAGTCATGATGATATTTATCAAAATGATATGATAAATAACCAAATGAATATGGGCATGCCAAATAACATGATGAATAACCAAATGAATATGGGCATGCCAAATAATATGATGAATAATCAAATGAATATGGGCATGCCAAACAATATGATGGGTAACCAAATGAATATGGGCATGCCAAACAATATGATGAATAACCAAATGAATATAGGTATGCCAAACAATATGATGAATAACCAAATGAACATGGGTATGCCAAACAATATGATGAATAACCAAATGAATATGGGTATGCCAAATAATATGATGAATAATCAAATGAACATGGGTATGCAAAACAATATGATGAATAATCAAATGAATATGGGCATGCCAAATAATATGATGAACAACCAAATGAATAATAATTTGCAAAATAATATGATGGGTAATTCACAAGCTGTATTTGGAAACAACATTTTAAGAGAAAATGAAGATAATAGAGCTAGTATGATCAGTGAACAAAGAGGTCAAGATTTACCTAAAGGTAAATTCATTGTACAAGATGATAATAAGTATGCAATACCTAAATCAGAAGTTCCTTATGTTGAACAACCAACAAACCCTGAGTTAATTGCAAATCCTATGTCTATTTTTGGAAATAACTCATCAGGTATAAGACCAACATCAGCTGAAGCTATGAATATGGGAAACAATAATCAAGCAGTAATGAATAATATGCAACAAAAGAAATGCCCTAAATGTGGATTTATAGTAAAAGAAGGACAACCAGTATGTGTTGTATGTGGGTTTAAATTATAATGGGAAAAGCAATACTTATAGTTTTAATTATAATATTAGTTATAATTATATTTGTTATTTCATTAGTTGCATTATTTTATTTAAAAGCTAAGAGAACAATAAGAAATACAGCTAGACAATTTGGTTTTAATAATATAAATAATTTAGCTGATATAAAAAGAGAAGTTGACCAAATAAAAAGTCAAGAAAGTGAAAGAAAACGTAGTGTATCTGGAATGACATCATTACTATTACCACAAATAGTTAATGATTTTCCAGAATTTAATGAAAATTATATTTATAATAAAACAGAAAATTCATTAAGGATTATATTCGATGCAATAAACGATTTAGATCCAACTGAATTAAAAAAAATACCATTATTAAAAGAAGGTTTAGAAAAAACGATTGAAGATTATAAATCTAATGGTATAATAATAAAGTATAGTGACATAGTATTTCATGATTTTGCTATAAAAGATTATAACAAATTAAATGGTGTCGCTACTGTTACAGTATGTTCTACTTTAGAATATTATTATAGTAAAGAACATAATGGAGTAACACAATCAGACAATAGGTATAAAAAACAAACAAGGTATGCTTGTAAGTTTATTTATATATATGATGAATCTAAAATGAAAGGTTCGTCAAAAATTTTTGGAATGAATTGCCCAAACTGCGGAGCAGCAATTAGAGTATTAGGCCACAAATATTGTGAATATTGCGGATCTCAAATAGGAGAAATTAATCTTAAAGCTTGGGAATTTAGTTCATATAATGAATATTAGGAAAGAGGTATATTATGGGATTAATTAAAGCTGCCGTAGATGCAGTAAGTACAACTTTAGGTGATCAATGGGAAGATTATATCAATTGTGATAGCTTAGACAATGATACATTAGTTGTTAAAAAAACTACAAAAACTGGACAAATTAGTGCTAAAAGTAGAATTCAAGTAAATCCTGGACAAGTGGCAATTATTTTTGATTCAGGTAAAATTTTAGATGCTACAGCTGAAGAAGGTATTTATACTTTTGATGCTTCTACATCACCATCATTATTTGCTGGTCAATTTGGAGAAGTATTTAAAGAAGCTTGGCAAAGATTTACATATAATGGAGCACCTGCTAAAGAACAAGCAATCTATTATGTAAATATTAAAGAAATTATTGATAATAAATTTGGTTCATCATCACCAATTCCTTATGATGATCCACTATATCATGATATTAGAATTAGATATCATGGAACTTATTCATTCAAAATTAGTAATCCATTAGTTTTCTTTAATAAAATCGTTGGTAATGTAACTGATGTTTATACTAAAGCTCAATTAATGGAACAAGCTGATGCTGAATTCTTAAGTTGTATAGCTGGAGCTATTGGTAAATGTGCTGTAGATGGAATCAAATATAGTTATTTATCACAAGAACAAGTAAGAATAGCTGAATATATGAATGAAGCTTTAGATGAAAAATGGAGAAATTTAAGAGGAATGGAAGTTGTTTCTGTTGCTTTAGACACTCCAACACCAGATGAAAAATCTCAAGAAAGAATTGAACAATTTGGTGATGCTAGAGTTTATAGTAATCAAGAAATGGCTACAGGTAGAATGGTTGCTGCATCTGCTACTGCTATGGAAAATGCTGCTTCTAATGAAAATGGAGCTGCTGCAGGATTCATGGGATTAGGAATGATGAATATGGCTCAAGGAAATATGATGGGTAACATGCCTATGAAATTTGCTGACGCTCAACCAGCACAACCAGCTGCACCAGTACAAGCTGCTGCTACAGTTGCTCCAGTTGCACCTGCTGCAACTGAAGGTGTAAAATGTTCTAATTGTGGTCAAATGGTAGTAGGTAAATTCTGTTCTAATTGTGGAACAAAAGCTGAGCCAGCTGCTCCAGCTACACCTGCAACTTGTCCAAACTGTGGAGCTACTCCAGCTGAAGGAGCTAAGTTCTGTACAGAATGTGGAACATCTTTAAACTAATATAAATTAAATACTTCGAAAGAAGTATTTTTTTTTGTTTATATGGTATAATTTATATGGTGATTCTATGGATGGAATATTTTTAATAGATAAAGATAAGGGTTGTACAAGTAGAGATGTTGTTAACGAAATAATAAAAAAAGTAGAAACTAAAAAAGTAGGACATACAGGGACATTAGATCCTTTAGCAACAGGAGTTTTAGTTGTATGTGTTGGAAAAGCAACAAAATTAGTTGATATGTTAACAAGTGAAGAAAAAGAATATATTGCTGAAATAACACTTGGGTTAGAAACTGATTCACTTGATATTACAGGTAATATTTTAAAAGAAGAAAAAGTTAATATTACAAAAGAAGAAATTATAAATGTTTTAAATAATTTTAAAGGGGAATATGATCAAGAAGTACCTGCTTATTCTGCAATCAAAATAAATGGTAAAAAATTATATGAATATGCAAGAGAAGGAATAGATATAGAATTACCTAAAAGAAATGTTAGTATTAAGGAAATAGAATTAGTTAGTGATATTAAATATGAAAATAATAGAATTATATTTAGTATTAAATGTTTAGTAAGTAAAGGCACATATATTAGAAGTTTAGTTCGTGATATAGCACATAAACTTAATACTATTGGGGTAATGAGTGAACTAAGAAGAACTAAATTAGGTAAATTTAATATTAATGATTGTAAATTTATAGATGAAATAAAATTAAGTGATATGTTAAATGTAAGTGAAGTATTAACTGATTATACAAATATTAAGGTTGACGAATCATTGAAAAAAGATATATTAAATGGTAAAATTATAGATAATATATATGGTAGTGAAAAAATAGTATTTTTAGATAAAGATAATAAAGTATTAGCCATATATAAAAGATATGAAAAAGATAATAATAAAATAAAACCATATATTGTGTTAGGAGGAATATAATGACATTAGTAATTATGGCAGCTGGAATGGGAAGTCGTTTCGGTGGATTAAAACAAATTGAACCAGTAGGTCCAAATGGAGAATTTATTATTGATTATTCAATTTATGACGCTATTCAAGCTGGTTTTAAGAAAGTAATATTTATTATTAAAGAAGAAAATTATGATATATTTAGAAATACAGTTGGAAAAAGAGTAGAAGATAAAATAGAAGTCGAATATGTATTTCAAAAAAATGATACATTACCTGTAGGATATAGTGTACCAGCTGATAGAGTTAAACCTTTAGGAACTGGTCATGCTTTATATTGTGCTAGTGAAAGCATTGAAGGACCTTTTGCAGTTATATCTTCAGATGATTTTTATGGAAGAGAACCATTTAAATTATTAATTGATTCTATGTCAAAAAATGAATATTCTGTTATTGGATATAAAATAGGAAATACATTAACAGAAAATGGTTCAGTTAAAAGAGGAGTATGTTTTACTGAAAATAATATATTATCTCATATTATTGAAAGTAAGGTTGAAAGAATAGATGGTGTTATTAAAGCTGTACCTTTAGCTGGTGGCGAAGAATATACTTTAGAAGAAGATCATCCAGTTTCAATGTTAATGTTTGGAGTTCAAAAAGATTTTATTGAATATTTAAAAGAAGATATGGTTAATTTCTTAGAAAATAATAAAGAAGATTTATCATCATGTGAATATTTACTTCCAGATACATTAAGTGATTATATGAATAAAACTGATAACGATATGTTAGTATATAAAACTAATTCAGTATGGAAAGGTGTTACTTATTCTACTGATTTAGAAGATTTTAAAAACTATTTAAATGAACAAATTGAGAAAGGAATCTATCCAGTAGATTTATATAACTAATGTTTGTAGATTTAAATGAATTTATAAAAGAAAAAGAAGAATTTTTAAAGGAAATAGTTTTACTTGATATTAATAATGTTGAAGATACTAAGGAAGTAAAAGAAAGAGAAGAATTAAAAAATGCTTTTAAAGATAAAATAAGAAAATATATTCCAACATGTTTAAATCATATTAATACAATGTTTAATATAAAATATTCTATATATAAAGTAGGAAAAGATTTTGATTCTTCATTTAATGTTATTGAAACTAATGTCAAAAAGACAAAAGAAGATATAACTAATGAATTAAATTATTATTTAAGTATTACTACTAATGATGAAGCTTCAATTGAAAAATTACATTTAGTTATGGATATATTAACAACATATGTTGATGATGAAATAAATGAGGAAAGAGAAAGAGCATTAAATAATGGTCCTGTTAAAAGTAGTTCTATTATTACAACAGTTCCAGTTATGCAAATAAAAGAAAACAACATGGATAATCCTAGTACTCAATTTAATTATAATCCATATGCAGGACAAGCTTATGGTGTTGAAAGTGGTATTAGTAATACTATAGATAATTCAAACTCGATGCAAAATAATGACACATCAGGTATGAGTATATTTGGAAATAATAGTGGTTTAATGAGTAATGATACATCTAATATTGATCCTGAATTAATTAATAATTATTCATCTGGAACAATGGATATATTTGGAGTAAATAATAAAGAATAAAAAAAGAAAGTTTTAAACTTTCTTTTTATATTTTTCTATAAAGACCAATTGCTTTACCTAAAATAAATGCATTATTTAAAATAATTGGATCCATTGTATCATTTTCAGGTTGTAGTCTAATATAACCATTTTCTTTATAAAATGTTTTTAATGTTACTTCATTATCTTCTGTCATAGCAACAACTATTTCGCCATTTCGTGCTGTTTTAGTTCTTTCAACAATTATGATATCACCATCTAAGATACCTGCATTTATCATACTTTCTCCAGAAACATTTAAAGTAAATACTTCTTTATTTTTAGGAACTAAATATGCAGGTAGGGTAAAGAATTCATCTGGATTTTCTATTGCTTCAATAGGGGAACCAGCTGTAATTTTACCAAGTAATGGAACTTCTACTATTTCTTCTGTTTTATGCATATATTCGTTATCAACCATTAATTCAATAGTTCTATTTTTATTAGAACCTTTTTTAATATATCCTTTATCTGCTAATCTGTCTAAATGTGATTGTACTGTAGCTGGACTTGAAACATCTATTGCTGTAGCAATTTCTCTAACTGTTGGAGGGTATCCATGAGCTACAATATATTCTTTTACAAATTTTAAAGTATCTTCTTGTCTTTTAGTTAAATTTTCCATTTTTAACCTCCTAACTATTAAAATTTTATCATAGTACTTATCTTATGTCAAACATTTGTTTGTTTTAAAATTATATATGTTTTGGTATAATTTAATAAAGAATAGGGGTATCAAAATGCGTGATATTGATATTATTAATAATATTAAAAGTTTAGGAATAGATATGATAGATAATGCCAAAAGTGGTCATCCAGGTATTGTATTAAGTGCAGCGCCAATTGTATATGCATTATATGCATATAACCTTAATGTTAATCCAAATGATCCTACTTGGTTTAATAGAGATAGATTTGTATTAAGCGCTGGGCATGGTTCAGCATTATTATATTCTACTTTATTTATGTGTGGTTTTAATTTATCTATTGATGATTTAAAACAATTTAGACATGCAAATTCTAAAACACCAGGACATCCAGAAGTTGATATTACACCGGGAGTTGATTGTACAACAGGACCATTAGGTCAAGGATTTGCTACTAGTGTTGGAATGGCTTTAGGACAAAAAATATTAAAAGAAAGATATAGAATAAGTAAAAGTGAAACATTTATAGATTATAAAGTATATTGTTTAGTTGGAGATGGAGATTTGATGGAAGGGATTTCATATGAGGCTGCATCTTTAGCAGGACATTTGAAATTAAATAATTTAATTGTTTTATATGATTCAAATAATATGTCTTTAGATGGTTCTACAGATAAAACATTTACTGAAAATGTTCGTTCTAGATTTGAATGTATGGGTTGGACTACATATTTAGTTAAAGATGGTAATAATTTAAATGATATAAATAAAGCAATTGATAGAGCTAAATATTCTAAAGAACCAGTTTTTATTGAGGTGAAAACAAAATTAGGAGATGGTTCATTACTTGAAAACACTAATGTAGTACATGGTAAATGTTTATCTAAAGATGATATTAATCAATTAAAATCTAAATTTAATATAGTTAATGAACCATTTTATTATTATGAAGGATATATAGATCATTTAAGAGTAAAAATTAATACTAGAATTGATAAAAAATATAGAGAATCAAATGAAAAATATAAAAAATATATAAATTTATCAGATGAAAATAGAACATTTGCTAATTATATGTTTAATAATGATTTTAATTTTAATCTTTTTAAAGCAAATTTTGATATTACTACTCAACGTAGAGAAGCTACAAGAGATACAAATAAAGAATTTATAGATTTTTTATCTCATTATGTTAAAACTTTTGTTGGTGGAAGTGCTGATTTAGGTAGTACAACAAAAACAATGGTAAATGATTATGATAATATTACAGCTGATAATTTTAATGGTAGTAATATATGGTATGGTGTTAGAGAACATGCTATGGGTGCTATAAGCAATGGTTTAGCTCTTGTAAATTTAAAACCATATTGTTCTACATTCTTAAGTTTTTCAGATTATTTGAAACCAGCTATTAGAATGAGTTCATTAATGAAATTACCTGTAACATATATATTTTCACATGACTCAATTTATGTAGGACCAGATGGACCTACACATCAACCTGTTGAGCATTTATCTATGTTAAGGTCTATACCTAATTTAAAAGTATATAGACCAGCAGATATTAAAGAATTATTAGGATGTTGGCAATTAATTCTAAATTCTAATAACAATCCTAGTGTATTAATATTAAGTAGAAATGAAGTTGAACAACATAATAATACATCTCATAATTTGACAATTTTAGGTGGTTACATATATTACAATGTAATGGAACAACCGGATTATGTTATTGTAGCAACAGGTACTGAATTAACTTATGCTAGAAATATTACATATGAATTAATAAATAAAGGTCATAAAAATATTAGAATTGTTAGTATGCCTTGTGTTGAAAGATTCTTAGAACAACCAATTGAATATCGTAATAAGATTATTCCACCTGAATCTAAAGTTATTGTATTAGAAGCAGGATCTTCATTTGGATGGCATAGAATAGCTCATTTTAATCTGGAATGTATTACAATAGATGATTTTGGTGTTAGTGGTTCTAGTGATGAAGTATTACATCAAATGAATTTTGATTATGATACTGTAAGAGATAGAATTTTTGAAATAGTAAATAAATAATTAATTACTTGAATTTTATTATTATATTTAGTAAAATATTTATTGTTGAAAGGACTGATAATATGCCAGCTATTTTAGTTGATTTAGGTTTAGTATTAATTGGTATAATTATAGGAGCTGTAATTGGATTTGTATTAGCTCGTAAATATATGAAAAAAACATTAAAGGAAAATCCACCTATTAATGAACAAATGATTAAAGCGATGATGATGCAAATGGGAAGAACTCCTAGTCAAAAACAAGTTAATCAAATGATGAAATCAATGAATAAATATATGGATTAAAGAGAATTTTATTCTCTTTTTTATTTTTAAATACATATAATTCATTAGGAGGATATATGTATTTAAGTGAATTATATAATATTTTAAATATAAACTTTGATTATGAAGATATATTAATTAATAATATTGTTACTAATAGTAATGAAGTAACTAAAGGTGATATATTTTTATGTATTAATAGTGGTTATAAATACATTGATAAAGCAATTAAAAATGGTTGTGTTGCTATAATTATTAATGAAGATATAAATGTTAATTATGATATATTAACAATTAAAGTAAAAGATACAATTAAATCTTTAGGTTTAATAGCATCTTATATAAGATCTAAATTTAAAGGCACTTTAATAGCAATAACAGGTAGTATGGGTAAAACTACTACAAAAGAATTATTAGGTCATATATTATCTAAATTTGATAAAACATTAATAAGTGAAGGTAGTATTAATAATCATATTGGTATTCCAAATTTATTATTAAAATTAAATAACAGTTATAAATATGTGGTATTAGAGTTAGGTACTAATCATAGTGGAGAAATAAAATATTTAACTGATATTACTAGACCAGATATAAGTATAATTACTAATATTGGATATTCTCATATAGGTAATTTTGAAACTATTGATAATATTTTAAAAGAAAAATTGAATATTAAATATAAAACTTTAATTGTAAATGGAGAAGATAAATATTTAAAAGATGTTAATGCAATAAAAGTATACAATAATGATTATGAATATGAACCATATATTAATTTTTATAAAATGAATTATAATTTAGTAATTAAGGTATTAGAATTGTTAAATTATAAATATGATGATTTTAAAATCTATTTAGATTCCTTTAGAAATATATCGTCAAGAATGAATGTTATAAGTAAAAATAATAAAGTTATAATTGATGATGCTTATAATGCTTCATATGATTCAATAATGGCAGGATTAAAATTTATAAAAAAATATAATAGACAAATTATAGTTTTAAGTGAAATATTAGAAATTGGTAATTACAATAATATGTTATATAAAAATATATTTGATTATATAAAAAATAATTATAATGATTATATTGTTTTAACAATAGGAGAAAGTATAAAAGAATATAATAAATTACATTTTGATAATTTAAATGATATTGCTAATTATTTAAATAATATGAATTATTATGAGGGGGATGTTATTTATATAAAAGGTTCCCATAGTTATAATTTATCTAGTTTAATTAAAGATATAGAATAAAAATTAAATATATAGTATAATTAATACGTTTGGAAGTGATACTATGAAAATTAAATATGATTTATTAGATACATGTGGTAGAGCAAGATTAGGAAAATTACATACTAATTACGGTAGTTATGATACACCTATGTTTATGCCTGTTGGTACACAAGCGACTGTTAAAACATTATCACCAGAAGAATTAAAAGAATGTAATAGTGGTGTTATATTATCAAATACATATCATTTATGGTTAAGACCAGGGGAAGATATAGTTGATAAAGCTGGTGGACTTCATAAATTTATGAATTATGATGGGCCGATATTAACAGACAGCGGAGGATTTCAAGTATTTTCTTTAGCTCATAATAAAAAGAAAGATATAGTTGAAGAAGGAGTTCACTTTAAGAGTCATTTAGATGGACGTAAATTATTTTTAACTCCTGAATTATCTATTCAAATTCAAAATAAATTAGATAGTGATATTGCGATGAGTTTTGATGAATGTATTCCTTTTCCAGTGGATTATGAATATGCTAAAGCAAGTACTGAAAGAACTTTAAGATGGGCTAAAAGAGGTAAAGCAGTTCATTCAAATCCAAATCAATCATTATTTGGTATTGTACAAGGAAGTTCTTATGCTGATTTAAGAGAATATAGTGCTAAAGAAACTGTTAAAATGGATTTTGATGGTTATAGTATTGGTGGAACTAGTGTTGGTGAAGATAAAGAAACTATGTATAAAATGGTAGATGATGCTATTAAATTTTTACCAGAAGATAAACCAAGATATTTAATGGGTGTAGGAGATCCAATTGATATAATTGAAGGAGTTATTCGTGGTGTAGATATGTTTGATTGCGTTTTACCAACTAGATTAGCTCGTCATGGTAATGCCTTTACTAGAAATGGTAAAATTAATATTAAAAATTTAAAATTTAAAGAAGATTTTACACCAATTGAAGATGGTTGTGATTGTTATGCTTGTAAACATTATACAAAAGCATATATTAGACATTTAATTACAGCTGATGAAACATTTGGTGCTAGATTATTATCTATACATAATATTAGATTTTTAATTAGATTAGTGGAAGAGCTAAGAGTCGCTATTAAAGATAAAACTTTATTAGAATATAGAGAAGAATTTTTAAAGAATTATCTAGGTGATAAATATGAGTCAAATAAATAAAGTATATTATGATATTGAAAAAAATTTTAATAAAAAAATATTATTGTTAACTGATATACATTATTACAGTAAAAAGAATATGAAAAAATTAAATAAAGTATTAGATTCTATTGAAGATGATTTAGATTATATTTGTATATCTGGTGATTTTATAGATTGCGGCAAAATAAAAGATTATGAGCTATTTGTTGATTGGTTAGATAAATTATCTAAAAAAGCTTTTGTTTTAATAAGTTTAGGTGGCCATGATATTATATCTACTCATAAAGATAAAACTTATTATTATAATAATGAATTATATAGTGCTATTAAAAAAATATCAAATGTTAAGTTATTAGATAATACAACATATGAGGATAGTGAGATTAGATTTATTGGTATAACATTACCATTAGATTATTATTATAAATATAATGAAAATAGAAATTATTTTAAAAGATATATTAATAACACTTATGGTGAATATAAAAATAAATATAATATATTACTTTGTCATACACCAATTAATGTAACAAGCTATAATGAAAAAGATATTAATTTATTAAATTGTATTGATATGACATTATGTGGTCATATGCATGCTGGAATAGTTCCTAAATTTTTAAGAAAAATATTTAAAGGTAGAGGAATATTTTCTCCAGCCGGTAAAGGAATGTTTCCTAAAAATGCATATGGTTATATAAAAAATAAAAAGAATAATATTATAATTTCATCTGGAGTTACTAAAGCATCTAATAGTAATCCGTTTAAATTTACTGATGTGTTTTTTGATATTGAATTAACTTATATTAATATAAAAAAATAAAAGCCTTAAGGCTTTTTTATTTTTCCAATCATAGAAGATAAAATAGATGATAATGTTATTATTAAATAGTATATAAAATTACTGCTTTCAAAAGATTTCAAAATAATAGAAAATATAATAAATGAAATAGATATTAATAAACCACTAAATAATCCAATTAAATAGCCTTTAAATTTTAATTTATAACTTAAATAAAAATTAAATATAAATAAAGATATAATAAGATTAAAAAAATTGATAATTGATATAGTATTATTACTTATTATATTATTATAAGCCAATAAAGACGTTATTAAATTAAATAGAAAAAAAGAAATTAAAAAATATAGAATACCTTTTATAAAAAAATTATTTTTCAAAATATCACCTAATAATAAATATGACTTATTTGACTAAAAAATGATTAAATAGTAGAATTATACTAGTGATGTTATATGAAAACTATTAGATTTAATAAAGAAAATATAATAAATATAATGGAAATAACAATATTTGTAACTATAATAGTTATAATTGTTTTAACATTATCATATTATTTTAGTAACAAAGAATATAAAGTAACTTTTATAACTGATAACGATAAAGTTTATGCTACACAATCTATAAAAAAAGGTAAAAAGGTAAATAAACCTGATATTCCAAAGAAAGATAACTATGAATTTATAGGCTGGAGTTATGAAGGAAATTTATATAACTTTGAAGAACCTATTGATAATAATATAAAACTTAAAGCGGAATGGAAATATATTGGAAAATAAGAAGTGTCAACTTCTTATTTTTTATTTTTAAACCAGGATAATATATTGACTACTTTGTAAATATATAGTATAATAATATTGTTACAATAGGGTAGTAGAATTGTAATCAAATGCCGTAAGGATAAAGATGAAAAGGAAAGGAAGGCAGTATGAAAGAGAAAAATAATAAAAAAATTTCTGACGAAGAAATCGATTTTCTAGATGATTTAGATTTAGATCTTGACGATCTTGATTTAGATGATATCGATGATCTTGATGAAATAGAAGATGATGTTATTGAATCTGACGTTAAAGACCTTGACCTTGATGAAGAAGAAATTATTGATTCAAAGGTTGAAGATTTAGAAGATTTAGATGATTTAGATTTCGATTTTGACGATGAAGAAAAAGAAGATAAAAAAGAAAAAGAAGACGAAGATGATTTTTCTGAAGATGAAGAAGAAATCGTAGAAAAGAAAAAAGAAACTAAGTCAAATAAAAAAAATAGTGAAAAAGCCTCTAAAAATACTTCTACTACTAAGAGTGCTAGTAAAAAAATCACTGAAATTGAAGAAGATGAAGAAGAAGAGGAAATAGAAGAAACTGAAGGAGTTTCAGGTTTTGCTAAAATTGCTGGTGTATTAATTATATTAGCGGTTATTATATTCTTACTTATCAAAGGATGTGCTAAAGAAGAATATACAGTAAAATTTGATACAAATGGTGGAAATACTATTTCAGAACAAAAAATAGAAAAAAATGGTAAAGTATCTAGACCAGAAGATCCTACAAGGGAAGGATATGAATTTGTTGGATGGTATATTGGTGACGATGTTTATGATTTTGAATCAGAAATAACTGAAAATGTTACAATTGAAGCTAGATGGCAAGAAGCTGCTAAAGCTGCTGTTAGTGGAGTTACATTAGATCAAACAGTTGTTACTATTAAACCTGGTGGAGCTATTATATTAACAGCAACAGTTAATCCAGATAACGCTGCTAATAAGAGCGTTACATGGGTAAGTAGTAATCCTACAGTTGCTACAGTTGATGAAAATGGTAATGTTACTGCATTAAAAGCTGGTACAGCTTATATTACAGTTACAACTAAAGAAGGAAACTTCAGTGCTAAAGCTACAGTAGTTGTTTCACAAGATGTAGTTGCTGTTACAGGAGTTACAGTTACTCCAACAACTGCTAATGTAGGAGTTAATAATACAGTTACATTAACTGCTAAAGTTACTCCAGCAAATGCTTCAAATAGAGGTATTACTTGGACAAGTAGTAATAATGCTATTGCTACAGTTAATGCTAACGGAGTTGTTAAAGGAATTAAAGAAGGTACAGTTACAATTACTGCTACTTCAAAAGATGGTGGATATAAAGCTACTGCTAATGTAGTTGTTAAACATATTCCAGTAACAGGAGTTACAGTTACTCCAACTAGTGTTACAATGTTAACTAATACTACAAAACAATTCACAGCAAAAGTTGCTCCAACTAATGCATCTGTAAAAAATGTTACTTGGTCAGTTGAAAATGGAACTGGTAAAGGAACTATAACACAAACTGGTGCATTTACTGCTAAACAAGCTGGTACAGTAACAGTTGTAGCTACTACTAAAGATGGAAATAAAGTGGCTAAAGTTACAGTTACTATTAATGATCCAATTAAAGTATCAGGAATTACTATTGAAGGAGCAGCAAGTGTTCAAGCAGGTTCAAAAATAACTTTAAAAGCAGTAGTTGCTCCAACTAATGCAACTGTTAAAACAGTTACATGGACAAGTACTGATAAAACAATTGCTACTGTTAATGCAAATGGTGTAGTTACAGGTGTTAAAGCAGGATCTGTAACAATTAAAGCAACAGCTAAAGATGGAAGCGGTGTTGTAGCAGAAAAAACTATTACAGTTACACCAAAACCAGTTACTTATAATTTAACTATAAGTATTAAAGTTAATTCTTGTGTAAATGGTAAAGCAGCACAATGGGGTTATACAGTTACTAATGGTGGCAAAGCATTTAGTGATTATAAAGGCGTTACTGTTGGATCAATAAGTAAACCATTTGGTTCTGTATTCTCAGGTACTCAAATTGAAGCAGGTAAAACATATACTGGTTCTGTAACATTAAGTGATGGAACTAAACAAAATGCTACAGTAGTTGTTCCTAACTCAGTGGTATGTCCTAATTAATTAAGTGTAAGAAGAATAAGAAAGGAAATAAAATATGATAAAAAAATATAGTAAATTATTTTTAATCGCTTTATTTTCTTTCTTCATCTCTAATTCATCAGTATTAGCTGTTGAAATGAGTCTTGAAGAATTAGGAAATGAAGTATTAGATAGAGCCGAAGTAAAAGGTGAAACATATGATTATCTTTATATAGTAGGTCAACATGCTTTCACATCAAATCATGAATTAACATTAGAAGATTTAATGTTAGGTGCTAGAACAATTCAATTATCTGAAGATGCTGGTAGAACAGATTCAGATTCAATATATAATGAAATGACAACATATACATTAAACGCTCACGTTAATGATGATTTTGAAATTGATGGTTATGAAGTTGGTGTTAATTTCACTGGAACTAGTGATGAACCAACAACATTTGAACTAAAATATATTGATGGAGAAAAAATTGGTGAAGCTACATCAATTGTAGATCATATTACTGATTCAATTGATTATGTTTCAAATAAAATAACTAATAAATATATTAATGAAATTACATTAAGTAATATTTATGATAAAGCTTCTTTATTAGATAAAGAAAATTCTACAACAAGTAATTATTTATATGTTGTAGGACAATATGCTTTTTCAAGTAATCATACATTAACAATTGAAGATTTAATGTTAGGTGCTACAACAATTGAAATAAATTCAAGTGCTGAAGAAACAAATGATAATATGACTACATATACATTAAATACTCACGTAAATGATGATTTTGAAATCGATGGATTAGAAATTGGTGAAAATTTCACTGGTAAATCTACAAATGATTTCACAGCATATAATTTACATTTTATTGATTATAATGATATTGTAAATTTAAAAGGATTAGCTTTCTTTGATGAAAATAATTTAGTTACATTTGTTGAAGCTGGTGAAGATGGAAAAGTTGCTAACTTCCCAGTAGCTCCAATCAAAGAAAATTCAGTATTTGTTGGATGGTTTGATAATAATGGTAATGAATATACTACTGCTACTGAAGTAGAAGGAATTATTACTGTTTATGCTAAATATACTGAAAAAGTTGATGTATTTGAATTAATATCAAATAATTCTGATAGTGAATCAAGTGAATTTGCTATTTTACCAGTAGTTGATACAAATGGAGATACAGAAAAAAAATATTTTACTTATATAACAAATAATGATTCTACTTATGATGATGCAAAAGTAGGTATCACAAATATTGTTAAAAGTTTAATTGAAACAAAAGAAATTAAAGAATTTACTATTTCTTATGGAGATAATGAATATGTATTTGATGAAACTACATTAAGTGGCAATGAATTAACAAGTACATTAGATGATGCTAAAATTCAAGTTATAGTTTTAGATATCGTTAAAGATATGAAATCTGAATTAGCAATAGATGATGCTGAAGATTTAACTGGAGCTGATTTAGAAGATGAAGTAATTACAATTGCTGTTAAATTAGATGAAAAGAATTATGTTTCAACTAATGATAAAGTAATTGAATCATTTGATATTAAATTTGCATTAAATGATGGTGCATTCGTAACAAATGAAGAACAATTAAGAGCTGCTATTGCAAGTGATAGCATTACTAATATTTATATTATGAATGATTTCTCTGTTGAGAATACAGTTGCAATAGGAACTGATAAATATATTTATGGTTTAAATCATACAATTTCAGCAAAAGAAAATACATTTAATGTATTTGAATTAAAAGCTACAACTGATAGTTATAATAGAGTTAAAGTAGAAAATTTATCAGTAACTGGTGGTGCTTTTGCATTTAAAGTTTCAGATAATTCTCAATTAGTTGTATCAGGAAGATTAGATTTAACAGGAAATAAAGATGGTGCTGTTAAAGTTACTTCTACTGGTACAGTATTAGATTATGATAAAAATATTAAATATGATGATGAAAAATATTCTAAACCTGCAGTTGTAGCTGAAGGTACAGAACATGATGTACAAATTGTAGATGTAGCAGAAGAGCAAATTGGAAATGTTACAAATTATTATGTAACAGCTTTACCAAATCAAATTTATACTGTTACATATAAAGTATTTGATGATGAAACATCAAGTAAATTTATTCCAAATGAAACTTTAGTAAAACCTGAAGATCCAAGTGTTGAAAATTATGAATTTGATGGTTGGTATTTAAATGATGTTAAATTTACATTTGAAGAAACACCTACATCTAATATTACATTAGTTGCGAAAATGAATCCAAATGAAAACTTAAGAGGAAAAATATCTTATGTTGATGGATTTAGTGTAGAACCGACAATCAAAGATAATACAGTAACATTTGCTGATGGTGAAATTAAATACTATGAGGGTGATGCTGTTAAACCAGCAGCTAACAGAGTTGGTGTAATTATTACAGCTCCATCTGCATTAGATAAAGCAACTTATGAAGCAGCTGAAGTTAAAGTGTATTATACTAAGGCTGGTGTTCGTACTTTATATTATAGTGGAACATTTAAAGATGCTAAAAATGCAGAAGATGCAGAAAATGTATTTGGAGTATGGCCAGCAGTAACTAATGATTTCGAAAAAGTTGAAATTGAAGTTAAATGGTCAAAATACTTAAGTGATACATTTACAATGGTAATTGATGAAAGTGCAAGTTTACAACCAGCCCAATCAAGTATCGAATACATTGGTGGATTTAGTGTAGCTCCTACAGTAGTAGATAATACAATTACATTCGCTAATGGTATAGTAACATATTATGAATCAAACAGTGCTAATAGAGTAGGAGTTATTATTAAAGCTCCAACTAATATGGCAAAAGCTGATTATCAAGCAGCTAAAGTTACAGTTAACTATACAAGAGATGGTGAAAGCGCTAAATATTTCGAAGGTACATTTGTTGAAGCACAAAATGCAGAAGATGCAGAAAATGTATTTGGAGTATGGCCAGCAGTTACAGCTGATTTAGAAAAAGCTGAAATAATTGTTGAATGGTCAGATTCAAGAANNTATTTGGAGAAAATATTACATTACAACCTGCTTCTTCAACAATTGAATATTTAGATGGATTTAGTGTTGAACCAACAATTAAAGATAATACTATTACATTTGCTAATGGTGAAGTAACTTATTATGATGGAGATGCTAATAAAGCAGCAGCTAATCGTGTTGGAGTATTAGTAACTGCTCCAGTTAATATGGATAAAGCAGCTTACGAAAATGCAAATGTTCAAGTATATTATACTAAAGGTGGAAATACTACTAAGTATTTTGAAGGAACATTTACTGAAGCTCAAAATAAAGAAGATGCTGAAAATACATTTGGAGTATGGCCAGCAGTAACAAATGATATGGAAAAAGTTCAAATCATTGTTAAATTGTCAGAAACTAAAACTGATAGTGAAGTATTTAGCACTTTCACCA
>DIMA01000032.1:4157-30281 GCA_002425325.1 Caryophanales bacterium UBA5578 | reverse complement strand
GATTTATGTTAGCAAGTTTCATCAGCAGAGCTGACAAAACGTGCCTCGTTCATTTTTTACCTATAACTTTTTAGAAAAAAGTTACAAAAATACTTATGAAAATTATTCATTTTCATAAGTAGGTTCTTCATATTTTGCAACATATATTCTTTCAGTTCCTGTTCTTTTAGCTTCAATATGAAGACCTTCTTTTTCTAAATTATCTAAATTACTTTTTAATAATTTTCCAAATACTGATGGTACTATTTGTAAATTTAATTTGCTAGTTATATCAGATATTGTGAATGAAAATTCTTTTTGTTTTATAGCATAATTTAGAAAAATTAATAGATTAGGATTTAAGTCATTGCTATCAGTTTCTGATTTCTCAAAAATTAAATTTTCATTTCTTTTTAAAACTAAATCTATACTTTCAAAATCTCTGCTTTCATAAGTAAATAGAATTTTATTTTTAAGATTTTGATCTAATTTTAAAGTGAAAATCCCATCAACAGAGCCATCTATTGCAGTGGATCCAAGCGATTTATTATTCTTATTTAAGTGATGAATTAATAAAATAGTGAAGTTATATTTTTTACATAATTCTCTAAATTTAGGAATAACATATTGTCCCATATCTTGATAATTATTTAAGTCATAGCCATTATTCATATCAATTCCACTAAACATATCTATAATTACAAATTTCCCATTTAAATCACTAGCAAACTCTTGAAATTCTAGTTGTAAATCCATTAAATTTAATTTTCTTTCATTTATTTCCTGTTCTTTTAATCTAAAATTATCATCTGTAAATTCTAATTTCATTTTATCGATTCTATCTAATATTTGTGAAAAATTCATTTCTGTGCTAATATATAAAACAGGAGATGGACTTGTTCTAAATCCTAAAAAGTTTGTTCCTGTTGCTATGGAGTTAGCAAGTTGAAGTGCCAACAATGACTTGCCAACCTTTGGTCTAGCAACAAGACAATATAATCCATTAGATTTCATAAGATTATCAACTATGAAATCTTTTTTTATAGAATTTTTTCTCATTTCACTTATTGTTTTCATTAGGATTCTCCTCTCTAATTGTTATACTTTTTAAATAATCTACATCAATTTTTAAATAATCAACGACAATATTCATAGGTAAATCCCTTGTATGAATTTCATAATTTAATTCTTGCTTAATATTATTTCTGATTTTTAATGCTGAACTTCTACTTAATCCTGTTAATTTCATTAAATCATTAATATTACACCATGTTTTTGATACTAACTTAAGTGTTTCTTTTGCATTCATTTAATACCTCTCTTTCTTTATTTTGATGGTTTTAGTGTTACCAACAACTCCCTTTAAGGATGTATATATAGTAGTTAGCCATATATGTAACGAAGATTTTAGTTAATCTACAACTCTCGTGCCAATAGAGATATTTACCTTGCATTTGTTTAACGAGTCGGCAGAATATCGGTGATGTCCAACTCTATTCAATTGTCAAAGAACTATTAAGGTTGCAAAAACATTGAAATTGCAACCTTTAAGTTAATGATAAACTAATAAAAATTATTTGTCAATAAAAAAGTCGCAATTTTTATTAAAAAATAACTAAAAAGTTGCAAAAAGAATTAAAATGTGTTATATTTATATTGCGAAAGGAGTTTTATTCGTATGAAAGACAATAATGAAACTGTTGGACAAATGATAGCTCGAGCAAGAGAAGAGAAAAACTTATCTAAAAGAGAACTTGCTAGAATTGCTAAAATTAGTGATACTGAACTTGCTAGGATTGAATCAGGAGAAAGAGAAATACCAAATCCTAAAACATTAAGAAAGATTAGTACACATATAGGAATAAACTACAATGATTTAATGTATGCAGCAGGGTTAGGGTTTCAAGTAACCCCTTTAAACCCATTTTTAATTAATTATTATTCAGGATTAAAAGGAGACCAAATTGTTGACGCTATTTTAAATACATCATCAGTAATTAAAAACTGGGAAGAATTAGTAGAACAATTTAAGGAAGATTTAAAAACAAAAGATTATAATGAGGATCAAAGAGAACAAGTAGAACAAACTATTGAAGATACTGAATATCAAATAAGAACTGCTAAGGAAATAGTTAATGTATTAAACAGTGCTAGAAGAAAGGAGAATATTGAAAATGCAAAGAAAAACTAAAAAGAAATTTGATATTATTAAAATTATAATCAATTTAGTATTACTTACATTTATGATTTTGAGTATAACATTAAAAGAAAATACTTATTATGCTTGGTATTGGATTATGGTATCAGCTATGCTTGTATATGAAATATATTATTCATATAAATGGATAAAAGTTGATGAATGGAATATTGATAAACACAAATCAAAAGCAATAAGATATTCTTATGATGGATTAACAACAGGAACAATTATATTGTCAGGAGTTATATATTTAATAGTAATGGGATTCGAGGCATTTCAACATAGTATAAAAACAAATATTTATATAGTGGTTATAGTATATATTTTATTTACAATATCAATATTATGTAATTATTTAGCAATAAATAGTGCAAATAGAGATACTAAAAGACTTGCTGAAAAAACATTTAAATACAAAAAATGATGACAGGAATGACAGGAAAAATTAGGAGTATCCCTCCTAAAAATTGCTGTCATGCTGTCATAGGTATTTAAACTTGAGTTTATCTCTTTAAACCTTGATTACATATATTAATAAATTTTAATCTGATTTTTAACAATTTTTTTTAAAACAATTGATTAATTTGACAAAATATGATATATTTACTTTGACAAGATGTGAGCAGTATTAACATCAAAATTTGAGTGATAATACTGTTTATATTTCAAGCTATATTATCATTCATTAATTGATGCTACATTTCTCCTCTTGCAAAAGGGAGGAGGTGAAATAATGAAAAAAAAGAAAAATAAATCATTTGTTTTTGGAATCATTGCAGTGATCGGGATGATGTCAACTGTAGCAGTATTTGCAGGACAATCTGGTTTTTATTTAAGCATACCTCGTACACAAGGATATGCTTATACAACTGATAGCATGGGTAATGGGTATATTACAGGTGCAAGTTCTAACCATGCAAATGTATATCTTGAAGGATTTACTGGTATTGAGGCTGTAACATTCTATGCAGGTGCACTTTCAAGCAGTGGTGATACTTGGGGAAAAACTGGTGGTGTTATTTATAGAGCTGACTTTGAATCTGGTGAAGAAAATGAAGTTACTGCTCCTTACGGTTATACATATGGTAATGGACAAAAAATGGGTATGAGAGCACGCAATCATAACTGGTCACTAAATACAGGTGGAGTTAGTGGTGTAGTAGACTATCATTAATTTAAAGTAATAAAGCAAACACCAATTTTAATTGGTGTTTGTTTAATTTACTAGAAAGTTGTAGGTGAATTCATGAAAGAATTTGTATATAGTTTGAAATGTCTGATTTCAAAAAAAGAATTTTATTTTTCTATAATTGGTATTCTATTAATCAATTTGATTCATGTGTTTTTAGTTATACATTATAACAGCGATCCAAATATATTATATGAAACATGGTATAAATCAGAATATTTATATATTTTGTACAATGCCTCTGTTAATTTGAATATGATAATTATAATAGTGTTTCCTATCGTTTGTTCAACAATTTTGTCTGATATAAATTTTTTTGAAAAAAAGCAAAGAATAAATAATCTTTTATATACTAGATTAAATCAAAAAAAGTTAATATTTTCAAGATTTATAATAATTTTAATGACTGTATTTTTAATAAATTTTTTAGCATTTTTATTAAATTATTTTTCTTTATATTGTATATATGGAAGTGGAAATGCTCTTACTCATTTTCAAAGCCCAGCATTTTATATGATAAGTAAAAAGTTTTTATTTTTAGATTCATTACGACTATCTAATTTACATTTATTTTTAATATGTATAACTGCTCATGTATCTTTCTTATTGAGTTTATTATCTGTATTATCTTATTCAGTATCATTTTTTGTAAAACAAAAAATAATGATTTATGTGTTTCCTTTTCTAGTTTTGATATTAGCAGAATTTATTTTGCCATCATTTAATTTAAATACATATTCTATAGTTGGTCAATTGCAGCCTTTATCAGCATTTAGAATTGAAAATGCTTTAATTCTATATTGTGTTTTATTAATGACTAGTATAATTTTATTAATACTTGGTTGTAAAAAGAGGGATTTACTGTGAGATATATAATTAAGAGTAAACAATTATATTCTATTGTTTTAGTAAGTATTGTAATAGGCTTTTTTTTAGGAAATAGTGCAAAGAATAATTTTTTAGAATCATATATAGGAAACATGGGAAATATATCTATAAGATATTTTTTAATAATTATTTCAATCGCTATTGAGTATATTGTGTATAAGACATTAAATAATTCTTGCATTATATCAAGATATAAAAATAAACAAAAATTTTTAAAGGAGAGTATGAAAACTGAAATTATACTTAGTATAATAATTTTTTCAATTTTCAACTTTGCTGTCTTGCTTATTTCTTTGCCAATATCAATAAAATATATAATTGATATAGCAATCATAAATGTTAATATTATTCTAATATATATAACATTTTCTTTAATGGTTAAAACATTTGATATTTTTATTAAAACTCATTATATATCATCAATTGTTTTAGTTTTTATATATGTTAGTTTTGATTTTATTTTGGAGCATTTTAACTTTTTCTTCTTTAATAATAAATTTTTTGATTTAGGTGCAATATATAAACTTTTTTATATGTATAAAAATAATATAGCTTATTTTATTGTTATTATTATTTTAGATTTAAGTTTATTTACATTATTAAATTTGAAAATTAAAAGGAAGGATTATATACTAAAAAATGATGAGGAGATATAATAAAAAACAATTAATGATATATATATTTATATTAGTAATTACATGTATATTGAAAATGCCTTATATAACGGAGATTATTGATGATTATTCTCTTATACCATTTAATATAGTAGTTTATTATTCTAAAAATAATTATATAAATTTTGTATGGCTTATTCCGATAGTTGCAAGTTCTTTTATCCTTACAAGTACACTATATTATAAATTAATAAACTTTGATGTTAGATTTAAAAATCGATATAGATATTTATTAGAACTCCTGAAGGATAATTTATGGAGTAGTATACTATTTGCGCTATTTACGACTATAATGCAATGGTTGATATTTGCAATTTATTTTAAATTTAATATTGAAATAAATGAAATGTTATGCATAATTATTATAAAATATGCATTGGAAATTTATCTTTTGTCTATTAGCATTTTAATTATTTCGTTATTGATTAACAATTTTATATATTCATATGTTATAATTATTTCAATAATAATTATATTGATTAATTCATTTAGGGTGCCATTTTTTCCTTTTGTTAATTTATATTGTGATTACAATATTAATATTATTGATATTATAATGGTATTCATTTTGGTTTTATTAATAAAATCTATATATGAAAAAAAAGATCTAGGAGGTGCAAAAAATGAAATTGACTGTTAAAAATTATACGAAGAAAATAAAGGAAAAAGTTATTCTAGATAATATAAATTTAGAATTGCTCAATGGTAATGTCTATGGTTTTTATGGAAGAAATGGTTCTGGAAAAACAATGTTATTTCGTGCTATATCTACATTAATATTTCCAACAACTGGAGATGTGTTAATTGATGGGGAGTCAATTATTAAAAACAAATATGATTTAAGTAATTTTGGAGTATTAATAGAAATGCCCAATTTTTATCCATATTTGTCTGGATTCGATAATTTGGATATATTATATCGTATTAACAATAAAAGTAATAATCAACATATAGACGATATATTAAAAAAAGTTGATTTATATGAAAATAGAAATAAGAAATATAGAGAGTATTCATTAGGAATGAAACAAAAACTAAGAATAGCCCAGGCAATAATGGAAAATCAGCAAATAATAATTTTAGATGAGCCAACAAATGGTCTTGATGAGAAATCAATTCAGAATTTACATAATATAGTATTAGAATTGAAAAAACAGAAAAAAATGGTTTTATTGGCAAGTCATAATATGGAAGATCTAAAACTCTTATGCGATAAAATTTTTTATATTTCTAATGGAAAATTAAAGGATAAAAAAGAGGGATAATAAATGAAAAAAGTCTTGATTTATATTTGTATATTTATTGTGTTTTTATTTGGAGGCTCAATTATCATTGGTAGATCCCTAATAAGTCATATTAATTATAATAATTTTGTTTCTAATGTTAAATATTTTTCTACTCCTATAGAATATGTATATAACGATTTTAAGCAAAATAAAGAGATATTTATTGATGATAAAAAAATAAATAATATTGAAGAGCTAATTGATAAGTCGGAATATGTTTTAAAAATTAAGATAGTAGATAATCCAACTTTTTATGGAAATGGTATAATAAATAATGCTAAAATTTTGGAAATAATAAAAGGAGAAGATAAAAATATATATGTTGGTAATGAAGTAAAAATCTATGATTTAATTTCCTATTGGTCTGGAGATTATATCAATTATTATGGTGGGATGACCCCACTAAATCCTAAAAACGAATATATTGTTTTTTTAAAAAAGGCAGAAAATGCTAATCAAGAAGGGGCATATATTTTTAGTAGTATTAGATATGGATATTTTAATATATCAACATTAGAAGCTAATATTTTAACTAATTATATTCAAGGAAGTTTGACAGTTCAAAAGATTATGGAATATGATTATGTTGAGATGAATTGTGATTCTTCAGGGTATAATTCATGTGATAATTATGCAGAGGATTATTCAAAGTTAAAAAGACAATTATTCAATTATATGGCAAATGAATAGTTTATAATTAATTAAAGGTCATCTTTAGCACAATTTTTTATATAAGAAAGATACATAATAATATAAGTCTATATGACGATATTTAAAACTATCTGTCTTCTATTTTTATAATGATTTAGTTAAATCATATAATAACTCTATGTGAATGGAAATTTTAACACAAAAAAATCCTAGTAATCTTTATGACTACTAGGATTCAGGCTGTTGACAAAGTCGATTTTTCAAATCGGCTTTGTCACAGCCTTTTATATTTCTTCCACAAAAGCATAAAAAAAGAGCAAATTTAGGAATTTAGTACCTAATATTTACTCTTATTTAGACTCTTTTGCCCACTTTGAATTTGTTAAAAAGTTAAATTTTTCAAAATAGGCAGTTTGTCAACACTCTGAATCCTAGTAATCTTTATGACTACTAGGATTTTACTTTGTCTATTTATTCATTAGTGAATAACAATAATCATACACATATAAGTGATTATTAATCTCTTTATTTATGGTTTTGTCTTTAAAATCAGTTTCATATATATTAAATAACATTTCAATAGAAAACTTCTTTTTTTCTTCATCGTTTAATTCTAAATAGTTGGCTGATAAAAATAATAAGTGCTTATATTTAGCAAAATTAACAATAGTTTTACTATAACTTGGATTTAACTTATTTAATACTTCTTTTAATAGAATAATCATATCCTTAATATTAAAATTAATCTCAAAATTTTTATTTTCTAATAAGTATATTGCAAGTCTAATCTTATCAATATTCTTTAAATCATCAAACGTATTAACTAAATCAATTACTTTATTTGTATTACTATCTAATAACATATTTTTTACCTCTTAACTTTCTATGTTTTCGTTATAAGTTTCTTACTTAATTATTACCTTGTGTCTATACTATATTCATACAACTCTTTGAATGTTGTAAGGACACAAGGTGTTAATTATTAGTAGTTAAGCTTATAATCAAATAAGTTGTTAAAATCATTAAAGATTATGATATAATAATATTAGTCAAGGGAGGTAATAATATGTCTGAAATAATTAGTAAAGAAGAATATGCAAAAATGACAAATGAAGAAAAGATAGAATATTTTCTAAAAAAAGAAAAAGATAGAGCTGAGGGTGAAATTTCTCCAATGGCAGTGGCATTATCAAAGGCACTAAAAGATGATGAACTGATGGAGCATACAGCATCAATTATGAAAAGAATGTGTGATGGGGAGCCAGTTAATAAAAATCCATTAACTGAGATTCAAACTCCTCAAATGGTATTATATGGTTTTTCAGGAGCATTTAAAAGTGCATATTTTGATACAGAAGCAGAGTTAGAAGAATATATAAAAACTAATGATACAAGTTTTGGTGGTATATGTGTAATAGAATATCTTGGTAATGTTGCAGGTCGTAGTGATGTAATTAGAAAAACTTCTAGAAATCGTAAACCTATGCTTTTAACTGTTTGTGATAGTGATGGATATGGGATTTATAATGAAGAAAGAAGTATATATTGTGGAAAATTTATTTGGGAATATAGTCATGGGGATATAAAGGATATGTATTCTGCATTTAGAGATAGAGGTATTGTTTTTGAAGATGATATATATGGTAAACTTGCAGAGCGTGATAGAAAATTATTACAGATGTGTAGAGAAAGAAATTTATTTAATATGGGGAAAAATAATTAGAAAGTGTCATTAAAAATGATGCTTTTTTTGATGAAGCGTATTATAAACTAATTGACATAATAGAGAAATAAGTATAGAATAATCAATGCAAATGGAATATTTGCAAATAAAACGAAAGGTGGTGCTAGTTATGTTATATAGAGACTACACCAAAAATTCGTATAGATGAAAAAGCCCGAGCATCCATGATTACGGGCAATGGATATTATGAGGGAATCCTATTGATAGGACAAATATCCGCAGAACCACAATATCAATTATCAAAAATCAAATTAATCGATGAGTTTTTAAAGGGAAATAATTGGCTTTTAAAAGATTTAGTAGATTATAGTGATATTGATGATAGAATTTTATATCGTTATAGGCATGATGAAATTAAAAGCCCATTAAAGAACAAAGAAATGTTAAAAAGAATTTGTATTGCTCTTGGTTTGGATTTAGTTAATAGTTTTATATTAATCTCAAAATCAGGAATGTATTTAAATCCTATTGATAATCTTGAGGATAAAAAATTTATGGAGTTTGTCAACTCTAATAATGAACTTTATCGTGAAAGAATATTTGATTATGATGATTATATGGAAAGTATTGGTTCATAAAAGTAAAGTGCATTCAATAAAATGAATGTGCTTTTTTTGTTGTATTTAATCGGACAGTTTTCGACCGGGTCAAAATAAATTAAATAGTATATACTGAACTTGTGATTTTGAAACGGCCGTAATTATCACATAAAAAATAACTAAAGGAGGAAAAGCTATGAACATAAGAGATTTAGTAATTGATGCTAAAGCTACAATTGGTGAAAATCTAATATGTGTAGATGTTGTAGAAAAAGCCGTCTACAAAGATGGCGCAAGAACTGATGAAACAATATATAGCTATGACATCGTTTGCATAGACCGTAAGATGCTTCATATCAATGTTAAAATTCCTGGTAAACAATTAATTAGTTTAGATGGTAAAGATGTTGTATATGTATCACTTACAGGTTTAGTTATAAAACCATATTTAATGAATAATCAATTAAACTTTACTGCTACGGCTACAGGCATCGTAGAATTAAAAAATTAGGAGAGATTATTTCTCTCCAGCCTCTACGGAGGTATTAAGGAGAATGATAATATGATTAAAAAAATATTAAATAATATTAATGTATTTAAAATAATTATTGTAGAGCTATACATAGTGTTGGCTCAATTAATATGGCACTTAAAAGAATATCTTTATAAGTTAGCAAATATACAAATTAAATCAATCTCTTATTATGTGTATAACATAGGTATAGCTGTTTCACTAACAGCAATATTGATTGCTTTAATTGTTAAATTAAAAAATCCAATTAATTCAAAGAAGGAGGAAAAAATTATGTTGGATATAGGATTAAAAAATAAAAATGGTGAAATACCAAAATTAAAAGCAATATATAATGACCCTGATAAAGAAAATGGTCTTATTTATAGGTATATAAGTAAAAATATACTTAAGTCAAAGTTTGAAGAATTTAATGATGAGCTAGAAAGAGCTTATGATATAAACATATATGGTATGAGGGAAATACCTGGTAAAAGTAAATATATAGATATCTATTGTGTACCAAAAATATATGATAAATTAAAAGAATTTAGATTATCAACAGAAGATAAATTTATGGATAACTTTATACACGAATTAGTTGTTGGGGGTACTAGAAGTGGTAAAACTTTTTATGCAAAAGGTAGAATCGCAAAGGTATCTATGAATCTAGAATTAAATGAAAATGAAGAAGTTGAGATTTTTATATCTGATTATAAAAATGAGGACTTTCTAGAGTTTAAAAATAAATCTAATTATTATGGTTATCTCGATGCTGTCAATGGTATAAATAAAGTCTATGAAATTATGAATGAAAGAGCTAAAAGTGGTGAAGATAATTCAAACTATAGCACTATTATTTTACTAATAGATGAATACAGCACTTTACTTGCATCCTTAAAGAAAGATAAAGCAAATGAAGTAAAAGATAATGTTGCTAGTTTATTAAGAATGGGAGCTAGCAAAAAAATTAAAGTTATTGTAATTGACCAAGGTGGATATTCTGACCTATTTCAAGGGGCTAGATTGAACTTCAAAAGTATAGCAGGTTTTTCGCAAATGAGTAGTAGCCAAGTAGAAATGCTATTTAAAGATTATAAATCTCAAATGAAGGAAATTAATAAACAAGGTGAAGCTTATTTTTGGGAAGATGGTAAACCAGAATTAACAAGAGTTAGGGTTGTAAAATATAGCGAACAAGAAGAACAAATAATATCTAGTGTTATTAGTAATAATATGGGAAAAGATAAATAAGTTGGTGAGGTCGCACGGCTGTAAGCAAGTGCGATCCACCGCCACCGTAGGTGGCTTTGACTTGATATCTTATAACACAAAAACATTTAATATTATTTATGAAGATAGAGCGATTAAAAGATAACCCTAAGATATGTTTAAATGCTGATAGCCAAGTTGTCGTAAAAGAAACAGGAAATCAAACCGAGGTTAAATATATGATTAATAATACTGGTGGTGTGATTAGAAAAATAGATAGAAATAACTACTACGATGTCCGTACGGGTGAAGTTAAAAAATATGAGCATAAGGCAAAATCTAGAAAAGATAATAAATCTTCAATTAAAAGAACGATGAGAAACTTAAGAGATATTATTAATACCAATATAACTAATTATAAAAAGGTTTTATTTATTACTTTAACCTATAAAGAAAATATGATTGATTCTAAACAACTCTATCAAGATGTGAGAAAATTCCATCAAAGATTAAAAACTTATTTAAAAAATAAAAAATTACCTTATGACTTTGAATATATTTCGGCTACTGAATGTCAAGCTCGTGGAAGTTTTCACCAACACAATTTATATATCTTTAAAACGAAAGCGCCATTTATTAAAAATGATGAATTAGCTAAAATATGGGGTTTAGGTTATACAAAAACTAAATCTTTAAAAGGTGTTTCAAATATTGGTTTATATCTTACGGCATATTTGACTGATTTAGATTTAACGGAAGATTTACAAAAGAAAGATAAAAAAATTACCAAAGCTGTAATCAAGGGGAAAAGACTAGCCCTTATACCTAAAAATTTCCGTATTTATAGATGCTCAAAAAACATCTTGAAACCTACTATTTATAAAACAACTGAAAAAGAAGCTATGGAAAAAGTAGATAATTCTATTTTAACTTATGAAAAAACGATTCGCATTTCTAATTATGATGGTAAGACAATTAATATCATTAATTATAGAAATTATAACAATATCAAAAATACTAAATAACAAGAGATATCTCATATAAGTAAAAATGAAGCATATCTTTTGATAAGGAGGACTTTACTATGAAATATAATGTTATTGATTTAATAGAACCAACTCTAACCGATGAAGAATTAAAGAATATTATTAATAAAAAATTATTTAATTTTATAATGTTTATGGAAATGAGTTTAAATAATAGTGGATGAATGCTATAATTATATCGGTTATAAGTTTAACTTAACTAATAATTATTGCCTTATGAATGGAGGTAATAGTTATGAATGAAATGGAGTGTGAAAGTAAACTATTAAGAGTTGGTAATTATTATCGTTTATCTGATGAAGATAGAGACAAACAAAATAAGCTAGATGATAGCGAAAGTATTAAAAATCAAAAACATTTATTATTAGATGAAATAGCAAAGCATCCAAATTATATATTAGTAGATGAATATTGTGATGAAGATTTATCAGGAGCTGGAACTTATAGACCTGAATTCGAAAGATTAATAAGAGATTGTGAACTTGGAAAAATAGATATTGTTTTATGTAAAAGTCAATCAAGATTTTCAAGAGATATGGAAATTATTGAAAAATACCTACATAACAAGTTTATAGAATGGAATGTTAGATTTATAAGTTTATCAGATAATGCTGATACATCTAATCCAGGAAATAAGAAATCTAGACAAATAAATGGCTTAGTAAATGAATGGTATTTAGAAGATGTTTCAAATAATATAAGAAGTGCTTTTCATTCAAAAATGAAACAAGGCGAATTTATCTCTCCTTTTGCTTCTTATGGCTATGAAGTATCTAAAGAAGATAATAACAAATTAGTTATTGACCCTGTAGCTAGTGAAGTTATAAAGGATATCTTTGATTTATATTTAGGTGGTTTAGGATTTACAGGTATAGCAAAACATTTAAATAGTAAGAATATACCTTGCCCATCACTTTACAAATATCAAAAAGGGATTAAATTAAATGTTATTAGTAATAGACCTAGAGAACAAATAAAATGGTCTACAAATGCTATTAAAACAATATTAACTAACGAATTATATTTAGGTCATTTAATACAAGGGAAAAGAACAACAGTTAGTTATAAAAATCATAAAATTATAAATAATGATAAAAGTAAATGGATTAGAAAAGAAAATATGCACGAAGCTATTATTGATGAAGAAACATTTAATAAAGTCCAAATGGAAATGAAAGAAAGAACTAAACCAATCAAAAAAACAGGTATGGTGCATATCTTTTCAGGTAAAGTTTTTTGTTTAGAATGTGAGCATTATTTAAGAAAAAAGAACTCATCAAGGCACGAATATTTAGTTTGCTCTAATAATCGTGATGGCTATGATGATTGTATAAATAAATCATCTATGAGATATGATACTTTAGAAGATATTGTTTTAAATGTTATTAATGAAAAAATTAAAAAGTTCTATGATGAAGAAATTTTAAGGCAAGAAGAAAGCAAAAAAAATATATCTCGTTTTGCTGATAAAATAAAAGCTCTAGAAAAAGAAAAAATAGAACTTGAAAATAAACTATCTAAAAATAAAAATTACTTAAAAAGTCTTTATGAAGATAAGGTAAATGGAATAATTAATCCTGACCAATTTAAAGATTTACTGGATGATTATAATAAAAATGAAGATATTTATAAAGACCAGATAAAACAAATAAATAATGATATTAATTTTTATACTTTAAAACAAGAATCTACATCAAATAATAAGAAGCTATTTAGTAAATATAAAACTCTTAATAAATTAAATCGTGTTATTGTTGATGAATTTATAGATAAAATTTATATAGGAAAAATAGATAAAGAAACAAACACAAGAAATATCCAAATAAAATGGAATTTTGAATAAAAGTAATTAAAAGTGTCTTAATCACATTCATACAACTCTTTGTCTCATTCCACCGGATAGATTATTAGGATAACTGTATATAAATTCACTTAATCCATATTTATTTAATAAATTAATTACATATTCTTTATTATCTTTATTTAATATATTTTTTATTTTTAAACCTAATAAACAATTATCTAAAACATTTAACCAATCAAATAAAGCATCTTCTTGTAGCATATATCCAATAGTTTTATCATTATAATTAATATATCCTTTAGTTGGTTCTAATTGTTTATTTAATATAGATAATAATGTAGATTTACCACATCCACTAGGGCCTACAATACCTATAAATTCACCTTTATTTACTTCTAAGGATATATTTTCAATAGCAGCTATTTCACTACTATCAGTATAATAAGTTTTTCCAATATTTTTAATACTTAGTATATTATTCATTATAATCATTATTAACTAAAGTATTATATTTAACTTCTTTTTCTAAGAATCCATTATATTTAACAATATCAATCATATTATTCCAACTATTTTCAGTTATATATGTGTTATCATACCATGAATCTATATCCTTATATCTTTTAACTACTTTTTCAATATCTTCTAAACTAGAATCAGGAAAATAATCTATTAGTATTTTTGCTAATTCTTTATTATCTGTATTTTTAGTATATTCAATACCTTTATTTATAGCTTTTGAAAATCCTTTAATTACTTCAGGATTTTTATCTATATAACTTTTTAAAGCATTAAAAGATGTATAAGGTACTTCGCCACCTAAATTACCAATTGACTCTACTACGTATCCATATCCTTCTTTTTCTAGTGAAAGAGCAGTAGGTTCAAATAAGGTAACATAATCTCCATTTCCTCCAATAAAAGCTCCAGATAAACTAGCAAAATCTACACTTGTATCAACATTTGCTTTAATACCTTTTTTATATAAAGTATAATTTAGCGTCATAGCAGGCATACCACCATTTCTACCTCCTAAAATTACTTTATTATTTAAGTCATTAATATCAAATTTTTTATTATCTCTTGATACTAAGAAACTTCCATCTTTTTTTGTCATTCCAGCAAAATTAACTAAATAGTCTTTAGCACCTCTATTGTATATATATACTGTTTGTTCACTACCACAAAATCCAATTTGAACATCTTTTGACATAACAGCACTTGCTACTTTATCAGCTCCACTTGTTAATATTATTTCAACATCTAAACCATTTTCTTTGAAATATCCTAATGAGTGAGCTACATATAATGGAGTATAAAAGATACTATGTGTTACTTCAGCAACTTTAACTTTTTCTAACTTATTATTTTTTTCTGTATTTTTATTTTTAGGATATAGGAATGAGAAAATTATTAAAAAAGTAATTATAATAATTAAAAAAATTATTTTTTTCATATTTACTCCTTTCTATATATAGTATATTCATTAAAAAAAATATGTGTTATAATGTTTTAGTAGAAAGGTGATTGTATGGAAAATAAAATTTTAGAGTGTAAAAAACTTTGTAAAAAATTTGGTAAAAAACAAGTATTAAAAGATGTATCTTTTGAACTAAATGAAGGTGACATTTTAGGTTTTATTGGACCAAATGGTGCAGGTAAAACAACTACAATTAAATTAATTTTAGGTCTTCAAAAGATTACCTCTGGTAGTGTATCTATAAATGGTTATGATATAAAGAAAGATTTTGAAAAAGCTATTTATAAAGTAGGAGCTATTGTAGAAAACCCAGATATGTATATGTATTTAACTGGAAGACAAAATTTAAACTTAATAGCTAAACTTTATAAAGGTATTACAAAAGAGAGAATAAATGAAGTTATTGAAATAAGTGGTCTTAAAAATAGAATTGATGATAAAGTTAGTAAATATTCTTTAGGTATGAGACAAAGATTAGGGATAGCTGCATCTATATTACATAATCCAAATATATTAATATTAGATGAACCAACAAACGGTTTAGATCCTGAAGGAATAAAAGAATTAAGATTATTATTACAAAAATTAGCTAAAGAAGAAAAAATGGGTATTATGATTTCAAGTCATAATCTATTAGAATTAGATTCTTTCTGTAATAAAGTATGTATAATTCAAAATGGTCAAATATTAACTAATTGTAATATTAGTGAATTAAAGAAGCAAGTATCTAACAATTATTATATATTTGAAGTAGATAAAGTAAGAGACTTATATAAGGTATTGGATGAAAAAATAGAAATAATTAACGATAATTTCTTTAAAATTAAGTTAAAGAAAGATGACGTTCCTACTGTAATTAAAAATTTATTAGATAATGATTATAATGTTTATCAAGTAAATGAATTACAAGTAAGTCTTGAAGATGCATTCTTTGAAAAGACAGGAGGTAATGAAATTGCATAAATTGATATTAAATGAATTATTTAAAATTATTAAAAAGAAAAGTTTCTTTGTAATAACAATAATTACATTAGTATTTTCTGTATTTTGTAATTTTGTTTATTCTTCTTTAGATACTTTATTTGATGAATTTGATCTTGATTATATGATTTCAGAAAAAGAGAAAGAATTAAAAGAATACAAAATGGACAAAGATACAGATATAGCTGTATATATTGAAGAAAAAACATATTATGATAAGTTAATTCTTATGAGAGAACATAAAAAAGATAAATGGAAATATAAATTTATTGAGGATAGTGAAGGTTTTGATTCTGTATTAAAGATTAAAAATACATGTAATGAAAAAAGCCTATATAATGAGGAACAATGTTCTCAAAATGAAGTAGTTCTTAATAAATATTATGAAATATTAAAACAAGATGATTGGAAGAAAGCTGCTAAGTATGAATTAGAAGTAACAAAGAAATCTGTTGAAGAAGCAACTGAAGGTATGGATAAAAATAGTGAAGAATATTTATATCTATATTATGATGTTGAAAAGATTCAATTTAGAATAGATAATAATATTTCATATGCAGATGTAGGTAAGAATAATAATTTAAATAGATATTATGAAAGTAAAAAATTATTATTATCTTATGATAAAGATGAAATCGAAAAATTAAATAAATCAGATTACAATGATTATGTGGAATTAAAGAAGACATATTTAAAAGATGAATATATGTTAAGTCATAATTATGATTCATCTTATGGAACATTATCAGCTGTAATGGAAAACTTTTATATGGAATTTGAAATTATTATTTTAGTAATGATTTTAATGATTTCAGGTACTATGATGAGTCAAGAATACAATAAAGGAACAATTAAATTATTATTAGTTAAACCATATTCAAGATGGAAAATATTATTAAGTAAATATTTAACAGTATTAATTATGATTTTCTTATCATATTTAATGATTTTCTTAATTGAATTAATATGTGGTGGATTAATGTTAGGTTTTGATACAATTAATCAACCAATATTACAATATAATTCAGTAAATGATTCATTAGTTATTATGAACTGTTTTAAATATAATTTAATTACATTCTTAGGTAATTTACCATTCTTTATATTTATGGCAACAGTGGCCTTCGCAATTAGTACAATATTTGGTAATACAGCAGTTGCGATTATATCTGGATTTGCGGTTAATATGGTAGGTAATATTTTAGCAATGATAAGTCAATCATTTGAATGGACAAAATATTTAGTTTTTAACCATTTGGATATTAGCAATTATTTAATAAGTGGAACAACTAAAATAAATGGAGATAGTGTATTCTTCTCTATTGGAATATGTTTAATTTATATATTAGTAATTATTATTCCTACATTTATTATTTTCCAAAAAAAGGATATAAAGAATGTATAAAACTATGTTAAAAAAACATAGTTTTTTTTATATATATGGTATAATAGTATATATAATGTGGAGGATTTAATATGATTACAGATTTAAATGAACAACAACAAATAGCTGTTACAACAACTGAGGGACCTCTTTTAGTTATAGCAGGAGCAGGATCAGGTAAAACTAGAGTATTAACTACTCGCATTGCTTATTTAATTAATGATTTAGGTATAGATCCAAGTAATGTACTTGCTATTACATTTACTAATAAAGCAGCTAAAGAAATGAAAGAACGTGTAGTTAACATGTTAGGTCCTATAGCATATAAAATACAAATATCAACATTCCATTCATTTGGACTTAATGTTATTAGAGATAATTATGCATTATTAGGATATAAAAAAGAATTTACTATACTAGATAGTGATGATTCATTATTAATTGTTAAAAGAATTATTAAAGATATGAATTTAGATCCCAAAATTTATAATCCTAAAGCTATTAGAAATAGAATTAGTAGTTTAAAAAATGACATGGTATCACCTGATGAATTTAGTAAATTTGCCATGTCTGATTATGATAATATTACGGTTGAAGTATATAGAAAATATCAAAGTAAGTTAGAGACAAATAATTCATTAGATTTTGATGATTTATTATTAAAACCTATAGAGTTATTTAATAGTCATAAAGAAATATTAACAGAATATCAGGAAAGATTTAAATATATATTAATTGATGAATATCAAGATACAAATGAAGTTCAATATATGTTAACTAAAATGTTAGCAGCTAAAAATAAAAATATTTGTGTAGTTGGTGATGAATCACAATCTATATATGCATTTAGAGGATCTAATTATAGAAATATATTAAACTTTGAAAAAGATTATAAAGGTTCAAATATTATATTATTAGAACAAAATTATAGAAGTACTAAAACTATATTAAATGCTGCTAATGATGTAATAAAGAATAATAAACAAAGAAAAGATAAAAACTTATGGACTGAAAATGATGAAGGCGATAAAATTATCTATCGTAAATGTTTAGATGAAAAAGATGAGGCTTTATATATAACAAGAGAAATAAATAAGTTAGTTGCTGATGGAACTGATTATGAGGATATAGTAGTTTTATATAGAACTAATGCTCAATCTCGTAATATTGAAGAAGCTTTATTAAGAGAGAATATTCCTTATAAAGTAATTGGAAGTTTCTATTTCTATAATCGTAAAGAAATAAAAGACTTAATATCATATTTAAAATTAATTTATAATAATGACGATGATGTTAGTTTAGCTAGAGTTATTAATACTCCTAAAAGAGGAATAGGAGCTAAAAGTATAGAACAATTAGTATTAACGGCTAATATTACTGGTTCTAGTATGTTTGATTCTATAGTTAGTGGTAAAGAATTAAAGTTTAAAGAAATGATTTTAGACTTACAAAAGAAAAGTGAATCATTATCTTTAACGGAATTAGTAGAGGAAGTACTAACCGTTACTGGTCTTAGAAATGAACTAGAAGCAGAACAATCATTAGAAGCAGAAGCTAGATTAGAAAACTTAGAAGAGTTTAAATCTATTACTAAAAATTTTGAAGAAAGAAATGGAATTATTTCTTTAAGTGAATTCTTAGAAGAAATTAGTTTAGTATCTGATGTAGAAGAGTATAAAGATAATACTAATGTAGTAACATTAATGACTATACATTCTGCTAAAGGATTAGAATTTGATAATGTTTTTGTGGCAGGTATGGAAGAAGGTGTTTTTCCACATAGTAGATGTCAAACTTCTGATGATGAATTAGAAGAAGAAAGAAGATTATGTTACGTAGCTATTACAAGAGCAAGAAAAAAATTATGGCTTGTTGGTGCTAAAAGAAGAATGTTATTTGGTTTAGAAAGTACTAATCCAACAAGTAGATTTATAAAAGAGATAAGTGATGAATATATAGATAAGGAAATGCCAGATAATTTATTCGCACCTACAAAGAAAGCATCTCCTATGAGTAATTTAGATACTAACGTTGATTATAAAGTTGGTGAAAAGATAATTCATACAGCGTTTGGTGAAGGAATCATAGTTAGTGTAGAAAAATCAATTATAAATATTGCATTCCCACATCCAGTTGGAATTAAAACAATAATGAAGGGTCATAAGAGCATTAGAAAGGTATAGGTGATAATATGAATTATATGATAATTGATACAATTAATAAGTGGTCTGAAGAATTTAAATCATGGATTTTCGATAATTATAATAATCCATTATTATGGATAGGTATCTTATTTGTTGGAATTGGATTTTGTATGAGCGTATTCCACACACTTAATAAAGACTAGATAATATCTAGTCTTTTTGCTATAATAAAAAACGGAAGGTGAAGTATGAGTATAATAATAGGATCACATGTAGGTTTTAATAAGGATAAACAAATGTTAGGTAGTGTAATAGAAAGTTTATCTTATGGTGCTAATACATTTATGTTTTATACAGGTGCACCACAAAATACAAATAGAAAAGAAATAGATGCTAATTTAACTATTTTAGCACATAATCTAATGGAAAAAGAAAATATTAATATAAATGATGTTATAGTTCATGCTCCATATATAATTAATTTAGCAAATGATAAAAATATGGATTTTAATGTTGAATTTTTAACACAAGAAATAGATAGAGTACAATCATTAGGTGTTAATAAATTAGTTTTACATCCTGGCAGTCATGTAGGATTAGGTGAAGAAGTAGGTTTAAATAATATCGTAGAAGCTTTAAATAAAGTATTAAAAGAAGAAATGAATATTACTATTTGTTTAGAAACAATGGCTGGAAAAGGTAGTGAATTAGGTAAGAAATTCGAAGAATTAAAATATATAATTGATAATGTAAAACTAAATAATAAACTAGGAGTATGTTTAGACACATGTCATATTAATGATAGTGGTTATGATATTACAAATTTTGACAAAATATTAGATGAATTTGATAATATAATAGGACTAGATAGATTAAAAGTAGTTCATGTAAATGATAGTAAAAATGAAAAAGATTCTCATAAAGATAGACATGAAAACTTTGGATTAGGACATATTGGGTTTGATAATCTTATAAATGTTATATATAATGACAGATTAAAAGGTATTCCTATGATATTAGAAACACCTTATGTTGATATTGACGGCAAAAAATATGCACCATATAAACAAGAAATAAAAATGATAAAAGAAAAGACTTTTAATGAAAATTTATTAAAGTCTATAGAAGATGATAATATTTAGTATATAATTCTAATAATTTATTATAAGTAGAAATAGATAGTTTATTTTTAATATTATTTAAATAATTGATAGGATTATTTAATATATTAATATAATCATATTTTATAGAATTATATAATAAATCTATTTCATTATTACTAACTATTAAATTATTTTTATTTATATAATTAACAATATCTTGTTTTGTTAATTTATCAATATACATTTTTATAATTTTTTCTCTCATATTACAATATATGAATATAAGGAGGATATATGAAAAAGAAAATAAATAATGATAAACATTATAAAAATTATTATTCTACTAATATATCTTCTATAGTAAATAAAAGATATAAGATATTATCTATAATATTAAGTATCTTTTTTATTTTTCTAATTATATCTTTATTTTATGTTCAAATTATAGATGGTAATAAGTATAAATATAAATTATCATTAATTAATGAAGTAGTTATAGATGGTAGTAGTCCTGCTAGAGGAAGAATATATGATAGAAATGGTAATGTTATAGTAGATAATCAAGCAGTAAAAACTATTTATTATAAGAAAAAAATAGGTATAACAAAAAAAGATGAAGTAACTTTAGCTTATAATGCTGCTGAATTATTAGAAATAGATTACAAAAAATTAAATGACTATGATTTAAGAAATTTTTGGGTTATAAATAATTCTCTTTCAGCTCGAAATAAGATAACTGAAGAAGAATGGACTTTATATGAGGAAAGAAAGTTATCTTTAGATGATATCGAAAAATTAAAAAGAGATAGAGTAACTGAAGAAGAATTAAATGAATATAAAGCTATTGATAGAGAGGCAGCATATATTTATTATTTAATGAATAAAGGATATTCTTATCAAGAAAAAGTAATAAAAGATGAAGATGTAACAGATGAAGAATATGCTTTAGTAGCAGCCAATAAAGAAGAGTTAAATGGATTTATTAATAAATTAGATTGGAATAGACATTATGTTTATGGTGATACTATGAGATCTATATTAGGTAATGTATCATCTAGTAGCAATGGTATTCCATATGAAAATAAAGAATCATATTTAGCTTTAGGTTATAGTTTAAATGATAGAGTTGGTACTAGTTATTTAGAATATCAATATGAGAGTATATTAAAAGGTACTAAGAATAAATATATATTGGGTAGTAATGGTGAATATATATTAAAAGAAGAAGGTAGTAGAGGTAATGATATCGTTTTAACTATAGATATTAAATTACAAAAAGAAATAGAAAAAATAGTTATAGATGAATTAATTAAAGCTAAGACAAAAGATAAGCATACAAAATATTTTGATAGAGCTTTTGTAATAGTTAGTAATCCAAAAACAGGTGAAATACTTGCTATGGTAGGTAAAATAATAAAAAAAGAAGATGGTAAATGGAAAATATATGATTATTCTAATGGAATAATTAGTGAGTCAATCACACCAGGATCTTCTGTTAAAGCTGCATCACATATGGTTGGTTATATGACAGGTAATTTGAAAATAGGAGAATATAGAAATGATGCTTGTATTAAAATAGCAGCAACTCCATTAAAATGTTCATATACAAGATATGGAAATATAAATGATGTACAAGCTTTAAAGTATTCATCAAATACATATCAATTTCAAACGGCTATAAAAGTAGGAAAAGGAAAATATAAATATAATGGTCCTTTAAAACTAAATGATAATGCTTTTGATACATATAGAGATATATTTTCTCAATTTGGATTAGGAGTTAAAACAGGTATCGATTTACCAAATGAACAATTAGGTTATACTGGTACTAGCAAACAAGCTGGATTATTACTTGATTATTCCATTGGACAATATGATAATTATACTCCTATACAAATGAGTCAATATATTAATACAGTTGCTAATGATGGAATGAGAATGAAACCATTTTTATTAAAAGAAGTTTATTCTCCTACTAAAGATGGTTTAACAAGTTTAATATATACTAATAGTCCAATTATGTTAAATCAAATTAATGCAGATAAGAAATATTTTAGTAGAATAAAAAAAGGATTACAGGAAGTAATTAAAAGTGGTACAGGATATGGATTTATAGATAATAAATATAAAGCAGCAGGTAAAACAGGTACTAGTGAAAGTTTTATAGATACTAATAATGATGGAAAAATAGATAAAGAGACACTTTCTACTTCTTTAGTAGCGTATGCCCCATATGATAATCCAAAAGTAACTTTTACGGTTATAACACCTAATATAGGTACTGGAAATATATCATTCAATCAAATATCTACGATAAATAAACGTATATCAAGAAAAATTTCTAAAAAATACTTTGAAATTTATAAATAATTTGTTATAATATACTTGCAAAAAAAAAGGAGGGCAAAGATTATGGCAAAAAAAGGAGAAGCAAGACAAAGAATTACTCTTCAATGTACAGTTTGTAAATCAGAAAATTACCGTACTGAAAAAAATAAAAGAAATACTACTGATCGTTTAGAATTAGATAAATTTTGTCCAAAATGTAGAAAATCAACAGTACACAAAGAACAAAAATAATTTGTTTTAATATATAAATAAGGTTAAACCTTATTTTTTGATAGGAAGGAGTATATTTATGTTTAACGTTAATGATATTAAAAATGGTATGACAATTCTATTTGAAGACAGCATTTATGTTGTATTAGAATTCTCACATGTTAAACCTGGAAAGGGAGCTGCATTCGTACAAGCTAAATTAAAAAATTTACGTACTGGATCAATTGTTGAAAAAAGATTTAACTCTGGTGTTAAATTAGAAAAAGCTATGATTGAAAAGAAAAATATGCAATACCTATATGAAACAGGTGGAGTTTATACTTTCATGGATAATGAAACTTATGAACAATTAGAATTAACTGAAGCTCAATTAGGTAATGATAAATATTATTTAAAAGACGGGATTGAAGTTATTGTATCTATTTACGAAGGTGAAGTTTTAGGTGTTATTTTACCTGATAAAGTTGAATTAGTTATTACAGCTACTGAACCTGCAGTAAAAGGAAACACTACTAATAATGCTCAAAAAGATGCTACTGTAGAAACTGGATTAATGGTTAGAGTACCATTATTTATTGAACAAGGTGAAACTATCGTTGTTAGTACAAAAGATGGTTCATATGCATCAAGAGCGTAAAACTAGTTTAAACTAGTTTTTTTTTGTTTGTATTACGTCTTAAAATATAGTAAAATGAATATAGGACAATTGGAGGAAACTATGAAAAAGACAATTAGAGATTTTGATTTGAGAAGTAAAAAAGTAATTATTCGTGTTGATTTTAATGTTCCTATTAAAGATGGAGTAATAACAGATGATAATAGAATTATGGAAAGTATTCCAACTATACAATATGCTATAGACAATGGAGCTAAAGTAATTTTAATGTCTCATCTTGGAAGAATTAAGACAATTGAAGATAAAGAAAAAAATACATTAGAACCTGTAGCATTCCGTTTAAGTGAATTATTAGATAAAGAAGTCATTTTTGTTAATGAAACAAGAGGAGAATTATTAGAAAATGAAATATCTAATCTAAATGATGGGGATGTTTTATTAATGGAAAATACTCGTTATGAAGATTTAGATGGTAAAAAAGAAAGTTCTAATGATCCTGAATTAGGTGCTTATTGGGCATCATTAGGAGATATTTATATTAATGATGCATTTGGTACATCTCATAGATCACATGCATCTAATGTAGGAATAGCTTCTATTTTAGATAATGGAGTAGGTTTCTTAATTGAAAAAGAATTAGATAATTTATATTCTGCTATTAATAATCCAGAAAGACCATTTACTGTTATTTTAGGTGGATCTAAGGTAAGTGATAAAATTGGTGTTATCGAAAATATCGTTGAAAAAGCAGATTATATATTAGTTGGTGGAGGAATGATGTTTACATTCCTTAAAGCACAAGGATTTGATATTGGTAAATCATTATTTGATGAAGAGAGTTTAGATTTCTGTAAAGATATGTTAGCTAAATATCCAAATAAAATAATATTACCAGTTGATTGTATTTGTGGAAAAGAATTATCAAATGATACATTTATCAGAGCTGCATTAATTAGTGATATACATGATGATGAAATGGGATTAGATATTTGTCTTAAAACTATAGAATTATTTATGTCATATTTAAAAATGAGTAAAACTATTATATGGAATGGACCTGTTGGAGCCTTTGAATATGAAAAATTTGCAGAAGGTACTAGAGGACTATGTTCAGTTTTAGCTTCATTAGATGCTAAAGTAATAATAGGTGGTGGAGATACATCAGCAGCTGCTATTAAATTTGGATTCAAGGATTCATTTACTCATATATCAACAGGTGGAGGAGCATCACTTGAGTTTTTAGAAGGAAAGAAATTACCATATTTTGTGCACCTATTTTTATATTTGTATTTTGTGCTGTTAATANNGAAAGAGCTACCTGGTATAGCTGTAATATGTGATAAATAATGAAGAAATTTTATAATAAAAATAAGAATAAAATAAATATATTTATATTAATTTTAATTACTATATTAGTTCTTTATTTTTCATTAAAAGATGACTTTAATTCAATAGTAAATCAAATAGTAAATATTGATGTTAAATATTTATTAATTACTTTTGTAATTATTGTAGTCTTTTGGTTACTAAGAAGTATAACTCTTCATAGATTTACTAAAAAGTTTAATAAAGATAATAAATATAGTAGTTCATTACAATTGATGCTTAGAACACAATTTTTTAACGCAATTACACCTTTTTCAACAGGTGGACAACCATATCAAGTATATTATTTAGTAAAAGGTGGTTTATCAACTACTACATCTACTGGAATAATAATGCAAAATTTTATAGTATATCAAATAGCGTTAGTATTACTTGGTATATTTGCTGTTGCATATAATTTTATAAATCATATTTTTCCTAAAGATAATATGTTACAACACTTAGTATTAATTGGATTTATAATGAATACTTTAGTAATAATTGTTATGTTTATATTATCGTTTAGTAAAAAATTAAATCGTGTAATTATTAAGTTAGGAATAACTATTTTAACTAAATTACATATTGTAAAAAATAAACAAAATAAGCTAAATGAATGGGATGAATATATAAATCGTTTTCATAAGAGTGCAGAAGTATTATTAGAAGATAAATGGGGATTTTTCCTAGGTGTTGTTTATAACATGTTAGCGCTTATATTCTTATATTCTATTCCAGTATTCTTATTATATTCTATGGGAGATTTCAC
>DIMA01000032.1:0-4105 GCA_002425325.1 Caryophanales bacterium UBA5578 | reverse complement strand
AGCCATTTCATCAGGATTAACACTAGAATATGGATTTATGGCTTTCTATAGTAACTTTGGTATAGGTAATGCTAAATTAACTGCTATTATGTTATTATGGAGATTTGTTACATACTATTTAGGAATGATAGTTGGAGCTATCGCTTTAAATATTAAGAGGGTGGATAAATGAGAATAGGTATATTTACTGATACTTATCCTCCATATATAAATGGAGTATCTACAAGTATTGCTATGCTTGAAACAGCATTAAAGAAAATGGGACATGAAGTATTTATTGTTACTGTTAATCCTGATGAAATGGCTTATGAATATATTGAAAAAGATCATATTATTAGATTAGCAGGTATACCAATAGGTATATATGATTATAGATTAACTGGAATTTATCCATTAAAAGCTGTTAATAAAATAAAAGAATGGGATTTAGATATCATTCATTCTCATACTGAATTTGGTGTAGGTACATTCGCTAGAATTATGGCTAAACAATTAGATATTCCTATTGTTCATACATATCATACAATGTATGAAGATTATGTACACTATATAACTAAGGGATTCTTTGATAAATCAAGTAAAAAAATAGTAGAATATTTAACAAAATTCTATTGTGATAAAACAGTAACTGAGTTAATTGTTCCAACTAAAAAAACTTATGATTTATTTAAAGATAAATATGATTATACTAGAAATATTCATATAGTTCCTACTGGAATAGAAGTAGAGAGATTTTATAAAGAAAATAATGATGAATCAATTACAAATAGAATAAAAAAAGAAATTGGTATTAAAAAAGATGATTTTGTAATTTTATTTGTCGGAAGAATAGCAGAAGAAAAAAATATCCCATTTTTAATTGAAAATCATTTAAAAATTATTGATAAAAATAGTAAAGCTAAATTAATTATAATAGGTGATGGACCTGATATAGATAGTTATAAAAAAATGGTTAAAAAGTTAAATATAGAGAAAAATGTTATATTTACTGGTAAAGTACCATGGCAAGAAGTAAATCAATATTATCAAATGGCTAATGTATTTGTTTCGGCATCACATAGTGAGACACAAGGATTAACATTATTAGAAGCTATGGCAGCATCTATTCCAGTAGTTGCTTGTCAAGATGAAGCATTCCAAGATGTTGTAGTTAATGGTTTAAATGGATATTTATTTGAAAATGATGATGAATATGTTGATTATATATGTACATTAATGAAAGATAAGAAAATATATGATCAAATGTGTATTCAAGCTAGAATAAATGGTGAAGCTCATTCATCAAAATATTATGCAGAAAAAGTATTAGATGTATATTCTATTGCTTTAGGTGGCATACCTGGTTCAGATAGACCTAAAAGGACATTTACAGATAAAATGAAGAATGTAATTAAGAAAGGTTTTCATGGAGAATAATAAGTTAATTATAGGTAATATGAAAATGAATTTAACTTTGAAAGAAGTTAAAGAATATATTAAGCAAATTGAACCAGATAAAAATTTTTATGTATGTCCACCAAGTATATATCTTTCATATTTTAATGATTCAGGGTATAATACTGGTATACAGAATGTATCAGAATTTGATATGGGAGCCTATACAGGTGAAATATCAGCTATACAAGCTGTAAGTATGGGAGTAGATTTAGTAATCATCGGACATAGTGAAAGACGTATGTATCTTCATGAAACTGATGAGATAATAAATAATAAGGTTAAGAAGTCTTTATTAAGTGGTATGGATGTAATTTTGTGTGTTGGAGAAACTTTAGAAGAAAAGGAACAAAACAATACAAAAGATAAATTAAATAAACAGTTAATAGAAGATTTAAAAAATTTAGATAAAGAAGATATTAAATATGTTATAGTAGCATATGAACCAATATGGGCCATAGGAACTGGTAAAATACCAACTAATGAAGAAATATCAGATATTAGTAATTTCATTAAACAAGTAGTTAATAATATGTATGGATTAGAACCAAAAGTATTATATGGTGGAAGTATTAATGATACTAATATAGAAGAATTAAATAATATTGATTCAATAGATGGATTCTTAATTGGTGGAGCATGTTTAAAACCTGATAAATTTAAAAAGATTATAGAGACTGTTGATAAAAAATAGTCTCTTTTTTAATTATTCGACAAAAACTGCTAAAATTTTCCTTATCTTAAAAGTATTATAATAATGTAGAATAGAGAGGTTAATTATGATAAAAGTATTAATGGTAGATGATAATGTAAATTTAATTAATGCAACAAGGGAGTATTTTAGTAAAAATAATAAAATTGAAATTGTATATGAAGCACATGATGGTCTAGAAGGATATGAGATATTAAAAGAACATCATGATGAAATAGATTTGGTTATACTAGACCTTATAATGCCTAAAAAAGATGGAATATATTTCTTACAAAATATGAGAAAAGATAATATAGATAAAAAGGTTGTTGTAGAAAGTAGTTACAATAGTACAGAAATAATAAGAGAAGTATCTGAATTTGGAGTAACTTATTATTTACTTAAACCATATGCTATGGAGGATTTAGAAGATAAAATTATAAGTGTATTAAATAAAAATTATACTAAAAAAACACTAAATCTACATGCAAATAATTTAAATAATGAGTTAACTAAATTATTACATGAACTAGGAATACCATCTCATATAAAAGGATATCAATATATAAAAGAAGCTATATTAATGATATATGAAAATACAAACTATATAGGTGGAATTACAAAAGAATTATATCCTGAACTAGGTATTAAATTTGATACAACTGTATCTAGAGTAGAAAGAGCTATTAGACATGCTATTGAGATAAGTTGGAATAGGGGAAGTTGGGATCTGATGGAGTTATTATTTGGAAATAGCATTGATTCCGAAAAAGGAAAACCAACTAATAGTGAATTTTTAGTTACTATAGCTGATAAAATAAGAATGGATTGTATGGCATAAAAAAAGAAACGAATGTTTCTTTTTTATTTGTTTAATAATCTGTATAAAGTAATAGATGGTCTATTAAATAATCTAGCTTTTATTTCAGATGTACCTACACCATTAGATATATATATATTTGTATCATTATATTTATAATAATCTTTAGTAAATTTTTTATCACTTTTTGATAACATTAAATTTTTTATACCTGGAATATTTATATGACCATTAATTGTATGACCTGCTAATACTAAATTAAAGTTAGAATAATCAATATCATTTATAGTGCTAGGTTCATGAATTAATAATATATTATATATACTTTTATTAGTATCAATAGCGGTATTTATTTGATCAATATACTTAGTATAATTATATTTAAATTTTTTAGATCTCAAACCAGCTATTAATATAGGTTGATAATCATTATTATAGATTAGATCATAATCATTGTTTAATAATTTAAAACCTGTTTTTTCTATAATTCTATTAATATTGTCTTCATTATCTTGATCACCAAGTATTATATATTTATAATCTGCTTTTATATCAGATAATATTTTATTAAGTGTTAGATAATCACTGTCTTTATATATTACATCTTTATTAAATGTATCTCCTGTAATTACTACAATATTAGGTTTATACATATTTACTTCTTTTACAATATTATTTAGTTCTTTTTTAAATATAGTATTATTATAATTTATATCACTTATTTGTACTATTTTATAACCATAATATGATTCATTAATATTATTATCTTTTACTTGTATCTCTTTAATTATTAATCCTGTAGTACCAACATATCTTGAATATAATATAATAATTAATATAATTGAAAATATAAAAAAGATATATTTAATAACTTTTAAATTAGGTTTAGTTACATCTTCAACTTCTTTCTTTTTCATATTATCACCTAGTATAATTTTAACATATTACTATAAAAAAAAGAAGATTTATCTTCTTTTAAGTTCAATATAATCAAAACATTTACTAACTATATTCATTAATATTAACATTATAATTAATATATTAATATCATTATTAGTAATAATAACAATTATAGAAATAATAATAGAATATATATAATTATAATACTTAAATAATGGTGTAGTTTGATTATAAGATAATATATATATACCTAGTAATAA
>DIMA01000014.1 GCA_002425325.1 Caryophanales bacterium UBA5578 | reverse complement strand
TTTGTACTGGAAGTTTTTTATCCTCCCTACTATTAGCAATCTTAACTAGTTCTTTATATAATAATCCAACTATAACTGTTACTAGTGTAAAGTATGTTTTATCTTCATCTGGTACTATTACATATAAAACTGTAGGTTTAGTGCCTAATATTCCAAAGTCAAAATCACTTGTACTTGTAACATTTGCCACATTAACATCATCAAACAGACTAATTTTAGAACCAAATACGCTTGTAATACTTTTATAAGTATTTTCACTTGCTGTAATAATCGATATCAAGGAATCTTTAGATTTTGTACCATATTCTCTTGTTTCTAAATAATCTTTAAACTTACAAAAATTATTTTCGTTCATTGAGCTATTTTGAAATTTTTTAATGGATGTCATTGTTATTTGTTCTCTAGCTATATTTCCTAACTTATATTCTTCCAAAAAGAAGCCAATTAATCCCTCTAATAACTGTTTGGCACTATTATTCCAAAAAGGATCTTTAGATTCTTTTTTATCAATCATAATCATTTCTGATAATGATGTTATTAATCTATTTGTTTCAGCTAAATGATATATTGCCATGTTATTAAATGATATATTTACTTCTTTTATTTTTTCGTAATGAATATATTCTTCATACTCTTTAATAATAGGTTCTAATATATTTAATTTATTTGATTTTTCAGGATTACGGAAATCTATCGTAATAACTTCATATCCTCTATCTTGAAACATTTTCGATGTAGCTTCAAATATTTCACCTTTCGGATCAGTTATAAATGCACTTCTCTTTATTTCCGCAAATGAAAGAAAAGAGCAATAAGGAATAACTTGAGTTACTGATTTACCAGCACCAGTAGAACCTAAGTATACCCAGTGAGGTGTTTCCTTATCAAACCATACTTTGTTCTTTTTTTTATTAAACCATATGGGAAATCCTACACTTTTAATATTGTTAATATTTTCACAATAAAACCATTTTTTTATTTCTTTAAAGTTTGAAAAACGTGCACTACCATATTCATTATTATTTTTTATTTTATATCCTAATAATAAAGGCTCTAATATAATTATAGAAATAATAATTATTAATATTATTAATAATAAAAACATAATTCTATACACTCACCTAATAAAAAAAGCAAACTATTAAAATTTGCTTTAGATTAATATATAATATATTTTTATATCAATTTATCTAATAAATCGTTTATTTCAAATCTATAAGTAGCGCATTTTTTTATTATTTCATAATATATTTGCTTAATATTATTATTTTTTTCATTTATATAAATATTGTAAGCAATTATTCCAAATAATGAATAATTATCCCAACCATAATATCCTGTTGAAGATATATAATTATCGTTTATTTCTTTCGCGATTTGAAATCTTTTTTCCATATCCATTTTAAGAATTATTTTAAATATATTTTTGGCTTTTTTATTGACTATATAATTACAAAGTTTATTCTTTTTTACTAATTGAATAATATAATCTTGTACATCCAAATCATAAAAACCTAGTTCAATCTTTTTATTAATTTCTTCTTTTTTTAATAAATTTTCTTCTCCTTTTAACTGTGTTTTTATTGCTTCTTGTATTTCACTTATATTTTTATATCTATCTTTTTTTGCTCTACTTGTGCATTTTAAAACAATAAAACTAAATATATGTTCTGTAGAATTAAAACCATTACACATTATATAATCAATTATTTTTCCAATTGAATAAATATCACTTAATTCATCTAATTGTGTAAAATCTTGTAATCCAATAGGATCCAAAAATAAATGACTATTTTTTGGCGTTGCTGATGATATTAAAGATTTAACTACATCTTTATCTTTACCTAATCCAAAATCACAAACTAGAAAATCATTATTTAAACGCATAATATTTCCTAAGTGCAAATCTCTATGTATTACATTATTATCATGAGCATACTTCATTGCTTCTAATATATCATCTATAATTTTAAGTTTTTCTGTTAGTTCTAAATCGACTTTATCCTTTAAATAATCATATAAACATTCATTACACTCTTCCATTGTGTATGATTTTTCACTATCATTATAATCATAAACATTAACTATTTTACTGCAATCTTTTAATTTTTTCATCATTTCATACTCATATTTAAAGCGCTTACAAGTATTCTCCTCTGAAATATGAATCTTTTTTAATTGCTTTTTTACTACACCATCTGAAATTTTAAAAACGTCACAATAAAATCCATCACCTATCTTACTGTTTTCATTTATGCATACTCCAACATGTTTTTGCTCTACCACATCTATATTAATTCTAGAAAGATAATTTTTTATTTTATTTAAAATACAATATGTATCTATTTCCTGACATTTATAATGGCTTAAATACAAAATATTATAAACTGATTCTATAACCATACATCTCTTTTGTGGCAATATTTCTCCATATTGCTCTTGCAAACTCTTAGTATCACAATATTGAAGATTATACTTTGACTGAAAATAATCTTTTATATCTAAATATTCAACTGAAATAACAGAATCATTAAAATAGTAATCAAATATCAAACCATAATAATGGACTCCCATCAATCCATTGGGATTAATTTCTACTTTTTCTAGTGTAAAAATACTATCTAAATATTTAAGAAGTTTCTTATATTTTTTTTCGTTAATAATAAACACCTCCATTTATGTAAAATAATTTTTACTATTATATAAATCAATTATTTTTTATTTATTATATCATTTTTTTCTAAAATTGATTATTTAACTTATACTCTTTTTCAATTTGAAATAACTTATCAAATTCTTCTACTGCTTGTTCCATTTCATCATTAATATTTTTTACTGCACTCATAACTTTACTTTTATTAATATAATTATTACTTGATAAAGAATTGCTAAGAATATCACTTTTAGAATAACTTCTATTCTTTTTATAATTATTTAGTATAATGGATTGAATTACATCGTTAGAATTAATTAATATACCATTTTTATTTTTTCTATAGTAATATCTGGAGTGATTTACTATAGAGTTCATTATATAGTTATTTAAATACTTTTCTTTATTTTTTGTATAAGATAAATCAATATCTGATTTTTTTAATTTATTTCTTTTAACTACAGAAGTTAAATAAATATTCATATTATCAATTTTTTCATCTAACTCAGATTTTTTCATAATAATATTTTTATTATTACTGAATAAATATTGCTTAATGTCTTTGGTAAGTTGTTGTATTTCTTCATCTTTAATTGAATTAAATTTAATCTTAACATTGTAACTAATATCTCTTTCATCTAATAGTTTTCCTAATTTTAATATTTTATCTTCAAGTAAAATATTTTCCTTATCATAAAGAACAAAATTCTTAGTTACTGGTTTGAAATATTGTTTAAATTCCTCTATCTCATTATTTATTTCTACAGATAATGGTTTAAATTTAGACTCTCTTTCTATAGTAAGAATAGTTTCCTTTTTTAAATAATTAATAACGTTTTTAGGTATTTCTCCTTTTCTTCTGTACTGTAATTCATTATTATAATTTTTGAAGTTTGGAGACTTTTCCATAAAATATATATGAAAGTGTGGATGTTTTGTATTCATGTGTAATGAGAATCCATAACTCATTTTTTTTATGTCCTTAAATCCCATTTTCTTTAAAGTT
>DIMA01000013.1 GCA_002425325.1 Caryophanales bacterium UBA5578 | reverse complement strand
TTATATTTATTCATTAAATAATATAATAAAAAATAGTAATGATTATAAACATAATATTTATGAATTTAATTTTATTGATGATGAAGTTATTTGGTGCGCTAATAAAATAATAGAATTAGTAAATAATGGTGTAGATATAAATAAAATATATTTAACTAATTTAAATGATGAATATAGACTTATAATTAAAAGAATATTTAATATATATAATATTCCTTTTAATATAAATGATAATAATAGTTTATATTCTACAGTTATATGTAAAAAGTTTATAGAATATTATAATTCTGATATTAATGTAACACTTGAATTGTTAGAAAAAGATATTAAGGATAATGATATAGATATTTATAATAAAATAGTATCTATATGTAATAAATATGTTTGGATAGATGATTATTTAAACGTAAAAGAATTAATAATAAATGATTTAAAAAATACTAATATTAACAAAATTTTAAAAGAAAATGCTGTTAATGAAGATAGCATATATAGAATGTATGATGATGATTGTTTTGTTTTCCTATTTGGATTTAACCAAACAATTATGCCTATAATTTATAAAGATGAAGATTATTTATCTGATAAAGAAAAGAATTTATTAGGATTAAATACATCTATAATTAATAATATAAATATAANNTTTAATATAAAAAATATAAAGAATTTATTTATAACTTATAAATTAAAATCATTAACTGATTCATTTAGTATTTCTAGTATTAATGAAATATTAAATTATGAAGTAATTAAAAATAATAAAGTTAACTATATATATTCTGATTTATATAATAAATTAGAACTAGCTAAGATGTTAGATTTATTTAATAAATATGGAATAGTTAGTAATGATTTATATAATTTAAAAAATAAATATAAAAATATTAATTATAGATTATATGATAATAGTTTTAAAGGAATATCTATAGAATCATTAAATAAATTTTTAGATAATAAATTATTATTATCATATTCAAGTTTAGATAATTATAATAGATGTGCTTTTAGATATTATATTAATAATATATTAAAAATAAGTAACTATGAAGAAACTTTTATGCAATTTATAGGTAATTTATTTCATTATGTTTTATCATGTGCTTTTACTGATAATTTTGACTATGACAAATGTTTTGATGGATATATTACTAAAGAATTAAGTGCTAAAGAATTATTCTTTATTAAAAAATTAAAAGAAGAATTAAAGTTTATTATAGATACTATAAATGAACATAATAGTTATTCAACACTAAATAAAGAATTATATGAAGAAAAAATATATGTAAATTTAGAGGGAAATATTAAAGTTACTTTTATGGGTATTATAGATAAATTAAAATTTAATGAAGAAAAAAATATTGTTGCTATTATAGATTATAAGACAGGTAATCCTAATTTAAATTTAAATAATGTTATATATGGAATTGAAATGCAATTACCAATATATATTTATTTAGCTAAGAATCATCCTGATTTTAAAGATATAAATATAAGTGGTTTCTATTTACAAAAAATATTAAATAATGAAATAGTAGCAGAAAAGAATATTTCATATGATGATTTAAAGAGAAAGAATTTATTATTACAAGGTTATTCAAATGATAATATAGATATATTAGAAAAATTTGATTCTACTTATGCTGATAGTAAAGTAGTAAAAAGTTTGAAAAAGGGAAATAATGGATTCTATGCTTATTCTAAAACATTAGATAATTATACTATTGATGCTTTAGCTGATTATACACATAGAAAGATTGAAGAAGCATCAAATAATATATTAAATGCCAAATTTGCTATTAATCCTAAAAAAATAGGTGACAAAAATTTAGGTTGTGAATTTTGTTCTTTTAAAGATATTTGTTATATGAATGAAAAGAATATTGTTAATTTAAAAGAATACAAAGATTTATCTTTTTTAGGAGGTGATGATAATGGCATGGACTAATGAACAAAAAATGGCTATAGAAAAGAGTGGTACTAATATAATTGTTAGTGCAGGTGCAGGATCAGGTAAGACAGCTGTTTTAACTGAAAGAGTTATAGAAAAAGTAAAGAATGGTGTTCATATAAATGAACTATTAATACTAACATTTACTAAAGCTGCAGCAGGAGAGATGAAAGAAAGAATTGGTTTATCATTAAAAGAGAATGGTTTATATGATGAATTAAATCTAATTGATTCTGCTTATATTACTACTTTTGATAGTTATGCATTATCTATTGTAAAAAAATATCATTATCTTTTAAATATTTCTAATAATATTAATATTGCAGATGCTTCTTTAGTTAATATGAAAAAAGAAGAGATAATGCAAGAATTAATGGAAGAATATTATTCTAAAGATAATAAATTATTTAATAAGTTAATTACTGATTTTTGTACAAGAAATGATGATAATATTATTAAATATTTATTAGGTATGGCATCTAAATTAGAAATGAAAATTAATAATGTAGATTTTTTAGATTCATATGTAGATAATTTTTATAGTGATGAATATCTAGATAAATATATTGAAGAGTTTGAAAATATTATAGTTAATAAAGTAAATAATTTAAAAATAAAAGTAGATAATAGTTCTATGTATTTTGATGGTAAGTATTATAATGCTTTGTATGATACATTATCTTCATTCTTTACTGTATCTAGTATAGATGAATTAACACATTATATTACTATTTCTTTACCTAAACTTCCTAGAGGTAGTGAAGAAATTACTAAGACAGTTAAAGATGAAATATCTAAAGAAATAAAAGATATATTATCATTATTAGAATATGGTACTAAAGAAGAAATAAAAAATAATATATTAAAAACAAAAGATTATGTTTCTATAATTGTAGAGTTACTAAAAGAATATTTAATAAGAATTAATAAATATAAATTAGAAAATGAAATGTATGAATTTAATGATATTGCAATTTTTGCTATTAAGATATTAGAAGAAAATGAAAATATTAAAGATGAAGTTAAATATTCCTTAAATGAAATAATGGTAGATGAATATCAAGATACAAATGATATTCAAGAAACTTTTATTTCTCTTATTGAAAATAATAATGTATATATGGTCGGTGATATTAAACAATCTATATATCGTTTTAGAAATGCTAATCCATATATATTTAAAAATAAATATGATAAATATTCTAAATTAGATGGTGGTATAAAAATAGATTTATTAAAGAATTTTAGATCTCGTGATGAGGTATTATCTAATATAAATTCTATATTTGATCATGTTATGGATGATTATTTAGGTGGTGCTAAATATTTTGAATCTCATAGAATGGTATTTGGTAATGATACATATATTAATGAAGGTAAAACTAGTCAAGATTATAATTTAGATGTTATAGAATATCCATATAATAGAGATACGAAGTTTACAAAAGAAGAAATAGAAATATTTTATGTTGCTAAAGATATAAAAGATAAAGTTGATAATAAATATCAAGTATTTGATAAGAAATTAAAAGTATTAAGAGATATTACATATAATGATTTTGTTATATTAATGGATAGAACTTCTTCATTTGATTTATATAAGAAGATATTTGAATATGTAGAGATACCTTTAACATTATATAAAGATGAAACTTTAAATAGTGGGGAAGAATTATCAATTATTAATAATATAATTGAATTAATAATACATTTAAATAATAAAAAGTATGATAATCGTTTTAAATACTTATTTACAAGTATTGGTAGAAGTTTCTTATTTGAATATACTGATCAAGAAATATTTGATTGTATTTTAAATAATGATTTTAAAAATAATACTATCTATGAATTATTTAATAATATAAATATAGATAATGTAACTCCTAAAGAATTATTAGAATTAATAATAGAAAAGACTAATTATTATGAAAATATGATTAAAGTAGGAGATATTAATAATAGAACTATTAGATTACAAAAGATAATAGAGTTATCTGTTAATTTATCTAGTTATGGATATAACATATATATGTTTAATGATTATTTAAATAAGTTAATAACAGAAGGATATGAAATAAAATATTCAGTAAGTACAGATAATAATAATAGTGTTAAAATAATGACTATACATAAATCTAAAGGATTAGAATATCATATTTGTTATTTTACAGGATTATATAAAACTTTTAATATAAGTGATATTAAAGAAAGATTTATATATTCAAATAAGTATGGTATTATTACTCCATATTTTGAAGAGGGTATATGTGATACTATAAATAAATATTTATTAAAAGAAGATTATTATAAAGAAGAAATATCAGAAAAGATTAGATTATTCTATGTAGCTTTAACTAGAGCTAAAGAAAAAATGATTATGTTAATACCTTCAAAAGAAGATTATGATATCCCTACAGATATGGATGGAGTATTAATAAATAATGAGAGAATGAAATATAGATCTTTTGCTGATATATTATATTCAATTAAAAAGTATTTAAAAAAATATTATAAGGAAATAGATATTGATAGTTTAAATATTAGTAAAGATTATATTTATAATAAAGATAGAATATTAAATGATAATGATAAAAAAGAAGATTTTAATGTTATACCATTTATTAATAATTCAAATATAATTGAACATTTAACATTTAGTAAAAAAACTAATAAATTAATTACTAAAGAAGAAAGAAAAAATATGAAGTTTGGTACTAATGTTCATGAGATATTAGAACATGTTGATTTTAAAAATTATATAGATATTGAAGATGAATATATTAATAGAAAGATTAAATCATTATTAAATCATGAAATAATGTCTAATTTAGATAGTGCTAATATATATAAAGAATATGAATTTATATATATTAAAGATAATATTGAATATCATGGTATTATAGATTTAATGGTTGAATATGAAGATCATATAAATATAATTGATTATAAATTAAAGGATGTAGATAGTGAAGCTTATATTAATCAATTAAATGGATATAAAGAATATATTAGTAGTAAAACTAATAAAGTAGTAAATATATATTTATATTCTATTATCGATGAAACACTAAAAGAATTATAATTGATTCTTTTAGTTTTTTATTTATCGTGATATAATTTTATTGGAGGCATATATGAAAAAGAATATTATATTAATTTTTATATTTGTACTTTTACTTACTGGTTGTAATGATAATAAAAAGAATGAAGAAAAGAAGGTTGTAGATGATACTACTTATTATAAAGATGGTAGTGTTATATATTTTAATCCAGAAACTAATAAAAAGTGTGATAGTAGTGAAGTAGAGAGTACAGGTAATTCAGGGTGTTTAAGATGGTATGCTATTAATGATGAAGAAACTGGTAAAAAAGAATTAACTATGATATTGGATCATAATACTAGTTTAAAGTCTGCTTATACAGGTAGTGAAGAATTAGACGGAGTAAGTGCTAGTAGTGTAAATAAACAATTAAAATTAGATACAAAAAAATGGAATAAAAATTTAAATGCTAGAGTTATTACTGTTGAAGATATTGAAAAAATATTAGATATTAAGTTTGAACAAAAAAGTTTATATTTAGAAACTAAAAATCAAACTAAACCAACTAGTTATGAAAATTATAATTGGTTATATAATAATACAAAAGGATGTACTAGTTATAAATGTGAAAAAGAAGATACTGAAACTTTAGGTTATTGGACATCAAATACAATGATGAATAATGAACAAGCAACTATATATGCTTGGGTTATTAAATATGATGGTTCATTAGTATATGAGAAAAAGTTTTTAGCAAGTAGATATGGTATTAGACCAGTTATAGATGTTTCAAAAAATATTATTAAATAGGTGATTATATGATACAAACAAAAAAACAAGGTAACTTAATAATTATTTCAGGTACTACATGTGCTGGTAAAGGGACTATTATTAAGAAAGTATTAGAAAATCATAATGATATAGTTCTTTCTATATCATATACTTCAAGACCTCCAAGAGGTGGAGAAAAAGATGGTGTAGATTATTATTTTGTTTCTCAAGAAGAATTTGAAGAAAAGATTAAAAATGATGATTTCTTAGAATATGCTAAAGTTAGATATGGAAATTATTTTGGTACACCTAAGAGTGAAATAATAAAACAATTAGATACTGGTAAAGATGTTATATTAGAAATAGATGTTCAAGGTGCTAAACAAATTAAAGAAAAATTTCCAGATACAATTTTAATCTTTATTATGGCTCCTAGTATGGAAGAAGTAAAACGTCGTATAAAAGCTAGAGGATTAGAAAATAATGAACAAATTATTGATAGATTTAAAACAGCATATAAAGAAATTAATGAGATAAATAAATATAACTATATTGTAGTTAATGATGATTTATTAGAAGCTGTTAATAAAGTAGAATCTATATTAACTAGTGAAAAATGTCGTGTTGATAGAATTGAAGCTTTATCTGTTGAAAATCAAGAAGAAATTATACATGAATTTTTAATGGAAAAAGAATTTGATAATTCTGGAATTACAATTGAATAAAATAGTTTTTTAACTATTTTTTTAATATAAGGAGATTATATGGGAAAGAAAGCGAATAATTTAAAACAATTAATTAATAATAAATTTAATGTATTTAATTTTAAAGAAATAAACACATATGAAGAATTAATAGATTATAGTAAGGATAATTCTTTATTTACTATGCGTTTTGATCGAAATGATAATTTTAAATCATTACCATTTTATATTTTCAATAATAATGATAATAAAGAGGAATATTTTAAAAATATAATAGATGAGATGAATAATTTAAATTGTACTATTGTATGTAGTAATGGTTTAGTATATGATGAAAATTTAAAGTTTAATTTTGTTTGTGAATTAGATAATGATAATAATTTTATATTAGAATTTTGTGATAAAAAAGTACCATTAAGAAATATGTATAATTATAAGACGACAGTGATAAAAGGTAATTTATATGATTCTAATTATACATATACTAATAAATTTGATAATAAATATGATGATAAAGATATAGATAATATATTATTATGGATATTAAATAATAAAGGAAAATATAAGTATTTTGAATGTACTTTATATGATATTAAAGTAGGTATTTTAAATGACTATATAATTACATGGCAAACTAATTAATATATATTGCTTTTTTATTAAAAAGTGATATAATAAATTTTCCAAGGGAGAGTTATTATGAAAACTACAACAAATAAAAAGGGTAAGACTAGTGCTAGAGATATATTAAGAATGAAAAATTATTTTAATTATTTGGAATTGAATGAATATGATAAAGATTTATTTGCTTTCTTTAATTATAATTTTAACTTTTTTAGTTCTAAACCAAAGAAAGATTTACAAGTTGGTTTAACTGTAAATAAATATATAAAATTTATTGATAAAAAGAATGAATCTACATTTGAAGTAGAATTTATACCAGATATGATTAAACCAACAAGAATTAATGTTAGTTTATCTAATTTAGAAGGTCATTTATCTCAAATTTATACAATAATTTTTGATGAATTTGATGATTTAACAACTATTATTCATAGAAAATATCAAAAAGGATTTTCTGATGAATGGAATAAGAATTCAAGTGTATTAAAATCTACAACTAAACGTATATATGATGAAAATGCATTATTAATTCATGAAGTAGTAAATGAAAATTATATTAGTTCATCTGTTTTTGATGATAGTTCTTATTCTAAAGTAGAAGATACTTATTTTGATAGATATAGTGATGACTATGTTAAATATACAAGTATTGTTGGTGAAGCTTCATCACATTATGAAGATGGAAGTTCTTATGTAATGTTTGATGGTAAAGAACAAACAAGAATAACAAAAGCTGAATATGATAGAAAAGTTGAAAATTATACAATTTATTATCCAAAAGTTAAATTAATTGATTCAATAAAATAAGATAACCTAGGTTATCTTTTTTTTTATCTTACATTGAAAAAACTTAATAAATATGATAATCTATATATAGTGTTTAATGCTAGGAGTGATATTATGGTAATAACTATGACAAATGATAAAGTAACTGTAATAGATATTACTGAGCAACAATATGAAGAAGCATTATTAAATAATAGTCTTAGTGAGTATGATAATAAAATTATATATGAATGTGATAAATTAAAATATGTTCCTATTAAAATGCAAATAGATTTAAATAAACGTAATTTAAATATTAATTCATATTATTATGATAATGGTAAAACAATGATTAAAAAGATGGTAGATAGTATTTTAGCTATTAATTATTATGAAGATGAAAATCATAAGTTATGGCCAAGTAAAGAATATTACTTAAATAAACAAAATACATTATCTTTAGATTATTCAAAATCTGAATTAATTGAATTAGATTCTAAATTAAATAGATGTGATCATATAAAAAATATTTTAAGTAAAAATAAATACGATGAATTTATTAGATTATATAATTCTATTGAATATAGAGAAAATAAAAGAAAATTATTTAATTATGATATTAATTCTAGTACATTATCTAGATTTCATAATGTTAAAACTAAGGGTAAACTAATTGTTAGAAAAAGTACAAAGAAGTTAACTGCTAACCAATTAGTAGGATGTATATATTATATGGCAGCACCTGCAGGATTAACAGAAAATGATGAAATAAAATATTTTTCTAAAAGGTATGAAATATCTAGATTAGATGTAGATGAAATAAATAAAATATTTAGAAGATTATTAAGAAATAATAAACAAAAAGCAACTGAATTAAGTGATATAGATAGATATAATTATTTAAATGATGCAGTTAGAGAATATGTTCAAAATATATATAGTGATATGAATTTCTTAGGTACTAAGAAAAATAATATTATATCTGATGAAACTAAAACATGGATGTTATTAAAAGCAACATTCTTAAAAGAATGTGGTTATACATTACCTGACTATGATGATAGTTGGCAAGATTTTAGTGAAATTACTATTGATGATAGAATATATAAAGATGGTGTGATAACTCCATTAGTTATAGAAAATCAAAAGAGTAATTCAGATGTATCAATAATAGAAAATCCAAGATTTTTTAGTAGAGATGTTATTGGAGATTTAATACCACATACACCAAGATATATTAGATTACCATTAGAAGAAAGTGGTTATGAGATAAATGAAGAAGAAGCTGGAGATTTGAATATTGTTGATGAAGATGAGTTTGTTGAAGCTATAAGTGCATTTGAAAGAAGTGATTCAGCTTCAATTGATGAATATTCAGATGATTCAGAAATAGAAGAAGTTAAGACGGATGGAGTAGTTGGTAATATGGAAAGTAGAATAGATAGTGAAGAAATGCATGAAATATTTGCTACTGATGATTTATTTGCTGGAGAAATAGATAGTGATTTAATACTTGAAGAAACTGTTCAATCTACAATAGATACATCAGACTTATTTGCAGGTGAGATAGATGCAGATTTAAGTGCATTTGTTGAAAGTAGTAATAATCCTGAAGAAGAACCACAAGTACAAGAAAATGAACCAGATGTAGATACATCAGATTTATTTACAGATGATATAGATGCAGATTTAACTGTTGATATGTTAGATGATATGCTTGGAGATGGATTAGATACAGATGAAGATGTTTTAGTTGATGCTACACCATCATTACAAGCTAGAACAGAATTTAGTAGTGTTATTGAATCAACTGATGATTTATTTGCAGGAGATATAGATATAGATCAAGATACACTAGATAGAGAACAAGCTTTACAAGATTTATTTGTTGAATCAAATGATGATATTTTAGAATCAATAATAAGAGAACATCAAGACGATTTATTCAAAGATGTAGGTGTAGTTGATAATCCAGATGCTCTAATGGCTGATGGACAAATAGGTCAATCTAGTAGTGTAATTATGTATGAAAATGATAATAACTTATCATTTGATATGGATGATAGTCCAAAAGTTAAAACAAATAGAAAAATGTAAGAGAAATCTTACATTTTAATTTAAGGAGTAATTATGAATAATAGAATTAAGGATCAAGGAAATTTTATTGTAAGATATTGGAAAAGTTTTTTACATGCTATATCTGGTATTATTTATGGAATAAGATATGAACATAATATTATTATTATGATATTAGCTACAATAGTTGTAACTTTTGCTGGTTTTTATTATAATATTAGTTCATGTGAGTGGTTGTTTATATTATTTGCTGTTGGAAGTGTAATTAGTATGGAAATGATTAATACTTCAATTGAAGCTACAATTGATTTAGTTACTAATCAAATTCATCCTTTAGCTAAAATAGCAAAAGATACAGCATCTAGTGCTACATTAGTATTATGTATTGTATCATTAATAGGAGGATGTATTATATTTATTCCTAAAATATTTTAAACAACTTAGATAGGGGGATTGGATGAAGTTAAAGAAGTTAGTAATATATTCTAGTATAGCTATATTATTAAATTCTCATTTAGTATTAATAAATAATGATAAAGAAGAAACAATTGATAATCATTCAATATCTACCCATTATGATGATATAAATTTTATTGCTCATCGAGGTTTATCTTCATTATACTTAGATAATACATTAAGTTCTGTTACTGCATGTAATAATAATGAATGTATTGATGGTGTTGAGATTGATGTTAGATTAACTAAAGATAATGAAGTTGTGTTAATGCATGACTCTACAATAGAGGATAAAAAAATAATAGATTATACATTAGAAGAATTAAAAGATATAAATTTAAAATATGGTTTATCAAAAATGGGAAGTTCTATATCTAAAGTTGATGTTTTTAGTGCTAATTCTTTATTAATAAAAAAAAGATTTTTAAATAAAAATTGTGATGATAATAAAGTATGTACATTAGATGATGTATTACTTAATTTGGAAGATGATAAAGAATTATTAGTTGAATTAAAATTTGATAAAGATAAAGAATCTATTTTAATGGATTTAGTAGCGCAAAAATTAAATGGTAGACACAATATAATTATTCAAAGTTTTGATGCTAATGCATTATTAAAAATGAAAGAAAAATATCCGCAATATAAATATCAAATTATTATTTCAAAAGAAGAAAATTTAGATTTATTGGATTTGGATTTTGATGGATATGCTATTAAATATACCATTGTAGATGAAGATTTAATAATAGAAAAATTAAATGAAGGCAAAAGTATTAGTTTTTGGACTATAGATAGTTATGATAAATTTATAAGTTTATATGAAGAATATGAAGAATATAATGAAAATATTAGTTATATTTCAGATGTACCTGATGTTTTATGTTATACATATAAAGAGAGGAACGAGTAAGATGAAGAAGTTAGTTAGTTTATTAATAATTATGTTATTATTAGTTGGATGTACAAGTAAAGAAAAAGAAAATATAAAAGAAGAAAAAGAACCTGTAAGTCAAACAGGTATTGAATATGAAGCTAAAAAAGTAGGTAATTATGAAGTTACTATGACTATTTTTCATAGTAATTCATGTGGACATTGTCAAGATTTAAAATTATGGTTAAATACTGAAGTATCAAAATACCCATATTTAAAAATTGAAATGTATGAGGCAAGTGAAAATTATGATTTATATACTAAAGTAAAAAATAAATTAAATTTACAAGAAGGAGTTCCTCTAATTATTATAGGGAATGATCATGTATTAGGTTATGCTGCTAGTTTACAACCTGAAATTACTGATTATATAAAGAAAAATTCTACATATGAAACATGTAATGTTGTTGATGCTATAAAAAATAATAAAGATGTAGATGCTTGTATGAGAAAAAATGAATTTATAGTTGAAGCTATAAATAAATAAAAAAAATTAAAAAAAATTGTTGCTAAATGTAAGTAAATATGATATATTTATATTGCTTACGTTTATGGCGATGTAGCTCAGTTGGCTAGAGCACGTGGTTCATACCCACGGTGTCGGGGGTTCAAATCCCTCCGTCGCTACCATTAAGTAATTAACTAGATATTTATCTAGTTTTTTTGTTTATATAAAGCTAAATAACTTTAAAATTTAATTATTTTATATTATAATATATATGTAGGATAGAGGTAGGTGAGTTATGAAGTGTAGAAGATGTGGCGAAGAATTAGAAGATGATTCAGTATTTTGTGATAAATGTGGTACTAAAGTATTAGTAGAACCTATTGAAAATACAAGTGTACATGAATTTGAAGAAATAGAAAAATCAATGTTAGCTGATAATATTATTAATAGTGAATTAATTAATAATATAAAAAAAGAAGAACCAGTTAATATAGATATTTCAGATTTAGCACCTGATGATTTAGATGATTTAATGCCAAAGAAAAAATATACTTTATTAATTACATTATTAGTTATTATTATAATTGGAATTATATGTGCTTTATTATATATTAATTTAACTAAGGAAGAAGATAAGAAAAAAGAAGAGGATATTGATTATCAACAAGTAATAAATGAATATGGTAAGACTATAGAAAATGTAGCTGCTGATTATTTAATGGAAAATAATGATATTGAAAGTTTTGATCAAATTAAAGATTTAGTTAAATATGATAAATATAAAGTATCTTGTAATAATATATATATAAATATAGATGGTTCTGTATATTTAGCTGATTGTTCTGTTAATGGAAAAAAAGTAGAAGAAATGTATGGAATGAAAAAAAATATATTAACTAAAGATGAAGATAAAGCTTGTAATGTTACATATGATAAAAAGAATAATAGTTTAAAATTCTATTTTGAAGGAGAATTATTAAGTATATATGAATGTGAAAGTGAAGAATGTTCATTATATAAAAATGAAAATTTTAGTTATAATTCTTGTTTAGATAAGATGACTGTTATTAAAGATGGGGATACATATCTTTTATATGATTATAAAAATGCTCAAGCAACATTCGATCCATTTAGTGAAATTAGTTCCGTTAAAAAAGATGGAAAAGTAGTTGGATTTATAGCAAAAGATGAAAAAACTGAAAAATATGGATATATTGATGTTAGAGGTAATATTAAAGTTAAATTTGAATATGACTCATTAGGAATAATTAATAATGGTAAAACATATGACTATAGTTACAATGTAAATAATAATGTTATAGTAGCTAGTAAGAATAAGAAATATGGAGTTATTAATTTAACTAAAGGTAATACAATTTTAGATTTTAAATATGATAAAGTGTACTTAGCAAGTAAAGATAAATTTGTAGTTAAAGAAGAAGAAAATTATTATTATGTTGGTAAAGATAGAATGCGTATTATTGATAGAGGATACAAAATGATATTTGCATTTGATGATTTATTAGTTGTTAATAAAGATGATAAATTATATGTTGTTGACTTTAAAGGTAATAATTTAGTTGATGATAGTATAAATGTATCTTTAGTATATAATGATAATCCAAGTATTGGTGGAGTACATGGATATAATGCATATGAAAGTGATGGTAATATAACTATTGAAGTTAATAAGTCTGAAGATGATGGTTATAGTACAAAGAAATATGTATATGTAAGAAAAGATAAGAGAATTGTGAAGGAGTAGGTTATGATTTGTCCAAATTGTGGTACTGATGTACAAGATAAGAAATTTTGTGGAAATTGTGGTACAGCAGTAGAAGTAAAAGAAGAAAAAATTGAAATTAAAAAAGTATTTTGTCCAAATTGTGGAAAAGAAGTATTAGATGGAAATAAATTTTGTGAATCATGTGGTACTGATGTTGAAAACTATGGTAAACCTGTAGTTAATAAAGTATTCTGCCCAAATTGTGGTAATGATGTTACTGGTTATAATGCATGTGGAAATTGTGGAACTATTATTACGCCAGTTCAACAAGTTAATGTGCCAAAACAAAGTAGTGAAACATTTAATAATATTAAGAAATTTTTATTTAAATATAAATTACCAATAGGTATTGTATGTGGTGTTATATTTTTAGTTATTTTAGGATTTGTTTTATATAATAAATTCTATGATTTTACTAAATTAAGTTGGGATGAAAAAGGAGACTATAAAGTTTCCTATACAGAAACAACTACTTTATCATTAAGTGTAACAGCACAAGATAAAGAAGGATATTATATAGATGATATTAAATTTAAAGCAGATGGCGGTAAAGTTACATCTGATGGTACTGATGTAAGTTGGGAATTACCAAAGAAAAAAGGTAAATATACAATAACTGCTGAAGCACCAAGTGGTAAAAAAATTAAGAAGAGTGTAACTGTTGTTGAATTAAAAGAAGAAGATGAAACAACAGGAGGATATTTAGTTGCTTCACCTAAGGATGAAGATGATTCAGATGCTGATGGGTTAAATAATGGAAAAGAAAAAGAATTGAAAACTGATCCATATTCTAAAGATACAGATAATGATGGACTAAGTGATTTCTATGAAATAAATGAAAGTAAAACTGACCCATTAAAAATAGATACAGATGGAGATAAGTTATATGATGGAGATGAATTAGATTTAGGTTTAGATCCATTAAAAACTGATTCTAAAGGTGATGGTATAAATGATGGAGAAAGAAAATTATCATATACAACTTCATCTAAACAAGGTGTATCACTTATAGTAAATGGTAAAGGTAATATTGCTAGTACAACTATAGATGTATTTAATAATGATACATTAAATAATACAGTAGGAGTAGTTGGTACTATATATAATTTAAGTACAAAAGGTAATGTTGAAAACGCAACGGTCGCTATTAAATATAATCCTGTTGTATTAAGAAATAGAAACATTAATGAAAACAATTTAACTTTATTCCGTTTTGATGATAAAACTAAAAAGTTAGAATTAGTTCCAACTGTAGTTAATAAAAATACTAAAGTAGTTAGTGCTAATATATCAGTATTATCAAAATATGTTTTAGGAGATAAAAATGCAGTATTAACTGATTCTAAAACTCAAGTTATGTTTGTAATTGATAATTCAGTTTCTATGTATACTGAAAATCAAATGATTAAAGCTGGATATAAAAATAGTACAGGTGCTGTTGGAAACGATAGTGAATTTAAAAGATTAACATTAACTAATAAATTAATAGATATGTTTAGTGGTAACTATGAATTTGGTGTATCTGAATTCTCTGGTAATTATGTTAATTTAAAGAAATTTAGTAATGATACTAAAGATATTAAATCTTCTGTTAGTAGTATGGAAAGTAAATGGAAGAGTAATATGAGTGGTACTGCTATTATTAAAGCTTTAAATGGTGGTATTAATGAATTTGAAACTGATAAAAATAGTCATTATTTAGTATTACTTACTGATGGAAAAAATACTACAGGATCATTAAGTAGTAGTAAAAATACAATTATTAATAATGCTAAAGAAAAGAACGTTAAAGTTTGTGTTATTGGTTTAGGTAAAGAAATTGATAGTGTTGTTTTAGATGAAATAGCAGAACAAACAGGTTGTGATTATTATAGTGCTAGTGATGCTAGTGCATTAGATGAAATATATTCTTTAATGGGAGCAGATATTAATTATAATTATGTTGATACAGATGGTGATAATACTATTGATGGTATGATTCAAGCTAATAGTGGATTTATTGTTAATAGAGATGGTTTCTCATTTGCTAACTATGGTACTGATAAATCACCAAATGGTAATTGTTTCGGTATGGCTTTATTTGCACAATTAAGATATACTGGTAATTTACCAAAATCTATGGATTCTATTGATAATTCTAAATTCTTATTAAGTGAGTTTAAAACTGTTGATTTTAAATCAAATGGTTATAATTTAAATAATACATATTTTACAGGAGATAAAAATTTATATGATTTTAAATTTACAACTTCTGGTTTAGATATTTATTTTGGAGCACTTCCAGGTGATTATCGTGATAGAGTAGTAGATAAAATATGGAAAATTAAAGAAGAATACACAGAAAACTTTAAAAAATTAGGATTTACTATTTCTGAGAAAAAAACAAATGATAAAGATGCAGATTTCAAAAAATATGAAAGCGCTATGATAAATATAAATAGTGATAAATTAAAAGAAAATGCAACTAATGATGAATATCAATTAATTCAAGGTATTTGGAGATTATTTGTTACACAATTAAGTGACAAAGATATTTCATTCAGTGCTAATCCAGATGATGCATATAAAGCATTAATTGATAATTTAAATAATAATACTCCAATTGTTATTTCAATCAATAATAATCATGCTATTAATGCTACAAGATATATTCAAGATAATAATGATAGTAGTAAATTTAAAATAGAAGTATATGATAATAATTTCCCTGGTGAAACAAGATATATAGAAGTAACTAGAAAGAAATTTAATAAAGTTCAATTAAATTATACTGCTTGGACAAATGAATATAACTATACATTTAAGTATGATTCTGATGGAGATGGAAAAACTGAAAAGACTACTGTAGGAGTAGTAGTTCCAAATGTAGCATAAAAAAAGATATATTTTATATCTTTTTTTTTGTTTTTGTGTTAAAATGAATTTGTCATATTTATTTGGCCTGTTGGTGAAGTGGTTTAACACATCGCCCTCTCAAGGCGACATTCACGGGTCCGAATCCCGTACAGGCTACCAATGTATATTACTGGAGTAATCCAGTTTTTTTATTGTTTAATATATTATTTTTTGATATAATTTACATATAAATAGAAGTATGGTGATATTATGGATTTTACATCTTTAAGAGATAAATATAAAAATTTTATATATGATAGTTATTCTATTGAATGGGAAGATGATTATTGTACATTTACATTTCATTTTATTATAGAAGATTTAGTTACTTTTAATCCTACAATAAAAATGAAGAAAACTAATAATAACATAGATATGAATATATTAAATAATTTAGTATTTCATATAGGATTAATAGAATTGATTAGTTATTATAAATGTTGTTGTCCTAAAAATATAATTATTAAAGCTGGTTATTTAGATAATGATCAAATTAATTGGTTTAAAAAATTATATTACTATGGTTTAGGAGAATTTATGTATGTTAATAATATAAATTGTTCTATGGATGATTTAATGAATATAACATGTGTAAATAATTCTAATATTGATATGTCTAATAATTATAATGGACAAGGTAATATGATTGCTATTGGAGGTGGAAAAGACTCTTGTGTAACAATCAATTTACTTAAAGGTTTAGATAATACTTGTTTTATGATTAATCCTAAACAACCTGGTATAGATGCAATAAAAGAAGCAGGTTATGAAGATTATATTAATATTGAAAGAAAAATAGATTCTAAATTATTAGATTTAAATAAACAAGGATATTTAAATGGACATACACCATTTTCTTCTTTAGTAGCATTTGTATCTTATACATCTGCATATTTAAATAATAAAAAATATATAGTTTTATCTAATGAAAGTAGCGCTAATGAACCTACTGTTATTGGAACTAAAATAAATCATCAATATTCTAAAACATATGAATTTGAAAATGATTTTAATAGTTATACTACTAAATATTTTAAATTAAATATTAAGTACTTTAGTTTACTTAGATGTTTATCAGAATTCCAAATTGGAATGTTATTTTCACAATATAAAAATTATCACAAGATATTTAAAAGTTGTAATGTAGGTAGTAAGACAATACCATGGACTTGGTGTACTGATTGTCCTAAGTGTTTATTTGTATACATTATATTAAGACCATTCTTAAGCAAAGAAGAAATGATAGACATTTTTGGTAATGATATGTTAGATAATAAAGATTTATTAAATACATTTATAGAATTAATTGGTTATAGTGAAACAAAACCATTTGAATGTGTAGGAACCTATAGTGAAGTAAGATATGCTTGTAGTTTAGTTATTAATAAAGAAGATAATTTACCATATTTATTACAATATTATAAAGATAATTATCCTTTAGAATTAAATAGAGATTATATACATGAATTTAATAATGAAAATAATATACCTGATGAATTTATTTCAATAGTAAAAAAGGAATTAGAAAGAGTTTGTGGGGTTATAGATAATGATTAATAAAATAATTGAAGAAATACAAAATAAGACAGTAGCAATCTTAGGATTTGGAATGGAAGGTATATCTACTTATAAATTTATTAGAAAATATTTAGATATGCATTTAACTATAATTGATAAAAATAATCCTATAGAAAAATCTGAATTTTTATCTATAGATGAAAATATAGATGTTATTTATGGTGATAATTATTTAGATAATTTATCTAAATATGATTTAGTAATTAAGAGCCCTGGTGTTATTACAAAGGATATAGATGTTTCTAATATTAATTTTACTTCTCAATTAGAATTTTTATTAAAATATAATAAAGATAATGTAATTGGTGTTACTGCAACTAAGGGTAAATCTACTACAGTTAGTTTAATAAATGAAGTATTAAAAAATAACAATTATGATACTTTGTTATTAGGTAATATAGGTAAACCAATTTTTGATGAAATAGAAAATATGCATGATGATACTAAAGTAGTAGTAGAAATGAGTGCCTTACAATTAGAATTTGTTGATGTTTCACCACATATAGGCGCTATTATAAATTTATATGAAGATCATTTAGATCATTCAGGAACAGTTAAACATTATCATGAAAATAAATTAAATATATTTAAATATCAAGATAGTAATGATTATGCTATATATTGTAGTGATATAGAACCATTAAATAGTTATATTAATGATTCTTATAATGCTACTAAGTATAATATTAATTTAAATAATAATAATGGTATTAATTGTACATATTTAGATGATAATAAAGTTATTTTAAATAATGAAATAATATATGATACAAATGATAGTAGATATTTAATTGGTGAACATAATGTAAGAAATATTATGATAGTATTAACTATTGCTAAAATATTGAATTTAGATTTAAATAAGTCTATTGAAGCAATAAATAATTTTCATGGTATTGAACATCGATTAGAGTATGTTGGTACATATAATGACATTATTTATTATAATGATTCTATATCAACAATACCTGAATCAACAATTAATGCTGTTAAATCATTAAAAATAGTAGATACATTAATATTTGGTGGTATGGATAGAGGAATTAATTATGATGAATTAGTTAATTTCTTAAATACAGGTATTGTTAGAAATTTAATTTGCATGCCAACAACTGGATATAAGATAGAGAAGTTAATAACAAATACTAGTGTTAATGTATATGAAATAGAAGATTTAAAAGTTGCTGTAGATAAAGCTAAAGAAATAACAAATAAAAAGAGTATTTGTTTATTAAGTCCTGCAGCTTCTAGTTACGAATTTTATAAGAACTTTGAAGAAAAAGGTAGGGCATTTAAAAAGTTTGTTAGAGATGAATAATATTTACAATTAATCGTTCTTATGTTACAATATAATTGTATTTATAGGAGAGAGTGAGGTAAATGAGATATTTAGGTTTAGATCTTGGAACTAGAACATTAGGTATTTCTATGAGTGATATAACTCATACAATAGCTACCTCATATAAGACTATTAGATTTAATGATGGTGAATATGAATCAATTTTAGATGAATTAGGAACTATTATTAAGGAATATGATATTGGAAAAATAGTATTAGGCTTACCTAAAAATATGAATAATAGTATTGGTGAGAGAGCAGAAACGACACTTTTGTTTAAGAAAATGGTAGAAGATCATTTTAAAATAGAAGTGGTAATGCAAGACGAGAGACTTTCTACAGTAGCAGCACATAATTATATGATTGAAGCTGATATGTCTAGAAAAAAGAGAAAGGATAAAGTTGATGCATTAGCAGCTAATATTATTTTACAAACATATTTAGATAAAGAGAAAGGGAATGGATAATATGGAAGAAAAGATGACTTTTAAAGTAATTAATGATGAAGGAAAAGAAGTAGAATGTGAAGTTTTATTTACATTTGAATCTGATGAAACAAAAAAGAACTATATAGTTTATACAGATAATACATTAGATGAAGAAGGAAATACTAAAGTATATGCTTCAATCTATGAACCAGAACAAGATGAAACAAAATTATTACCAATTGAAACTGATAAAGAATGGAAAATAATTGAAACTATTCTTGAAGAATTACAAAATGAAGTTCAAGGAAAGGGTTCAGAAGAGTAGAAATTACTCTTTTTTCTTATTATGAAGAAGGTTGTATTAATAATTACAGGATTTATTGTTGCATTAATAATAGGTCTATTATGTTTAATGTTTTATGTAAAAAAACAATTAGAACCAGTTAATATAAATAGTGCTGACTATGTAGAATTTAATATTAAAAAGGGTGATACATATTATTCTATAGCACCTAGATTAGAAGAAAAAGGATTAATTAAGAATAAAGATATATATCAACTATATATTAAATTAAATAAACCAAAAGAAAATTTAAAAGTTGGTTTATATAGATTAAGTCCTAATATGGATGTGGATAAAATATTAAATACTTTAGCTTCAAATGGGATTAGTGGTAAAGATATTACTATTACATTTAAAGAAGGTTTAAATATGCGTCAAATTACTAAAGTAATTGTTTCTAATACTAATAATACAGAAAAAGACGTATATAATACTTTAAAAGATAAAGAATATTTAAATGAATTAATTAATAAATATTGGTTTATTGATAAAAGTATATTAAATAGTAAAATATATTATCCATTAGAAGGATATTTATATCCTAATACATATAATTTTAAAAATAAGGATGTAACAGTTAAAGAGATATTTAATACTTTATTAAATGAAACAGAAAAACAATTAGAACCATATAAGACAACAATAATTAATCATAAAAAATATAATGCGCATAATATTCTTACTTTAGCGAGTATTATTGAACTAGAAGCTAAAACTGATAATGATAGATTATATGTTTCAAGTGTTTTCTATAATAGAATTAATAAGGGGATAACATTAGGTAGTGATGTTACTACATATTATGATGCTCAAGTAGATATGTCAGAACGTGATTTATATAAAAAAGAATTATTAGAAAATCATGGTTATAATACTAGAAGTAATTCACAAAAAGGTTTACCGGTAGGTCCAATTTGTAATCCATCAATTAGTAGTATTAAAGCTGCATTGATGCCTAAAACTTCTAATTATTATTATTTTGTATCTGATAATAAAGGTAAAGTATATTTTACTAAGACATATTATGAACATCAAATATTAATTAGTAAATTAAAAAATGAGGGTTTATGGGAAAGATATTAGATATTAAAAATAAAGCATTAGAAAATAATGTTCCTATTATGCAAGATGAAGGTATTAATTTTATTTGTGATTATATAAAGAATAATAATGTTCATAAAGTATTAGAAATAGGAAGTGCTGTTGGATATTCAGCTATTAATTTTGCTAGTGTAGATGATAGTGTTGAAGTAACTACAATTGAAAGAGATATTAATAGATATAATGAAGCAGTAAAAAATATTAATGATGTTGGTTTAAATGAACGTATTACTATTATAAATGGTGATGCATTAGAAACTAATATAGATGGAAAATATGATTTAATATTTATAGATGCAGCTAAAAGTCAATATATTAAGTTTTTTAATAAGTATAAAGAAAACTTAAATAGTGATGGTGTTATAATATCTGATAATTTATCTTTTCATGGTATTGTAGATGATATTTCTTTAACACATAATAGAAATACAAGACAATTAGTTGGTAAAATTAAAAAATATATTGATTTTTTAGAAAATAATGATGAATTTGATACAACATTTTATAAGCTTGGCGATGGTGTATCTGTTAGTAAATTTAAGAAATAATATATATTTTAGTAAAAAATACACAAAATGTGTATTTTTTTATTGACATTAGGAAAAAAATATATATAATAATTGATACAAATATTTAATTTATATTGAAAAAGGGGTTGTTCTATAAATTAAATAGTGTTACTTTTGGGGGTTAGTAGCACATTATTAGTAAAAAAAACACAAATTTTAAAAATGTGTTTTTTTTTTCTTGACAATAGTTAAAAAAAATATATAATAAATAATACAATTTTTTGAGGCATATATTTATATGAAAAGGGGGATGACATATGAATAAAAAATTTAAGTATGAAATTATTATGGGATTAGTATTTGTTTTTGGATTTATGTTAACAGCAACTTTTGTATTTGCTAAAGACAAAGAACCAGAAATTAAAAAGATTAATTATCGTGTTCAATCAAATCCAAAATATAATTATACTGAAAAAGAAATTTCTTTATCTAAATCTATTGAAAAGACTGTTAGTAAAAATAATGAAACTTATAAATTATCAGTTTCAAATGGAAATGTTATTTTAACAAATACTAAAACAAATAGAGGAAAAGTTGTATACTCTAATGGTGATGCTAGAGGTTTAGCAGAAATTAATTATTACTATTATGATGCTACATATATAGTTATTGTAACTAATAAAGGTGAATTATATGCCAACGTTTATAAAAATAATGAAGCAGATGTTTATTTTAGAAAAGTAAAATTAAATAATACTATTAATAAATTAAAAGTAGTAGAAAAAGAATTAAAATTTTATGAACATCCATCTATTGAATTATTCGGTTTAGATGATGAAGATAACTGGGAATTAATTAAATTATAGAATTTTCTATAATTTTTTTATTGTAGACTAATTGATGTTTTTTTGTTATAATTATTTGGGATTTACATTTAGAAAGGAGATTTATGAGTAAAATAAAAATGTTTGCCCTTGGTGGGCTAAATGAAACTGGTAAGAACATGTATGTTGTTGAAGTTGATAATGATATTTTTGTATTTGAAGCGGGTTTAAAATATAGTGATGATAATTCACTTGGAATAGATTATATTATTCCTAATTATGATTATTTAAAAGAAAATAAAGATAGAATAGTTGGTTTATTTGTTACTCATGGACATGATGAGCAAATAGGTGCTATTGAAGATATATTAGTTGATATACCAGATTTAAAAATTTATTCTTCTAAATTTACTCTAGATTTAATTAGACAAAATTTAAAAGAAGCTAATATAGAATCAGCTAATTTAATAGAATTACAATTACATAAGAATGTTCCTTTTGGAAAAAATAGTATATTTCCAATTAGGGTATCACATTCAACACCAGATTCTATTATGTATGTTTTATATACAGAAGATGGTGCTATAGTATTTAGCGGTAATTATGTTATTGATCCTTCTATGATGGGATGTTTTAATTGTGATATTGGTAAAATTGCATATGTTGGTAAACAAGGTGTATTATGCTTTTTAAATGAATCTGTTTATTCAGATAAAAAAGGTTTTACAAATCCTAATCATAGAGCATCAGATAAAATTCGTGAAACAATTAATAAAAATGAGGGACGTATATTATTTAATATTATGCAAGCTCAATTATTTAGAATTCAAGAATTATTTGATGAAGTATTAAAAACAGATCGTAATATTGTTATTATGGGTAAAAAACTAGAAGAGATAGTTATTAAAGCAATAGAAGATGGATATTTACATTTTGATTTAAATAGAATTAAGAGTATAAAAAATGTTACTGATCCAGGTATAATTGTTTTAATATCAAATGAAAGAGAAATGCCATATTCTAATATTAAGAGAATATTAAGAGGTTCTGATAAGTTTATTACTTTAGATTCATCTGATACAGTTGTATTTGTTTCTCCTGTATATGATAATATGGAAGTTATTTCTACTCAAGTTTTTGATTCAGTGGCAAAAGCTGGATGTAATTTAGTTATTTTATCTAAAAAACAATATAGATCACCACATGCATCTAGTGAAGATATATTAATGATGTTAAATATGTTACAACCTAAATATTATTTTCCTATTATAGGAGAATATAGATATCAAGTTGAAAATGCAGCTTTAGCATATAAATTAGGTATGGATGAAGATCATGTATTATTAAAATTAAATGGTGATGTAGTTACATTTAATAATGGTGAATTAGTTGATAATGATGAAAAGATTAAGACTGATGAAATATTAATAGATGGTAAACAAGCTGGAGATATTGGTGACTTAGTATTAAAAGATAGAGAATTACTGGGTGAAAATGGTATTGTTATAGTTACTACAACTATAGATAAAACTACTAAAAAAATCTTAGCTGGGCCTGAAATATTAACTCGTGGTTTTATATATGTAAAAGAAAATACAGATATTATTGAAGAAGCTTCTAAGATATCTTTAGAAGTAGTAAATAGTGCAAGTACACCTAATTATGTAGACTTTAATAAAGTTAAAGTTGGTATAAGAGAAAAGTTAGGAAAGTACTTTTATCAACAAACTGGTTCTAAACCAATGATAATAATTGTAGTACAAGAAGTCTAAAAGACTTCTTTTTTATTGACTAAAAAGTTTAATAAGTGTTAAAATAGGGGCGTAGGGGGAATATTATGAAGTTAGATGCACTAATACCATATAATAATCAAGTAATTAGAACCTGTACTTTAAAAGAATTAGGATATTCTACTAGTAATATTAATAAGTTAGTAGAAGATAATTGTTTAGAGAAAACAAGAAGAGGTTATTATAAGGTTAATATTCAAAGCGAAGCAGATATTGATTTAATGAAATACTATTTATTAAATAATATGTATGATGATTTTATAGCGTATTTTAATTCAATAGAACTTAAAGATTATCAAGTTTATTATCATATGTTTATGTATAATATTATTACAGATAATTATGCAGATGCATATAAGTCCTTAGTTAAGTGTTGTGAATTAAATAATACATATGAAAATAGATTAAATTTATATGCCTATATATTATTATTAGGTGAGTTAATGTCTTTATCTGAAAATAAATTATCTAAATTAAAGAAACTTATAATGAAGGATCAAGCTAATTCTATTGAGTCTTTCTTAGAGTGTTTAATTAAAAAAGATTATGATGGTGCATGTCGTAACTTAAGAGTAAGTAAATCTAAAAAGAGTTTATCTAAATTAGAAATACAAGTATTTAGAGAACTTAGTTTAAGAGCTCAAGAAGTGTATAATAAAAAATCTTCTCCTGTAATGACTGATTTTAAACATTATGTTAAAACTTTTAATGAATTTATTTTAAATGATGATTATAATGGTGCATATTATTATTTTAATAAAGCATATAAATTAAAAGAAGAACATTCTATACCTGATAGTAATTTAGATATAGTAAGTAGATTATTTGGGTGCTATAACTTTATAGTAGACAATCAAGATATTACACTTGATACGTATAGAACAAATTTTAAATATAATGAGACTAGTGAAAAGAATTTTTATAAATCTATATATAAAAATGATTATTTAAATTCTTTAAAATTTATAGATAGTATGTTAGAGGAAGAATCTAATAATATAGTTTATTTAGTATATAAGAAGTTATTAGAAAGAATATATAATTTCTTAAATATTAGATATATTATTAAAAATAGAAGTCCTTTACAAACTGAAATTTCTTTGAATGAATTAGTTAGAAGAAAGAAATATTCAGAAGCATTAGATTATACTTTAAATAGTGAAATGAATAATCATGATAAAAATATGGTTACTTGTTTATTAGAATCTATTGTAGAATTAGAAAATGGTAGAGAGTAATTTTTACTCTCTTTAATTATTTTCGAAAATTTGAAAAATTGTGTTGACAAAAAATAGTCATTAGACTATAATTAGTACATAAGCGTTTTGACGTGGAAGAAGTAATAATAAACACTGAATCGAGCGAGTTAGATATGGTGTGAGCTAACATTTAAGATTATTATGAATAACATCCACTAGTTGTTAGACTGAAAAGTAATGAGTAGGTTTAATCGGAAGTAATCCGTTATCATATTACAAGATTTTATTAAGAATCTATAGAGTGGTCATATTTATGGCAATTTGGGTGGTACCGCGGATTATGTTCGTCCCAATAAGGACGAGTTTTTGCAAAATTTGCTCAATTAGCTCAGTTGGTAGAGCATCCGGCTGTTAACCGGCAGGTCGTAGGTCCGAGTCCTACATCAGGCGCCATTAAGTAATTAACAAGTCCTTTAGGACTTGTTTTTTGTTATACAAAGGAGGATTATATATGAGTAAATTTACTAAAGAAATGGTAAATGATTATGCGGAAAAATTATTAATTGGATTAACAGAAGAAGAAAATAAAATGGTATTAGATGAATTTGAAGTAATTGATAAACATATAGATAGTATTAATGAATTACCTAATATATCTAGTGTAGAACCAATGACACATTGTTTAGATGATTTTGTTTATGAATTAAGAGAAGATGAAGAAGAAGATTCTGTACCTATTGATGAGTTATTACAAAACTGTGATGATTATGTAGGTAGTGAAGTTAGAGTACCAAAGGTGGTGGGATAATGAGTTATATGGATAAAGGTTTAGTTGAATTACATGAATTACTAAAAAATGGAGAAGTAACTAGTGATGAATTAGTTAAAGAATCTATTGCTAAATCTCATGAAGTTCAAGATAAATATAATGCTTTTGTTACAATTTTAGATGATGCTAAAGGTGGAGAAGTAACTGATAATATATTATCTGCTATCCCTTATGGTGTTAAAGATAACTATAGTACTAAAGGTATTTTAAGTACTGGTTCTTCAAATACATTAAAAGATTATGTACCATTCTTTAATGCAACTGCTATTGATAAGTTAAATGCTGCAGGTGCTGTTAAAGTTAATAAAACTGTTTTAGATGAATTCGGTATGGGTGGAACAGGAACTACTGGTCATACTGGTATTGTTAAAAATCCTTGGGATCCAACTCGTATGTGTGCAGGTTCATCATCTGGTTCTGCATGTGCTGTAGCTGCAGGTGTTTATCCATATGCTACTGGATCAGATACTGGTGATTCAATTCGTAAACCAGCTGCTTATTGTGGTATTGTTGGTTATAAACCAACATATGGTATGATTTCTCGTTATGGTTTATTTGCTTTTGCATCTAGTTTAGATCATTGTGGTGCTTTAACACGTAGTGTTGAAGATGCTGCTATTGTAGTAGATAATATGAAGGGTATCGATAAAAATGATATGACTACTTGGGATTCAAGTGATATTCATTTATATGATAATTTATCTAAAGATGTTAAAGGTAAAAAATTATGTTATATAAAAGAAATATGTAATCCTAGTATGTATCCAAATGCAGGTAGTGAATTAAAAGAACATTTAGATAATTTCTATACTGTAGTTGATAAATGTAAAGAATTAGGTATGACTGTTGATGAAGTTTCAGTTGATTCTAAATTATTAAATGCATTAGCAGCTGTATATGTTGTTATTTCATGTGCAGAAGCTACATCAAATATGTCTAACTTAACAGGTATTATTTTTGGACCTAGATCTGAAGGAGAAAACTATATTGATATGATGACTGATTATCGTACTAAAGGTTTTTCACCATTAATTAAAAGAAGATTTATTATAGGTTCATATGTATTACAAGCACAAAATAAAGATAGATATTTCCATAATGCTCAAAGAGTAAGAAGATTATTAGTAGATAGATGGAAAGAATTATTTAAAGATTATGATGCAGTTATATTACCAGTAGGTAGTGGTCCTGCTAAGAAATTTGAAACAGATAATGATTGTGTTGAAGAAGATACACAAATCTTAGAAGAACATTTACAAGTAGGTAACTTTGGTGGATTCCCATCTATTACTATTCCAGATGGATTTGTAAATGGGTTACCAGTTGGTGTAAATATAACAGGTAACTGTTATGATGATCAAAATGTTCTTAATATTGCATATGCTTTAGAAGGAACAATGAATTATAAAAATCAAATAGCTAAAGAGGTGAAATAATATGTTAGAAAATTATCAAGTATTAATTGGATTAGAAATGCACTGTGAAATTAGTGAAACTAATACTAAAGTTTTCTCAAGTGCTAAAAACGGATATTCTGATACAGCTAATGTATTTATTAGACCTTTAGATATGGGATTTCCTGGTACTTTACCAGTAGTTAATAAAAAAGCTGTAGAAATGGCTTTAAAAGCTAGTATGATTTTAGGATGTAAACAACCAGAATATATTTATTTCGAAAGAAAAAATTATTACTATCCAGATATGCCTAAAAACTATCAAATTACACAAGAAACAAAACCAGCTCCAGTTGGTATATATGGTGAATTAAAGTTTGATTGTAAAGGTAAAGAATGTACAGCAATTATTAATAATATTCACTTAGAAGAAGATGCAGCAAGTAGTGATCACTATTCTACATTCTCAACTATTGATTATAATAGAGCAGGGGTTCCATTACTAGAATTAGTTACTGATCCTTGTTTCCATAGTGCTGATGAAGCTGTTGCTTTCTTAGAGACAATGAGAAGTATTTATCAATATGCTGGTATAAGTGAAGCTGATACTAGAAAAGGTCAAATTAGATGTGATGTTAACGTTTCTATTATGGATAAAGATGTTGATCCAACAGATCCTAAAAACTGGGGAACTAAAGTAGAAATTAAAAACGTAAACTCTTTCGGTGGAGTTAGAGACGCTATTAACTATGAAATTGAAAGACAAATTGAATTAAAAGAAGATGGCAAATATGATGAAATGGAACAACAAACTAGAAGATGGGATGAAGATTCATTTACAACTATCTTTATGAGAAGTAAAGTAGATGCTATTGATTATAAATATTTTGTTGAACCAAATATTCCTAAATTTAAAGTTAGTGATTCATGGTTAGAAAGTATTAGAGCTTCTATTCCAGAATTAGCATCTGAACGTAAAGCTAAATATATGAATGAATATAATTTATCTGAATATGATGCTACTGTAATAGTAAAAGAAAAACCAATTTCTGATTATTATGAAGAAGTTATTTCATTAGGTGGAGAACCTAAAAATGCTGCTAACTGGTTAACTAGTATTATTTTAGGACATTTAAATAAGACTGAAACTGATATTAAAGATTTATTCTTATCTCCTAAAATGTTAGTTGATTTAATGAATATGGTTAGTGAAGGTAAAATATCTTCTAAACAAAGTAAAGAAGTTATGTATAAAGTTTTAGAAACAGAAAAAGAACCTAATGTTATTGTTAAGGAATTAGGTGTTGAACAAATAAGTGATGACAAAACTATTAGAGATATAGTTGTTAGAGTATTAGATGCTCATCCAGATTTAATAGAAGATCATCGTAAGGGTAAGAATACTTTTGATTTCTTTGTTGGACAAGTAATGAAAGAAACTAGAGGTAAAGCTAATCCAAGTTTAACTACTCAAATTATTAGAGAAGAAATAGAAAAGAGGTAAGTACATGGCAAATAAATATCGTACAATATATTGTGGCGAAATAACTGAACAAGAAATTGATAAAGAAGTAAGAATTGCTGGTTGGGTTGCTAATATACGTGACCATGGTGGAGTTATTTTCGTTGATATTAGAGATGAAAAAGGAATTGTACAAGTTGTAAGTAATGATGATTCTATTTTTGATGGATTAACTAAAGAATCAAGTGTTACATTAGTTGGTACTGTTAGAAAACGTGCTGAAGAAGATTATAATAATAAAATAGCAACAGGTACAATTGAAATTTTAGCTAGTAGTGTAGAAGTATTAGGTAGTGCTCCAAATGAATTACCATTTGAAATAGTTACTTCTACTAATGTAGCTGAAGATATAAGATTAAAATATAGATTTTTAGATTTAAGAAATGAAAAAGTACATAATAATATTGTTTTAAGAAGTAAAATATTAAAATTTTTAAGAAATAAAATGGATAGTATGAATTTTACTGAAGTTCAAACTCCTATTATTACTGCTTCATCACCAGAAGGTGCTCGTGACTTTATTATTCCTTCACGTAAATTTAAAGGTAAATTTTATGCATTACCTCAAGCACCTCAAGTATTTAAAGAATTATTAATGGTTAGTGGTTTTGATAAATATTATCAAGTTGCTCCATGTTTTAGAGATGAAGATTGTAGAGCAGATAGAACTTTAGAATTCTATCAATTAGACTTAGAAATGGCTTTTGTTGAAGAAGAAGATGTATATAATGTTGGAGAAGAAATTTTCTATTCTACATTCAAAGAGTTTAGTGATAGAGAAGTAAGTCCAAGACCATTCAGAAGAATTCCTTTTAGAGAAGCTATGTTAAAATATGGTACTGATAAACCAGATTTAAGAAATCCATTAGAAATAATTGATATTAGTAGTATTTTTGAAAATAGTGAATTTAAACCATTCAGAGGTGCTGTAGTTCGTGCTATAGCTGTTGAAAATTTAGCAGATAAATCTAATAGTTGGTTTAATGATTTAGTAGATTATGCTAAGAGTATTGGTATGCCAGGTATTGGTTATATTACTGTTAGTGAAGATATGTCATTTAAAGGACCTATTGATAAGTTCTTAACTGACGAAGATCGTAAAAATTTAATTGAAGCTGGTAATTTAACTGCTGGAAGCGTATTATTCTTTATTGCTGATAGATCAGAAAAATTAGCTGCTAAACAAGCTGGAATGATTCGTACAGAATTAGGAAAACGTTTAGAATTAATTGATCCTAATAAGTTTGAATTCTGTATTATAAATGATTTCCCTATGTTTGAATATAATGAAGAAGAAAAGAAATATGATTTCTGTCACAATCCATTTAGTATGCCACATGGTGGAATTGAAGGTTTAAATAATCCTGATTTAGATAATATTTTAGCTTATCAATTTGACTTTGTATGTAATGGTAATGAAATGGCTAGTGGTGCTGTTAGAAATCACGATGTTAAATGTTTAGAAAAAGCATTTGAACTAGTTGGATATGATAAGACAGTAGTAGAAGAAAGATTCCGTTCATTATATAATGCATTCCAATTTGGTGCTCCACCACATGCTGGTATGGCTCCTGGTATCGATCGTATAATTATGTTATTAAAAGATGAACCAAACTTAAGAGAAGTACAAGCATTCCCAATGAGTGTTAGTGGACAAGATAATATGATGGGATGCCCAAGTGAATTAACTGAACAACAATTAAGAGAAGTACATATCAAAGTAAGATAGACTTCTCTTTCTTTTTATTTGACAAATAAAATTTTATAATATAAAATACTTAGGTAACTAGGGGTGGTATGATGAGAAAGTCTTTTAAAGAGTTATGGTCAAACTATAAAAAATTATTTAAAGAAGCTTTTAAAGATTTAAAAACCAAAGGTAGAAGACATAAACAAATACCAAATATTTTAACTGCAACAAGATTAATAGCGGCACCATGTTTTATTATTCCTGCTGCTATGGCTGGTAATGTATATTTAATAGCGTTATTTACAATTATATTTTCTCTTACAGATGCTGTAGATGGTTATATAGCACGTAAATATAATTGTATAAGTGAATTAGGAAAAGATTTAGATGCTACAAGTGATAAAGTATTTGCATCATCACTTTTAATAGCAGAAAGTTTCTTTAATCCAATTATTTTATTTAACTTAATATTTGAATTAATTATTGGTGCTATTAATGTAAAAGAAAAATTTACTGGAGCAACACCTAGAAGTCTATATATTGGTAAGATAAAAACATGTTTCTTATATCCATTAATAATAGTAGGATTTATTATTCCTTTCTATGACAAATTAATGCCTTTATTTAATACTTTATTAGTTGCTACTACTTCATTACAAACAGTAACGGTAGCGTCTTATATTATTAGATATGAAAAAGATAAAACTGATAATATAGAAGATACTAGTAAAGATAAAGAAAAAGAAAAAATAGAGATAGAAGAACCTGTAGATACTAAAAAAAAGAAAAAAAATAAAGTAATTGAAGAAGTAAAAATTATTAATAATATAGAAGAAGTAAAAGAAAATATTGAAAATATGCATGGATTAATGGAGTATGAATTAGACTATAATAAAAAGGTAGAAGAAAAACAAAAAGCAAAAACAAAAAAGAAAGTATTAAAAAAATAACTTTCTTTTTTTTATGATATAATATATATAGTGGTGATAAAATGAAGGATAAATTATTTTATAGAATAGTAAGACCTTTAATTAAGTTTTTAGTTAAAGTTTTATATAGACCTAAATATGTAGGTTTAGAAAATATTCCAAAAGAAGGTAGGATTATATTAGCTGGTAATCATACTCATAATTTTGATTGTATATTGCTTATATCATCAACTAAAAGACAAATACATTTTTTAGCAAAAGATTCTTTAATAAAAGGATGGAAAAAGATAATATTTAATAATATGGGAATTATACCTGTTAATAGAAGTATTAAAGATCATGATGCTTTAGAAAATGGTATTAAGACTTTAGAGTTAGATAATGTTATAGGTATATTTCCAGAAGGTACATTTAATAGAACTGAAGATATTACATTACCATTTAAATTTGGCGCAGTTAAGATGTCAAAAGAAACAAATAGTATGATAGTTCCTTTTACTATTACTGGCGAGTTTAAGTTATTTAAAAAGAGTGTTAAGATACATTTTTTAGAACCAATTAGCATTCAAGATGATTTAGTTAAAGAAAATGAAAAATTAAGAAAAATTGTTTCTAATAATTTAGTAAAAGATAGAGAAAAATTTTAATAGGGGGATTTATATGGGAAAGAAGAATAATAGAGAATTAGTATATCGTTTAACAAAACCAATACTTGGAAATTTATTTAAAATTTATTATAATCCTAAAGTTATTAATAAAGAAAATTTAAATGTAGATGGACCAGTAGTAATATGTAGTAATCATATACATTTAATGGATCAATGTTGTGCAATTATAAATACTAAGAGAGTAATTCATTATATGGCTAAGAAAGAATATTTTGATTCCATATTTTCTTGGTTCTTTAAGTCAGTTGGTTGTATTCCTGTAGATAGAACAATTAAAGATACTGAAGCTAAACAAGCTGCTATAGATACATTATTAGAAGGTAAATGTATCGGTATATTTCCAGAAGGTACTAGAAATAGTTTAAAAGATAATGTTATAAAAGAACTATATACTAATTATTTTAGTGATATAAAATATAAAAAATTTAGAAAAAAAATTAAAAAATTAAATCTTAAGTATACACAAGTTATGTATTTAGAAAATATGTATAAAGATAAAAAAATATCTTTAAGTGTATTTAAAGATAATTTCTTTGATGTAGATAATTATTTAAAGAAAAAATTAAATAGAAAAGAATATACAAAGACTCTTTTAATACCTTTAAAATTTGGTGCTGTTTCTATGGCTTCTAAAACAGATGCGACTATAGTTCCATCTGCTATTATAGGTGATTATAAGTTTAGAAGTAAGAATTTAAGAGTAGTTTTTGGTAAACCATTTAAAGTAACTGAAATGGATTTAGAAAGCGCTAATAAGAAGTTAGAAGATACTATTATAGATTTAATAATGAATAATTAAACAGGATTTTTCCTGTTTTTTATTGCATTTTATATTTCATTTATATTATAATCTAGTTAGAGAATATATGAGGGTAACAGGGAGGCTTTTATATGTACGCAGAAATACTAAGTTCAATTAAATCTTTTTTACCATTAGATTTTCCTGTAAAAGTTTTAATGGTAATAGCAGCACTTACAATTATGTGGGGATTTAATAGAGTGTTTTACAAAGAAGAATCTAATTAATTATAATTAGATTTTTTTGTGCTATAATAAATATAGAAAGTGAGGATAATTATGAATAGTTTAATAGAAAAATATGCAAGAGTTTTATTAACTAGTTGTTTAAAGATAGAAAAAGATCAACCATTATTTATAAGTGCTAACGTAGAACGTTTAGATTTTGTGAGAATAGTAGCATCTATTGCTTATGAATTAGGTGTAAAAGATATTTATTTTGAAATGATCGATCCATATTTAAGACATGATGCTTTAAAGAATTTAGAAGTAGAAGATTTAAAGAAATTATCTTTTTGGAATAGAGAGATATGGAATGAATATGCTAAAAAGAATGCTGCATTTTTAATGTTAGTATCAGAAACACCAGGATTAATGAAAGATATAGATCCTCAAAAACAAAATACGATGACTATGTATAGTTATGAAACAAGAAAGTTATTTGATGATTTACGAGATAAAACTGAATTAGCTTGGTGTATAGCAGCAGTTCCAACTTATGAATGGGCTAAAGCTGTATTTAAAGATTCAATTAATCCAGTAGATGAATTATGGGATAAAATATTTGATATATGTGGTATTAAAGAAGAGAATCCAGAAGAATATTGGAATAATAAAATAAATAGTTTAGCTATTAGAGCTAATAAATTAAATTCATATAATTTTAAAAAATTAATATATAAAAATTCTAAAGGAACTGATTTTAGTATAGAGTTACCTAATAATCATATATGGGGTTCAGGTGAAACTAAATTAGTTAATGGTAAGAGTGTATTAGTTAATTTTCCAACAGAAGAAGTATTTACTTCTCCAAAATATGATAGTGCTAATGGAATAGTATATTCTTCTAAACCTTTAAGTTATCATGATGTTGTTATAAATGATTTTAGTATTACTTTTAAAGATGGTATAGCTATTGATTGTAGTGCTAAAGAAGGGGAAGAAGCATTAAAACAAATGATTAATTCATGTGAAAATTCTAATAGATTAGGTGAAGTAGCACTTGTTCAATATTCATCACCTATATCTTTAAGTAATATTGTATTTCAAGAAACTTTATATGATGAAAATGCATCTTGTCATTTAGCACTTGGAGCATCTTTTCCTGAATGTATAGAAGGTGGTCCTAAAATGACTAAGGAAGAATTAATTAGTAATGGATTAAATCAATGTGATAATCATGTAGATTTTATGATAGGTACAAGTGATTTATCTATTATAGGTGAAATGGAAGATGGTACTAAAGTTACTATATTCCAAGATGGTGATTTTACAAGTGATTTCAATTAAAAAAAAGGAACAATTAAGTTCCTTTTTTAGTTAATTTCACCACGGGTGGGCAAGTTTCTACGGCTATTATATATAATTTTAAAACGTAATGCAACCCTTTTGTTAAATAAAAAAAATAAAGTAAAAAAAGTGTTTACATGGCATTTTTGATATGTTACAATACACTCATTCGTTCGGGTGATATTATGTTAGAAAAATTATATATAGCCAGAAAGAATATATTAGGGGATTATGGATTAAGGAAAGGATTAATTAAACCTTTTTCTAAATCTTTTTATGATAAATTAAATGAACATTATTATGATGGATTACCTATATCTTTTCATATAAAGTATCTAAGACCTAAGACTAATCCAGGATTATGTTTTGAAAGAAGTTTATATATGTTAATGTGTTTTAATGATGCTGTTTTAGTTAAAGCAGATATAAAAGATTTAAAGTTAACATATGGAAAAGAATTTGCAAAACATTGTTGGATTGAAATAGATGATTGGGTTTATGATCCTACTTTATTATTAAAGTTTAAGAAAAAATTATATTATAAGATGTTTTTACCTAAAAATATAAAGAAGAAAACTATCGAAGATTATAAAGATAATAAATATAGTATTATTATGAGAACTAAGATAGATGATTTAAAACCTAATGGTAAAAATAGATGTGACATAGGTAAAGTTATACCTAGTATTGTAGGGCGTTCATTCCTAGAAGAAGATTATCTTTTAATGGATGATTTAAAAGATTATTTAGAGGTAATAGAATATAATACTCAAGATATGATAAAAGGTATAATAAGTGAATTAAAAAAGAAAAAGAGTTATTAGATACTAGTACCTGTCAAGTACGAATATGTTGAATTAGCTGAAAAAA
>DIMA01000025.1:2909-8128 GCA_002425325.1 Caryophanales bacterium UBA5578 | reverse complement strand
CCAAGAAACGGGGTTCATATCACTTTTTATTCCCTTTTTTACTTTTTAAATATTAACTTTACAGTTAAAATTAACGATAATGCTATTGAACAAACAAAAGTAATAACAAAAAATAAATTTATAATATTATCAAAATTTAATTCAAATGTCTTTATCATCATAATATTTCCAATAATAGAAAATATAAGTATTAACAAATTCATAAATTGCTTTTTAACAAATAATTGTATAATACTTAATACTACTCCTATTAAATATGGTAATGTGTAAATAATAATTACTAAAGGAAATAATAATATGAAAAAGCCACTACCATAACTCATTGAAGTCATCTCATTAAAAATTTCAATAGTTAGTAATAAAATGATAAATATAAAAATAAATGAATTTAAAAGTAAAACAGCTAAATTTGAATAAAATACATTATCATATAACATTTTATTGTTCTTTTTTATATTATTATTAATGTTATTATTTTGATTGGAATATTGTACATATTCACCACAATATGGACATACTGTATATCCATAATTAATTGTATTATTACAACTATTACACTTCATAATATACCTTTATTTATGATATCCAGATAAATTTGCTTTACCCATTAAATCATCTACTATTTCATGTGCTGCATCATCTAAATGAGATGTATCTCTACTATCTCTAATTAATTGCATAGTTTCTAAATAATTAATTTTCCATTGTTCAATATAATCTTCAGCTGATCCTGCACTTAGTCCAGGAACTAACTCCATAAGTCTAGATACATCACCTGATTGTAATGCTTCTCTAATTGAACTCTTATATCTATAGTCTACTTGATCCATCTTTATCACTCCTAATATAATTATATCATATAAAATAAAAAGAGAACAAATTGTTCTCCATCTATATTAAACGCTAACGCATTAGCGTCATAGTAAGACAAGTAATAACTTGTCAATTAGATATAATTATCTAATCAATATTATTATATGAAAAATAATAAAATATATTACTATTTTATCTATTAATATATTCATTATATTGCTTAATAAACTTTTCTAGTGATTTAATTAATCTTTCTAATAAATCTATATTATCCGGGTCTCTATATCTACTATTAATTTCTAATTGAATAATATCTATATCAGTTAATCCATATATACCTTGTGTTATAGCTCCACCTTTAAAAGGATCATTATAACTAATATTATTTATATTATTTTCAGTAAATGCTTCTTCTAACTCTTTAATTGTAGAAAAATCAGCAGATAAATTATTTAATGTTCCAAATTCAACATCAAAATCTCTTTCTCTTGCTGCTCCATGCAAATCAATAACTAATTTAATATTATTATATTTTATTAATCTTCGAATTTCTATATTATATTCATCATAATTATCTCGATTAGAATCAATACCAGTATCATTACTTTTAATAATAGAATATACATTAAAATATTTATTTAAATATAAAGCTATAGCTTTAGTATAAGTTTCTTTTAATTTAGTTGTTCCATCATTACGTAATTGATACATAGTATGTGGTGCTGAAAACAAAATAGGTATATTACCTTTTAATATTATAAAATCATTATCAATTATTTCATTTTCTAATTTATTTATTTCTTCTTCAAAATTCATATTATCACCTATTTAGAATATTTAGATAAAATTAATTGTTTTTTATTTTCTATAAAAGTATTATCTTGAACCATCATTATTTCTTCTTCTGTAAGTGGTTGAACTCTAATAGTTTGATTAAATTGTTCTTTTTTATCATCACTTAATTCTTGTGTTATATCTTCATATTCACGGCAAAAATATTTATCTTCTTGAAATATATTACTATATACAACTAAGTTAGTAGCACTTTTAAGTTCCCTTTCCCCTGTATAAGTAATTTTAGTTTCATCTATATCTATTCCATTAACTCCTAATTTTTCAATCCTATATATATTTTTATTTAATAAATCATTACCTTTAAAATGCTTACATAGCATTCCTACTTCATATATCATATAATTCTCCTTTTAATTATTTTTATCTTCTTGCTACAAATTTATTAATTGTATGTTTATCAGGCATTGTACTTTCATCAATACTTTTTAACATAGCTTCTCTATTAAATGGTACTAATACTTCTTCTACATCATAACCTATTTCTTTTTCTCTTATTATTATATATGATACATAATCTATAGGATCATTACCATATGCCATACCAGCAGCTCTAATTGATCTTATTTTAACTTTCTCATCTTCTGTTAATAATTTAAAATGAACATGTCCTTGAATAACTTCATCATAACTATCTATTGGTTTACCATCAAAAATTGGGTCTTTTTTAGCAGATATAAAACCTGCATTATAAGGCATAGCAATTTCTGATCTTCTATCTATAATTCTTTTTTGTTCTTCACTATTAGTATAATAAAATTGATTTTGTGGATTAGGAAATCCATACATTAAAGATGCTTGATAAGTCCAGGTACTATGTTCATCAAAATCTATTCTTACATCATTTCCAAAATGACATAAACCTATTTTCATTCCCCCTACAATTAAATCATAACTATGTTTATTTTTATCTAATTGTTTTAATTGTTCACTTGTTAATTGAGAATTAGTCCAATCACTACTAGCTAATTTATCTGATGTAAAATAAGAAAGAAATGGTTCGACTCCTATTGTGGCATATTCTTCACTATTACCATTTATCATAGTAACATTATTCTCTCCAAGTAAATCTAATACTTGAGATGGATTAGGTCCTACACCAATGTTATCACCTAATGAATATACTTCTACTATTCCTCTTTTTTTTATATCATTTAAAATCGCTATTGTAGGATGTAATAATCCATGTATATCTGTAAAAATAGCAATTTCTCTACCTGTGTATTTTGTCATCTTATCACTTCCAGATTTATTATATCATATTAATGACTATTATATTTATTAAATAAAATGAAAAACGGCATAAAAATATTAATCTTATTTTTGAATTATTACAAGCTAATTTTGCTTTATTAATTACTTTTTCAAATCTTCTCCATTGTTGATATCCCTTGTAATTTTCTAGCTAACCAATACTCTTTACCATTTCTATGGTGTAGACTTCTTTATATTTAATTTATTATCATTCAACTCAACTACTATACTTCCGTCTTTATCTGTTCTATATAGTTGACATTTTTTTAATATATTTAAAGTTTCAATATTAGGATGATTATACTTATTATTTTCACCTACTGAAATTAAACAATACTTAGGTTTAATTGAATTTATAAAATTATAACTAGATGAAGTATTACTTCCGTGGTGACCTACTTTTAATATATCAATATTTTTTAAATTATATTTACTCATAATATACTCTTCCGATTCAATACCCGCATCACCCATAAATAATAATTTATAATTATTAATTTTCATATAAATAATTAAACTATCTTCATTTTCATTTTCTTTATCTTTATCGTTTATAAAATAAATTTTTTTATTATCAATATTTATGTTATATTTACTGACTTTTTTATAATTAACATTTTTAGTTTTTAAATACTCAATTAAATTTATTTCACTTTTATTATCATTTCCACTATTTAATATGACATTATTTACTTTTATTGAATTTAATATTTTAATACTACTTCCTAAATGATCATAATCCCCATGAGATAGTATTAAATAATCTAATTTACTTATTCCTAATGATTTAATATAAGGTATGATTGTATTCCCTCCTATATCATAATCCTTATTATTAAATCCAATTTTATTAGAACAATCTATCAATATATTTTTATTATTTGGTAATTCTAACAATATAGAGTCTCCTTGACCTACATTAATCATATGTAATTTTGTACTATCATTAAAATAATTAATATTGTGATGAATTATTATTATAAATATAATTATTAAAATATAATTATATTTTTTTAAATTTACTTTAACTAATACAAAATATATTATTAAATAATATATTACATACATAAATAATGGTAAGTCTTTTAATACTAATTCTATTTTATAATTACTTATAAATAATGATAATGACTCCATTAATTTTATTAGTATAGATAATATAATATCTAATTTAGGGATAATTAGACATATAAGTGATAATGGAAAAATAATATAAGATATTAAAGGTACAAATAGTAAATTGATTATTGGGGTTAATATATTTATACTAAAAAAATTATTTATCATTATAGGAATACTTGCTACAAAAGATATTAATGAAGTAATAAGTAGTTTTGTAAAATAACGAGAAAACAAATTACTTATTGAACCAAATTTAATTAAAAAGAAAGATATAGTATAACTAAATAGAAATCCAGAATTATATATATAATAAGGATTATAAAATAATGATATAGCTAATATAAATAATAATATTAAATAATTATCTATTCCTATATTTAATTCTTTATTTAATAAGCATAATATAAATAAAAATGAAGCTCTAATAATAGATGGTGATCCGTTAGTTAAAAAAATATATATAAGTAACATAATAATTATTAATCCATTTATTATTAATTTATTTTTTATTAACTTATTTAATATAAAATACATTATCATTGTAAGTAATGATACATGCATTCCAGATACAGCAAATAAATGACTTATTCCATTTGTTTGATAACTATTTTTCACATTTTTATCTATATAACTATTATCACCTAATATAAAAGTATATAAATAATTTTTATTATTACTTTTTTCTATTCTATCAATAAAGAAGTTTTTTATATTATAAAATATATTATTATTTTTTATTATTTCTATATTTTCGGAATCCATTACATAATATATTTTCTTACTTAATAGATAATTTCTATAACTAAATAAATTAAAATTACTTTCACTATTAGGTATATTTAATGTTCCATAACAAGTTATATAGTCTCCTACCTTAAATTTTTCATTTCCTTTATATTTAATTAATACTTCGTCTATTTCTATACTAATATATCCATCTTTATAACCAATATATTTAATATTACCTTCTACTTTTTTTANNTCTCACACGGCTGTCGCAGCCCCTCTTTTTTGTATCTAAATTATATTTAGTATCTATTATTTTATTATTAATAATATAAAACGAATATATTATAGATAATATAAAAGTAATACTAAACAGTAATGTTATTTTTAATCTTGTCAAAAGCTGACTCACCTATACCAGTTACATTCATGATATCTTCAATCTTCCTAAA
>DIMA01000025.1:2712-2873 GCA_002425325.1 Caryophanales bacterium UBA5578 | reverse complement strand
CCTTCTAGAGTCATTAATTCTTCAATACCAGCTTTATTAATATTTACTTTACCACTAGTAGTTGTATTTGTTAAACATGTTGTATTATCAACTACCGGACAATTACATTCTTTGATCATATATTTAGTAGATTCTTGTTCTAGTTGTAGTTCTTTTATTTC
>DIMA01000025.1:0-2582 GCA_002425325.1 Caryophanales bacterium UBA5578 | reverse complement strand
CTACACTTATGCTGTTTCTTGCTTTTATTTTTGTTATTACTTCTTCAGTTTCTTCTTCTAAATCATTAGTATCTACACTTTTTACATTATCTGAAGGATAAAAAATATATATACCAACAACAACAAGAATAAATAAAACAATAACAACAATAGTTTTATTTCTCATATTATCACCTACTATATTATTATTGTTTTCTTCTCTATTTCCTTTTTTATAATAAAAAAAATTAACTAAATAGTTAATCTTCTTTTTTCTCAATATACATTTTTCTAAATCTATATACTGCAAGAAACAGCATAAGTGTAGCAAATGCTAACATGATAATACCACCAATAAGATTTTCTTTAATAACTAATATTCCTACTAAATAGAATAAAGCAACAACACCAATAAAGAAAAATAAAATTAATGATATTAAAAATATTCTAATAGGTTTTGGTACCTTATTACTTTTTGATGCTTCTACACTAGTTTCAAATATTAAATCTAATATTAATTCAATAATAAAATCCATACTAATACACCCCATTTACATAATTAATTATAACATAAATCATAAATATTATATATTTCAAATAATATTTTGAATATGATATAATGATTTCAGGTATTTTGGGAGAAAGGAGTAAAAATACTGAGCACCAGAGCGATTTATAGCTGACGAGGTTAACAGTTGTCGAAAATTCGGTGGATGCTGTTACGGATTTATACATTCGTTAAATATGATAAAAAAAGCAAAATAGAAATTGTAACAAAAATCATATTATGTATAAAGGAGGCAAATATGTGTGGCATAGTTGGATATCGTGGTCATAATGATGCGATAAAGAAGACTATTAATTGTTTAGAGAAGTTAGAATATAGAGGTTATGATTCAGCAGGTATAGCCTATATATCTCTTAATGATATTATTATTAAGAAAGAAAAAGGAAGAATTAAAAATTTAAAAGATAATTTAAATTTTGATGAACAAAGCAATATAGCAATTGCTCATACTAGATGGGCAACTCATGGAGAATCTAACCAAATAAATGCTCACCCACATAATGTAGGACATATAACATTAGTACATAATGGTATAATTGAAAATTATTTAGAATTAAAAGAAGAACTAATAGTAAATGGATATGATTTTGTATCAGAAACAGATACAGAAGTAGCTTGTGCTTATATAGATTATTTATATAGTAAAAATAATAATAAAATAGAAGTAATTAATAGTATTAGTAAATACTTTAAAGGTAGTTATGCTTTAGGAATATTATTTGATGATGAATTAGATAGTATATACGCTACTAGATTAGATAGTCCATTAATTGTAGGTATAAAAGATGATGAGTATTTTATAGCGTCTGATGTACCTGCTATATTAGAATATACAGATAAATATATATTAATAGATAATAAAGAAGTAGTTCATATTAATGATTCTTGTACTATATATAATAATTTAAATGTAGTTAATAAAGAAATTAATACTTTTGAATTTAATATAGAAAATAATGGTAAAGGTAATTATGAGCATTATATGCTTAAAGAAATAAATGAACAACCAAATATTATTTATTATTTATTAAATAAATATATAAATAATTTAGAAGAATTACCAGACTTATCTAAGTATAATCGTATAGATATAATTGGATGTGGTTCTGCTTATCATACTGGATTAATTGGAAAATCCTTATTTGAAGGATACGCTAATACAGAAGTAAATTGTTATGTAGCTAGTGAATATAGATATCAAACTAACTTTTATACTGATAATACACTAATAATATTTATTTCACAATCAGGAGAAACAGCCGATACATTAGCTTGTTTAAGAAAAGTAAAAGAAAAGAATATAGATACACTTGCAATAGTTAACGCTGTTGGATCTAGTATAGCTAGAGAAGCAGATAATGTTATATATATTGAAGCAGGTCCAGAAATTGCAGTAGCAACTACTAAAGCATATACAGCACAAATTACGATATTAGCATTACTTGCTATTAAGAAAAGTAATACTAATATAGATACATTAATTACAGATATAAATAATATAAAAGATACTATTAGTTCATTAATAAATGATATAGATTATGTGAGTATTGCAGAAGAAATATATAAAAGAGATGATATATTCTTTATTGGAAGATTAATAGATTATGCTATTGCTTTAGAAGGTTCATTAAAATTAAAAGAAATTTCATATATTAATAGTTCTACCTACCCTGCTGGAGAATTAAAACATGGTACTATTTCATTAATAGATGAAGGTACACCTGTTATATCTATTATTACAGATGAAAATATTAAAGATAAAACAGTTAGTAATGTTAAAGAAGTTAAAGCTAGAGGAGCTATTAGTATATTAGTGACTAATTTAGATGGTATGGATGATATTATAGATAATATTATTAAAGTACCTAAAGTTAATAAGTTCTTACAACCTATTATTACAATTATTCCGTTACAATTATTATCATACTTTGTAGCGCGTAAAAGAGGTTGTGATATAGATAAACCTAGAAACTTAGCTAAATCAGTTACAGTTGAATAAAAAAAAGAGAGTTTTTTGATATGAACCCCGTTTCTT
>DIMA01000020.1:15747-38989 GCA_002425325.1 Caryophanales bacterium UBA5578 | reverse complement strand
TTGACAGGTACTAGTATCAATATCTTCTTTTTTTTATATGTTATAATTAATATAGTGAGGGATAATATGTTAGATTTAATAGATAAAGAGATACACAAATGTAATATGTGTGGAGACTTAGTAGAAAAGTTTCCTAATAGTAAGACAGTATCAATTGGTAAGAATAAAGATATTGTTATATTAGGTGAAGCACCTGCTAATAATGGATGGAGAAAGAGTGGTATAGCTTGGTATGATATAAATCATAAATTATTACCATCTGGAGTTGTTATGCAAAAATTATTAGATAAATTAGATATTAAATTAGAAGATACATATTTTTTAGAAGCTATTAAATGTTATCCTAAAGATAGAAAATATTTATCTAAATGTAGTGGTAATTGTAAGAACTTTTTAATTAAACAGTTACAAACTATTAATCCAAAAGTAGTATTAGCATTAGGTGATGCTGCTACTAAAACAATATTAGATATTAAATATAAAAAATTTAGTGAGGTAGTAGGTAAACAATATAAATTAGATGATATGATAATAATTCCTATATATCATCCTAGTCCTATATCACCTAAAAGTTATACAGGAAATGTAAATATATTTGATGATATTAAAAAGTTATTAAAGTAATATAGATTATTGTAGTTTTATATGATACGATTAATAAAGATAAGAGGTATTTATGAAAAATAAAATTAAATTATTATTATTTACTATGTTATTATTAATACCAACTATGGTATTTGCAGAAGATGGTGATATGCCAGGTATAGGTGTAGCTATTGGGATTCAGTTATTCTGTACTATTCATATGTCTGTCTTTGTATTAATGCCTTTAGCTAGTATGATAAATAATAGTAAAAAGAATACAGTATTTTGTATATTATCAATTATAAGATTTGTTGTATTAGCAATCGGAGATTTATTCATTCCATATATTATGATTATGGTAGACTTTTTAAGTATATTCTTTTTTGCCTTTATAATAATACCAGTTACTAAAGGTTTATTAGGAGAACATGGTAAAACAGGTGCTAAAATGAATGATTTTCCTGAAATATTAGATAAAGATGTATTTAGTATAGGTTTTCATTCTAAAGAAGAGTTAGAAAATTTTATAATAAGTTTATTTGTAGAAATACAAGATGCATATTCAGTAAAAGATATAAATAGATTAAAAGAATTATGTGCTGATAATATATTTACTAGATATTCTAATGAAATAGAAAAATTAGATTTACTTGGACAAACTAAAGTATATAGTGATATAAATATTTCTAAGGTAAAAATAAATGATGCATATACATCGAATACTGCTGATAGAATAATTGCTATTTTAAAGATGAGTTATAAAGAGTCTATATTAGATAGTAATAAAAATGTAGTTAGTTTTGTAATACATGATGGTATATATAGATTAAAATTTGAAAAGGATGTATCAATTCAAGAAGTTTTAAGTAATTGTCCAAATTGTGGTGGAGAAATAGAAGTACATGGTGCATCTGTATGCCAATTTTGTAATTGTGTATTAGATAATATTAATAGAAATTTTGTATTAAAAGAAATGATTAAAATGGATTAATTTTAATCGTTTTTTTTATTTATAAATAATATAATTTTTATGTTATAATTAAAATGGTGATAGTATGGATATACTTAATATAGCTAATATTGATTATGAAGAAACTATTAAACAAGTAATAAAAGAAGTTAAAGAAGAATATAAAGATTTAACTATATTTCTAAGTTGTAAAATATTTAGTAGTTTAGTAAGTGAAAAATTAAAGGAAAGACATGTTATAACTAGATTAATAAGTACTAAAGATTTAGGATGTAGTTATGATCATTGGTTTAGTTTAGTAAAAGATAAAGAAGATTACTATGTAATAGATCTTACATATCGTCAGTTTTTTAAAGAAATAGATGAAAGATTTAAAGAATTAGATATGGATGGATATCAAAAAGTAGATGAAGCTATGTTACATTCATACATAAATAGTATTTGTAAAGATATAAAAGAAAATGATTATGAATCATTATTCTTTAGAAAGTGATATAATATAATTAATATGGAGGATAAAATGAAAGAAGATTTAAATGCTAAATTAGAAAAATTATTAATAGAATATAATGAAGTAGTAGGTGCTGATGATGTTGGTGAAGATAATATAGGTGAAGATATTAGTTTATTAATTGAAAAATTAGAAACTTGTATTGAGTTAAAAATACCTTATCAAAAAATGTATGGGGATAAATAATTATCCTTTTTTTATGTAAAAAGATAAATTGGATTATTTTTATAAAATGTAGTATAATAGCCTTCGTAGAAAGAGAGAGAAAATAAATTTTTATGACAAATTCAAATGATGATTATCAGTCGATTAACGAAAGTTATGAAATGATGATAGAATTTCCTTCTATTTTAAAAAACAATTTAGACACGATGAGTGAAGTAGATATAATTGATTTTTATAAATATGTGGTTAGAACTATGAATTATCCTAGAGATATAAGAGTAATTATGGATGAAATAAGAGATATTTTAGAAGAATTACCTATAGTACAAGCTTATATTGAGGAATTAGAAAAGAATAAAGAGTTAGGACCAGATGATGAAAGATTAATTATGGAAGCTGTCAAAATTGTTGAAAAAAGAAGAAAAGATAAAAATAATATATTTAAAAGATTTATAAAAACTTTTAGACAATAAAATACATTCATTGAATGTATTTTTTTTGTTTTTATATTATAATTATATTGGTGGTAGTATGAAAAATTTTTATAAAGAATATTTAAATAAAGATTATAAATTTGATAAATTAACTTTTATAAGTATATTATGTTTAATTATTGTAGTAGCAGGTATATTTGGATTTGTATATGAATTTATATTTTATTACTTTAATAGTGGTATGAAATACTTTTATTATAGAGGAGGTAATTTCTTACCTTGGATAAATATATATGCTATAGGATCTTTATTAATATATTTCTTTAATATAAAAAATAGAAAGAAACCATTAAAGATATTTATTAGTAGTATTTTAATAACTGGTATATTAGAATTTATAGGTGGATGGTTATTATATACATTAGGTGATGGTTTTAGATGTTGGGATTATAATAATGAAATATTAAATTTTGGTAATATATATGGATTTGTATGTTTAAGAAGTGTATTATTCTTTGGTATATCTAGTTTATTATTAATGTATATAATCGTTCCAATTATATATTATTTAGCTAGTCATATGAATAAAAAAGTATTTATAATAATTGCTATTACATTATGTTCAATTATATTATTAGATGAAATATATAACTTATTAATAGCGCGTTTAATTGATACTCCTAGAGCATCAGATATTTATAAACAATTAGGATTTAAGTATATGGAATTTTAGAAAAAAGAGGTTGCCTCTTTTTTTATTTTATGTTATTATATGGTTCCGGGTTGGGGTGATATTATGGTTTATATTGAAGATATAATTGAAAAAAGAAAAAGAGAAGTAGTAAATTTTGTTGATTTATTAAACAAAATATTTCCAAATAAAGAATTAAGAAAAATAATATTATTTAATAATATTCCATTTAAAGATAGTGATGACGTATACGAAGAAGCTGCTATGATGTCTGGATATTTTAAAGAAGATATTCAAACATTTAAAAGATTATTAATTAAGATGTATCAATTAACTGATAATTATAATTCACAAATGGAAATAGAAATAGATAGATTTTGTTATGAAAATAATATTGGATTAGAATTATTATGTAGTGACTTTAGAATAGGTGGTAATAAACAACATCCATATAGAACTAAAGAAGAAGAGGAAATGATTCTAATGAAATTATTCCATAATACAAAAAGTGTAGATAGAAACTATGCTATGGGACATTATGCTGAATATTTAGTATATGAAGAATTATGTAATAATCCTATGAATGATGTATATTGGATTTCTAAACTATTAGGTGATGGTTATGGATATGATTTTATGGTTAAAAATAAAATAACTAATCATTATGATTTTATTGAAGTAAAAGGAACTAATAGATCAACTGAAGTAATCTTATCTGATAATGAAGCAGCTATATTTAAAGAAATAAATGAAAATGATGAAGATACTTCATATCATGTATATATAGTACCTATGACTGAAGCATTAACATATGATATTATTGATGTATATTATAAAAATGGTAATTTAACTTATAGTTCTAAATCTTGTAAACAATATATGCAAGTTGAACCAACAGCTGAAGATAAATATAAAAGATATATTTTAATTTAAAGAAAGTTCTAAAAACTTTCTTTTTTTAATATAATATTATGAATTTGCATTTTTATATGGTTTTTGGTAGTATATACACTTAATAAAAAAGAGGGGGATTTGGATATGAGGGGGAAACTAGCTTTTTTAGCAGTTATAATAGTATCTTTCTTTATATCTATAAATAATATTCAAGCATTAAGCAAAACTAAAATAACAGGTAAATATTATTATAGTAAAGCAGCTTATGAATTAGAATTAATCAATAAAGAAAGAAGAAAATATGGTTTAGATGATTTAATTATGGATGAGGACTTATTTAATAGTGCTAATATAAGAGCAGCTGAAATAGTTTTATACATGAATAAAACACATTATAGACCAAATGGTAAAGCATATAACACTATATCAAGTAAAGTTAAAGGAGAAAATACTGGATATATATATGGATATAATGATGTAGAATACTATATAACTAAATCATGGATGAATTCAGAAAGTCATAGAAAAAACATATTAGATAAAAATTTTAAAACTATAGGTATAGGATGTTTTAAATATAATGATACATATTATTTTGTTCAACAATTTGGATATGATGATTTAAATGAAATAGAAAAATATCCTAAGGATAAAAAGAAAACTGTAACAGTAGAACATTTAGATAATATTGATAAAAAAGGCGTTACATTTGATAAACCTATATATGAAATAAAAGATACAGGATATATAACTTTAACTAAATACAATATGGATAATAAATATACAATATTTAAATCTAATAATAATATTAAATTAGTTGAAGAAGATGGAAAAATAAAAGTAACAGCACTAAAAAGTGGTATAACACAAGTTTTAATTAAATATGCTAATGGTGAATATGCTAGTACTTTTATAATTACAGGTAATAATACTAATAATATAATTGATAATGAATATATAAAAGTATGTGGTACAACATATAAAATAGATGCAGATATAAAACCAATAGATACATTAAGAAATTATATATATGGTATTAAAGATACAAAAGAATATAATAAATATAATAATAAAATAGGTGATAATTTAATTATTTCATCTAATAATACATATATATTAAATTTAGATTATAATACATATAATTTAAGTAAGAAAAAAATGGATATTAACAATATATTAAGTATGTTATTTAATAATAAAGAGAATAATAATAGTATTACATTTAATATTAATAATACTATCTCAAGTATTAAGTATTTTATGATTTAAGAATAGCTTTTGGCTATTCTTTTTTATTGACTATAGATATGGTTATGATATAATAATTATATAGAATAGAGGAGTATGATTATGAATAGATTTAAGTTTGTAGTATATACTTTTTTTATGGTCATTTTAACTATGTTATTCAATGTTTCAAAAGTTGAAGCTTTAGTTGATGAACCTGTTTATAAGTTATATGCAGACGAGTCTGGAGTAAGATGGCAATATGTTTATATGGATGATGCCACTGAAACAACAGAAGCAAAAACTAGATGGGTTGAAATATCATTTTTTGATAAACCAGATAGTGTAACAAGTATAACTGTACCATCTATAGCTTCAATTAAAACAGCAGATCCATCAATACCTGCTGCAACAACTTATTTATATTTAGAGGATTATGAAAAATCTTTAGATATAGCTGAAGAACCAGTAGAATCTACAACAGATATTACTGAAATTTCAGTTGTTAATGCAACAGTTGTTAATGGAATTAATCCAATGATTAATCCTGAAGTAGAAACTAAAATAATTTTATCTTCTACAGGAAGTGTAATTGGTGATGACGCATTCTCAGAAGAGGATGATGATGATTTTGAAGGATATAAGTTAAATGTTATTAACCTAGAACATGCTGTTGAAATTGGAAATAAAGCATTTTATAAAGCAACATTAAAAACTACAAATGTAAGTTTTAATAGTTTAAAAGCTATTGGTGATGGTGCATTTATGAACACTAATTTAACTCAAGTTTATATTAATGTTCAAAATATTAATTACAATGCATTTAGAAATTGTAAGAATTTAACAAAAGTAACATTAGGTGATGATGTTAGATTAATTAATGCTGGGGCATTCCAAGATGATATTGTTTTAGAATCAATTAACTATAATAATGTTGTTTATGTTGGAAACTTTGCATTCTCAGGATGTTTACTATATAACATTGATATTAATAATACTAAATTAGAATATATTGGAGATGCAGCTTATTATAAGACACCTGCATTTAAAAGAGATGTTATAATTCCTGAAAAAGTAACTTCTATTGGATGGTCAACATTTAGAGAAAGTGGAATAACTTCTGTTGATTTAAAAAATGTTAAATTAGTAGGAGATCAATCATTCCAAGATTGTCCAAATTTAGCTTCAGTTGAATTTGGTAAAGCAGAAAGAATATTATATAGAGCTTTCTATAATGATGCTAAAATTACTGAAGTATCATTTACTGATTCTGTATATGATATAAATACAAGTGCATTTGAAAATTGTTCAATTGCTAAATTAAATTTAAATAAAGTACAAAGAATAGATTATCGTGGATTTGCTAATAACAAATTAACTGAATTAGTTTTACCTAAATCTATTAATGTATTAACATCTTCAAGTATGTTTGCAGATAATAGTATTAGTAAAGTTAAAATAGAATATGATACAGCAACTCCATCAGCTGGATATTTGTTCTCAAATATATATAGCAATATGGATTATTCAGATAAGAAACAATTGAAAGAAATTGAATTAGTTGCTCCATATGGTAAAGATGAAGTGGCAGTTATTGATTCTAAATTTGGTTCAGTTCATAATGCTGATACATATAGATATACAACTTCAGCATATGGTTCTAGTAAAGATGATGTTGATCCACAATATGGAAATGCTAAAATTTATAAAAATGGTATAAAAGCTAATTATTTTTATGGATTAGAAGGATTAGAAAAAGTTACAATTGGTGAAGGATATGAATGGATAGGTGAACAAGCTTTCTTTAGAAAATGGGCTTTTAATAATAATGAAATGGCTGTTCAATATAAATTACCTGAATCATTAAAAGGTGTTGGAACAATGGCTTTTATGAGTAGTATAGGAAAAAATTCATCTATAAACTTACCAAAAAACTTAGAGTATATTGGATATCAAGCATTCTTTATGAATGAAGGATTTACAAATGATTTAGATCTTAAAGAATTAAGATATATTGGTGTGAGAGCTTTTGAAGCTACTGCTATAGGTGATGTAACATTACATGATAAATTAATATATATTGGTAATCAAGCATTTATGTCAGGTACATATTCTAGTATTGAAAGTAATACTAAAAACTTTATAGTTGATTGTGATATTTGGAAAATATACAATGGTGGATCAGAAAGTTTCTTTTTATATTTTGATAATCATAAAGAGTATGATTTAATCAAATTTACTGAAAAAGCTGTTACTGAACCTAATACATTTGAAGTGACAAAAGGTTCTAGTTATTATACGTTTATGTATAAAGTTAATGCTAAAAAAATAGACTTAAGTGAAACACCATGGAAAAATATTGGAAGTAATGCATTCCAAAAATCAACTATTGGTGAATTATTATTACCATCACAAACAGAAATAATTGGTTCATATGCTTTTCATGATGCAACAATAGAAAAAGAGGTATACTTACCGAATACAATTAAAAGAATTGAAAATGATTCATTTAATAATGCTAAATTAACAATTAGTCAAATACCTAATAAGATAGAATATATTGGTGGAGCAGCATTCTATAATTCGGATTTCCACAAGAATCCAGTACTTCCAAGTACACTTACTTATATTGGACAAAGTGCATTCAATGCAAATCCTTATGCAGATCCTATACATATGGATTCCTTAACAATAGAATGTAATTTACCTATTAGTGTAACAAATGGTCAATCTGTTCATGATTTCTTCTGGAACAGAAAAATAGATAAATTAACTTTAACTGAAAATGTTACAGAATTACCAAGTAATACAGAACTAACAGAATCTGAATTCTTTGGATTAGATATTAAAGAAGCTGAAATCAGAGCTGTTAAAGTATTACCACAAAAAGCATTTATTCATGATGAAAAATTAGAAAAAGTTGATATGTCTAAAAATACTAATTTAACAGCAATCGGTGATTATGCATTTAATCATACAACTGCATTAAATAAAGTATTATTACCAAGTAATAAAGAACAAACTGTTAACTTTGGATATAATTCATTTAGTGATACTGGTTTAAAAACAATTGGTAAAACTAATAATGATTCATTAAATATTAACAGTGTTAAAGTTACAACTGGAACACATGTATTTACTGATAATGCTAAATTAACAAGTGTTAGTGTTCCAAATGGATTTAATAATAATGTTATTGAAGTATATTTATTCTCTAATAACCCAGAATTAGATAATGTAACTATTGGAGAAAAAATAACTGAAATTAAAGCTTATGCATTTGAAAATGATACTAAGTTAAAAAGATTATTATTATGGGAAAATACAAAGATAGTTGATACTTATCCAACTATTGAAATAGAAGAAAAACATAAAGAAGTAATTATTAATATTCCTAAAACAAATTTAAAAAATACTGAAGCAGTTATTACTGTTAAGAAAGATGGCGAAGAGGTTTTAACTGAAAAGATTGAACCTGCTAAGACTATGATGTTAAAAAGAGCTGCAACAGTAAATGAAGTTTCATTAGGATATGCAGATGAAGGAAAAATTGAATTTGAAACATCTGATAACGTTATATTAACTACTTCTGAAAGTGATACTGGATATATAGTAAATGTTAATATAGTTGATGCAGGAGACTTTACAGTACCAGCTACAACAGATATTTATACATATTCTGAATATGATAGTATTGATTATGCTAAAAAATATGAAAAACAAAGAACAAGTGAATTATTAGACACTAATGCAGAAGTATTACACTTCGATGAAGTTATTTATTTAACAAGTAATAAACCAACTGTTAAATTAACTGATAATAAAACTAACTTTGATAAAGACAGTTTAACTGTTTATGCATTAAGAAGAGATGGTTTAATAATGGAAACTTCTAATTGGGGTTCATATGAAGGAGAAAAATATTTATATGAAGATAAATCTTCTAAAGTAGTTTTTGATGAATATGATGAAGAAACTACAGATAAATATGGTATTGTATACCAAGCTCCATTTAAAGCAGAAGAAATTAGTACTAATACTGAAAACTTTGAAAATATGACATATGATATAGTACCTGATAATACAGTATTAGGAACATATAAAATAGATTTATATTATACAAATACATTTGTAGAGAATGAAGTAACTACACCAATTACTCCAAAAAGTAATGTAATAGTAAATACTTTAGACTTTATACAAAGATACTTTGTAATATTCTCTGTATCTTTAGTAGCGCTTATCGCTGGATTAGTATATTATAAAAAAAGAAAAATTAAAGAGGCATAAATGAAAAAAAGTATAATTATTTTATTAGTAGCGGTTTTATTTATTACAGGCTGTGGTAAAAGTAAAACTAAAAAAGATATAATTAAAATTGATAATAGTGGTTGGACTTATAAAGAATCAACTAATGGTAATTATTTATCTTATGCTGTTAATATAAAAAATAATGATTCTAAAAAAAATGCTACAAATATTAAATTAACTATTATAGGTTTAGATGATAAGAAAAAAGAAATATTTAAATATGAAGATGAAATAGGAAATTTAAGTAAAAAAGAATCTACTTCATATGGTAAAACTATTAAAGTAACATCTAAACCTAGTAATGTTAAATTTAAAATATCATCTGATAAAACTGATAAAGAAATATTAAGTTTAAATAATATTAAGATTAGTAATTTAAAAGATGAGAAAAAAGATAGTATGATAAAAATAAATGGTACTATTGATAATAAAGGAAAAGAAATAAATAAATTATTAGTATCTGTAATATTCAAAAAAGATAAAAAAATAATAGGAGGAACATTTACTAATATTTATTCAATAAAAAATAATCAACAATTTGAAATATACTTTGATGATATATTAGAATATGACGATTATGAAATAAAATCTTTATTTATGGAATAATAAAAGACTATAGTTTTAAAACTATGGTTTTTTTTATGTTATATATGTTAAAATATACATTAGGAGGTAAAAATATGAAGAAAATTATCGTATTTATAATAGCGTTTATATTAATGATTAATGTTGATGCCTCAGACAAATATACTGGAGATTATACAATAGAATATTTATTAAAAAATTATAATGTTGTATCTTTAGGTATGAAAGAAAAATATAAATATAGTATTAATAATAATGATGGTAATGTATCTTATATATTTGATATAGGTGGACCTGTATTAATTAATGGTGATTATATAGGTAATAGTAAGTATGAAAATGAATTTGCTCAAAAGAATAATAACATACCATCATATATAAATGGTAATATTAGTAATATTAAACCAGGATCTAAAGAAAGTCATGATAATACTAAAATATATATAAATAGTAAAAGTAAATTAAATAATAAATATAATTATGAAATTATAAATAATAATAACTATTTAGATTTTTCATCATTATATAGTTCTATAGTAAATGAACAAAAATATATAGATAATGGTAAAACTTTAAAATTAGAAAAAGTATCTAAATTAGAAAACTCTATAAATAGTTACGCATACGAAGTGAATATTACTAAATATGGTAATTATTTATTAAATGATATTAATAAAGTTAGTAAAGTAAAAATATCTAAATATAATCCTAATGAATTATATGTAATAACATCATTAGAAGAATTTATATATTTATATCCTGTATTAGAAATAGACGATATAAAGAATAATTATTCAAATAAACAATTAAATGTATATTGTGGAAGAATAGATAAAAAAGAATTATGTACAAGTAATATAATTTGGAATTTTCCTAATGCTAGATATATTTATACTAATTATAGTACCAAAGGTCATATAGTAGCTCCTAAAGCTGATATAGAATTAGTAGAAAGTAATTATCAAGGTACTCTTATAGCAAACAGTATTACATCTAAAAAAGATAATTATACTTCAATAGAATATTATCCTTATAATTTAAAAAGAAATATTGTTACAACTAAAAATGTTAGTTGTATTAAAGAAGATAAAGAAATATCTAATGATATATATGATGGAAAATATTCAATAGATGAATTATTAAAAAATTATAATGTTGTTACATTAGGTCAAAAGAATAATAAAAAATCAAAAGTATCAAGTGGATCAGTATCTACATTCCATATAGCAGGTAATTTCTTAATTAATGGGGATTTAGGTAAAAAAGATGTAGTATATAAAAAACAACATAAAGATGATCATAATGGAATTAGATTAGATTTAAAAACTAATAATGAAAATTATCATTCATATATAAAAGGTAATTTATTATCTGATGCTTTTGATTCAGAATTAGAAAGTAAATATACATTTGGTTGGCAAAAAGTAGTAGGTTTTACTATTAAACCATATATATTTGTTAATAAAAATAAAATTAGTGATTGGACTAATACTGACCATACTAAATTTATAAATGATAATAAAATCCATTATAATGATTATTCTAGAAAATCATATTATCAATTATATTTAGGACCAAAAATAGAAAATAATAATTATTCACTTGAAACAATGCATTCAGTATTTAAAAGTGATAATTATATAGATTTTAAAAAGTTATATGATAGTATTGTAAATCAACAAAAGAGTATTGCTAATGGTAAAAGAGTATCACCCGATGTAAAAGGGATAGTAAGAGTAGAAATTGGTGGAAATTATACAATTAATAATATTAAAGATGTAGAGAGAATTGCTATTGATAATTATAATGAAGTTAATAATCAAGATAAATTAACAATTATTACTATTAATGATAGTGGTACAGTAAATATACCTAAATTTTCAACTTCTACATATAATGGAACACCAACTAATGCATGGTTTGGTAAAAAGACTCCATCTTATACTAAAGAGAAAATACAAAAAGAAGTATATTATGGAAATATAGTATGGAATTTTCCTAATGCTAGTAAAGTAGTACTACCATTAGGGTTATCTTTTAAAGGACATATAATTGCTCCTAATGCAGATGTAGAAACACCTGAAATTCAAGTAGCAGGTTGTATTATTGCAAATAGTTTATATTCAAAAGGTTATACTGATATTCAATATTATCCTTTAACAGTAGGTAGTGTAGGAATGGGAATATCTACTAAAGAAGAAATAGGAAATTGTAATCCTGAAACTAAAAATATTAAAGGGTCAATTAAATGGTATGGTACAAATGCACCTAGAGTAAAAATAAACTTAGTTGCTAATGGTAAAATAGTAGATACAACAAATGTTAGTAAAAAAGATAATTGGAAGTATGAATTTGAAAATGTAAATGTTAGAGATGAATATGGTAAATATATAACTTATGAAATAACTGAAGAACCTTTGGATAATTATATAGTTGAAATAAAAGGATTTGAAGTTATCAACACTTATCAAAAAGATAAAACATTTATAAATGTGTATAACACTTGGATTGATGAATCTGATGTGGATAAATTAAGACCTAATAGTATAATTATGAACATTTATAAGAATAAGAAAAAATATAAAACTATTGAATTAAAAGGATATACACATACATTTAATATAAATAATAAAGATAATATAAAGATAAAAGTAAATAAAATAAATAAATATAAAACAAGTATAGAAAAATATGAATTTACATTCATAATAAAAAATAAACATAATGTAAAAATTAAAAAAGAAAATAAATTTAGTATAAATATAGATAAAAAATATATACCAATGATATTATCTATATTTACTATAAGTATTGTAATAATAATAATAGTTGTTATTAAAATTAAAGATAAAAAATAGGTGATTATATGGGATATTTCATCAGAAAAAAAGAAGAATTATTAAAGCGAATAATATATATATTCGCTTTAATTACTACATTTATTTATATAATATATCGTTTAGTATTTACTATTCCTACTAATTTAGGATTAATAAATTTATTATTTGGTATATTTATTTTTTCTATTGAATTAATAGAAGCAATAGAATTTTTTGCTTATTATTTAAATGTATTAAGAATGAGTAAAAAATCACCAGTAATACCATCTATAGATAATAATTTATTTCCAGATGTAGATGTCTTTATAGCGACTATTAATGAAGATGAAGAACTATTAAAAAATACTATAATAGCATGTAAAAATATGAAATATCCTGATTTAAAAAAAGTACATATATATTTATGTGATGATGGTAGAAGAGATAATATAAAAAAATTATGTACTAAATTAAAAGTTAATTATATAACAAGAGATAATAATAAAGGCGCTAAAGCAGGTAACTATAATAATGCCTTAAGTGTAACTGACTCAAAATTAATCGCAACATTTGATGCAGATATGCAACCAACACCTAACTTTTTAATGAAAACAGTACCATTTTTTATAAAATATAATAATATTGGATTCGTACAATTACCACAAAGTTTTAATAATCCAGATATATATCAATATCGATTAAGTAGTCATATTCCATTTGAACAAGATTATTTTTATCATAAAATTCAATTAGCTAGAAATAATATTAATTCAACTATTTTATGTGGTACTAATGTAGTAATATCACGTGAAGCATTAGAAAGTGTATCTGGTTATCAAGAAGATACAATTACAGAAGATATTGCTACTGGAATGGAAATAGAAAGTAATGGATATGCTTGTATAGCGCTTTCAGATATAGAAGCATATGGTGAAGCAGTAAATGATTTAGACGGATTTATAAAACAAAGATCTAGATGGGCTAGAGGTTGTATTCAATTTTTTAAAAATCATAAAATAATTACCAATAAAAAATTATCTATATATCAAAAAATAGATTATATAAGTAGTGTAAATTATTGGTTATATGGAGTAAAAAGAATGCTATATCTATTTATGCCATTATTATTTACATACTTTGGTATTATGGTTATAGATTGTAATATATGGGTATTTATTCCAGTATTCTTTACACAATATTTTATAAAAAGATTTACTATTGATATATTAGAAGATAATAGAAGATCTAGTACATGGAATAAAATATATGAATTAGTATTAACACCAATTATGTGTAAAGAAGTATTAAAAGAAATATTTGGATTTGGAAGTACTAAATTTGAAGTAACACCTAAAGGTAAAATAAATAAAAAGATGACTAAATTAAATAAATATTTATTAAAGAATCATATATATATTTTACTTCTTAGTATTTTAGGTATTATATTAGCTTTATATAAAGGAAATATAATAGGATATAATGTTTATTTATTACCAATATTATGGTTATTAATTAATATAATGTATTTAATAATTGTCATAATATTTGATATTAGATTAGGACAGAATTATACTAAATTTGTACCTAATAAAATAAATAAGTACTCATTAAAATCATATTTATATATATTTAAGGGTGAAGTAAATGAAGAAAGTAATTAAATTTATAATATTTATAATAATAGGTAGCTTAACTTGTTATGGTATATATAATGATATAGATAGAGTGAATAAACAAAAAATAGTTAAAACTACTAAAGAAGAAGTAATAGATTATAATGGTGCTAAATACAATGGATGGTTACAAGTATCTGGTAATAAATTATTAAATGAACATAAAAAAGAAATACAATTAAAAGGCATAAGTACACATGGTATACAATGGTTTGGACATTTATATACATATGAAAATTTACAAAATTTAAAAGATACATGGGGTATCAATACATTTAGAATATCTTTATATACAGATCCTAATAGTGATGGTTATATAAAAAATAAAGAATTAAAAAATCAAGTAATTAAATTAATAGATTATTCAATTAAATTGGATATGTATGTAATAGTTGATTGGCATATCTTAAATGACAATAATCCACAAACTTATAAGAAAGAAGCTATAGAATTCTTTAATGAAATATCTAAAAAATATAAAAATAATAATAATGTTATATATGAAATATGTAATGAACCAAATGGAAATGTAACATGGGAAAAAGATATATATCCATATGCTAATGATATAATAAAAGTAATAAGAAAAAATTCAAAAAAAGCATTAGTAATCGTAGGTACTCCAGATTGGTGTAAAGATTTAGATAGTGTATCTAAGAAACCTTTAAAATATAAAAATGTTATCTATTCATTACATTTTTATGCAGGATCACATGATAAAAAATTAAGAGATAAAATTGATAAATTTAGAGAAAAAGATTTAGCTGTATTTGTATCTGAATGTGGTATAACTGATGTAAGTGGAAATGGAAAAATATATGAAGAAAAATTTAAAGAATGGATAAACTATTTAGATGAAAAAAATATTAGTTGGATATTCTGGGCTTTATCTAATAAAAATGAATCTTCATCATTATTAACAGAGGATTATGAAGTATTAGATAGTTATATAGAAATAGGAGATAATGGATCGTTAACTGTAAAAAAGGGTAATGATTTAAATGATTATTTAACTGAAGTAGGATATATAGTAAAAAATATAATGACAAAATAAGAAATTTATATACTATATAAATAAAATATGTTATACTAGTTAACTAATTGGTGACGGATTATGACAAATGAGATATTTAATAATATATTAAGAATATTTTCATTTTATTATTATAATAATATAGTATTAGATAATGAATTTTTTATAAATGTATTAGGTATATTAAAAAATTCACATTTAAAAGACTATATAAATAGAATAATAATATTAGATGTAAATTTAGATAGATTTTCTTTTGAAAATGTAATAAATGATGATACAAAAAAATATTCAGAATTAGTTGGACTTGCTATCTATGATGTTAAAAATAAAGATATATTTTTAAGATATAATGTTATAAATAGAAGTATAAGAGAAGAAAAATATATAATTGGATGTAATAGAAAAAGTGATATTATATTTAGAAATTTATATGTTTTACAAGTATTGTTACATGAAATAGAACATGTTAATCAAATGTATTTATTAGAACATGGTAATAATATAGAATCTTATTTATTAAGAGAAACAGATTATTATGTTAATAATAGCTATTCATATAGGTTAAAGGAAAGATTAGCAGAAGTAAAAAGTAGTAAATATATTTTAATACTAATTGATATGTTAAAAATCGATAATGATTGTATAAGGGCATTCTTTGAAAGAAATATATTTAAAAGATTAATTAAAGGTTATGAATATCAAAATATAGAAGGTAAAATAACTAATAATGAGGAAGATATTTTGATAGGACCTATTGAAAAATACTTTATTGAAGGGGATAAATCATTAGAAAAAATATTTGAAATATCAGAGTTGTTATCAATAGAAGAAAGAGTGTTATATGGATTACCATTAACAAGTAAAAATTTTTTAGGTTTTATTTCTAATTATCGTAAAGAAAGAGATAAAATATATCAAAAAGTTTAGTATGGAGAAGGTGATTATATGCCAGAAGCATTAATAAATGAATTTGTAAAAATAATATATGATTATGTAAAACATGGGAAAATGGTAGATGAAAAATTTTATAGAAATATATATCAATTATTTAGTGTATCTATATATGGAAGAAAATTAGAAAAATTTGTATATATTGATGAAATAAGTAGATATGATGATGAAAATGAAAAATATACTAAAAGACTTGAATCAATAATTGGACTAGCTGCTTATAATAGTAAAGAAAAAGAATTGATTGTTTATCAAGATAATTTAGATAGAGAAAGTCAATGTATCACAATGAAACAATCTTTAAATGATCGTAATAGTATTATTTTATATAATTTATTATGTTTACAATCTTTATTACATGAATATGAGCATATAATTCAAGAATATAAAGAATTTAATTGTAATGATTTTGAATCACAAATGCTTAGATTTGTTGGAAGAAGAGAAGAAACAACTAAATCATATGAATACTCAATGAGAGAAAGATTAGCTGAATTAAATAGTCTAAGAAATATAATGTTCATTATGGAAAAACTAAATATTAAATCCAATAAAATATTTGAATATTTTTCAAATAGAATTGTAGAAACACAAAGAAAAGGTTATAATATAGTTGTGGATAATTTTAAAAGTCCAATAGAAAAATATTTGGAATTACATAATGATAAACCATATAAGGTTTTTCAAATAAAAGTAGAGGATATTGATACAATTATATTATTTGGATTACCTATAGATTTAGATACATATGTAAGTTATTTAAATTCCGAAAAAAAAGAAATTCAAAAAGTATATAGATAGGAAGATTTAGATGAACGAATTAAAAATACATGGTATTTATAGACATTTTAAAGGAGATTATTATTTAGTAGAGGATGTAGCACTTCATTCTGAAGATAAACAAGAATATGTAGTTTATAGAAGATTATATGGTGATGGTTCTCTATGGATTAGACCAAAGGATATGTTTTTAAGTGAAGTAGATCATGAAAAATATCCTGAAGTAGAACAAAAATATAGATTTCAATTACAAGAAATTGAAAGTGTAGTTAAATAAAAGTCAGTAATGACTTTTTTTATTGTCAAATAAAATTGGTTGACAAAAATAAATATTAATGATACTATTTAAGTGAATTTAAAGAGAAAGGAGTGAGAAAATGAAGATTTTTAATTTAGATGTTTTTAATAGTTTAGTAGTAAAATTTAGATGGGAAGATTTTGTTTTCTCAAAACTTTCTAGTGTATTAAACTTTAACTACTAAACAATTAGTAGTTTTTTTGTGAATGGAGGTAATTATGAAAGATTTAAAAGAATTAAAACCTCTAATTAAATTAATTAAAGAAGATAAATGGAAACTTATTTTAGCAAGTATATTTATTTTTTTAGCTGAATTATCTGAGATATTCTCTGGATATTTAAATGGTGCAGCTGTAGAATCAATAACAAATTATAATATCAAAAGTGCCTTTATTTATTTAGGAATATATTTTATTTTAAGAGTATTAGTAGATGGTGCTATATCTATTATAGCTGATTCTACTTTACAAAAAGTTGAAAGTAAATTAACTCGTAAATTGGGCTTTTATTCATATGAAAAAGCTTTAAATTTACCAGCTTATGCATATGAAAAAACATCATCAGGTGAAATTATTAATAGGATTACTAATGATGCAGATACATTAAGTTTTGCCTTTGGACAACTATTACAAATGGTATCATCTATTGTTGGATCTGTTATATTAATATTTTATATATTCTTTAATTCTTGGATAGTTGGTATAGAAATATTAGTATGTGTTTCTATATTATTCTTAGTATTAAAAAAATATAATCCTATTTTAAAACAAGTACATAAAGAGAGAAAAGCTGAACAAGATAAGTTTACATCTTTAGTAAATGAATCAATTAGAGGTGTAAGAGAAATAAAAACATTAGGTATTAAAAATAATTTAATACTAGACATGACAGAAATTATAAAAGCAATATTTAGTAAATCAAAGAAAGAAATAGATACAAGAAAAAGATTTAATTTATTAACAAGATTAATAAAAGTTGTATTAGAAGTTGGGGTATTTATTACATGTGTAATTTTATTATATTATAAAATGACAACATTAACATTCTTTGTAGCAATGACATATTATGTTTATAGATATATGTGGTTAATTGAAAATATAAATGGATTTACACAAACATATCAAAAAGTAATTGTTTCTTTATCTAGGGTAAATGAATTACTTGAAAACAAATTATATGAAGATGAAAAATTTGGAAATAAAGAAAATAATAAAGTAAATGGTGTTATAGAATTTAAAGATGTTACATTTGGATATCCTGATGAAGACATAATCTTAAATAAGTTTAATTTAAAAATTGAACCAAATAAAAAGATTGCTATTGTAGGTAAATCTGGACAAGGTAAATCAACTATATTTAATTTAATAACAAGAGTATTTGATCCTAAAGAAGGTGAAATATTACTTGATGGAATTAATATAAGTGATTTAAAAGAAGAAGAACTTAGAAAACATATTTCAATTATTAGACAAGAACCTTTTATATTTAATAGAACTATAAAAGAAAATTTTGAATTAGTTAATAAAGATATAACTATAGAAGAAATAAGAAAATATGCTTCTTTAGCATACTTAGATGATTATATAATGTCACTTCCTAATAATTATGATACAAAATTAGGTGAAGGTGGAGTTAATCTATCTGGTGGACAAAAACAAAGATTATCTATTGCTAGAACATTAGCTAAGAAAAGTAAGGTTGTATTATTTGATGAAGCAACAAGTGCTTTAGATAATAATTCACAAGAATACATAAAAAAGGCAATAGATAACTTAGTAAAAGATCATACTGTTATAATAGTAGCTCATAGATTATCTACTATTATGGATGCAGATATTATTTATGTAATTGATAATGGTTCAATTGCTGCTTATGGTACACATGAAGAACTATTAAAAACAAATGAAACTTATAAAAATCTTTATAAAAATGAAACTTTAAATTCATAAAAGATAGTAAATTACTATCTTTTTAATTTTTTTAATAAAAAGACTAGAATCTACACTTCAAAATATGTTAAAATTATTATGAGGTAAAGATATGGAAAATACAAATATTTTAACAACAATAGACAATGTAAATTCACTTGTAGATTCTAATTTTAAAGATACTTTAAAATGTGAAGCAGAAACACTATTTTCAACAGGAGGTAGTTATGAATTTATTAAGATAATGCAACATATATACAATGAAGGAACTATCTATATAAAAAGAGATTTTACTCATTGCGCTATTAAGATAGAAGATGATTTATATGATTGTAAAGGTAAATTAATAAATAGTAATGACTATGTAGAAGCAAATGATGTACATATATATATACTTGATAAATATTTAAATCCATATTATAAATTATTTAATATATCTAATACAATTATTCGTTTATTAGATAAAAAACAATATCAAATGTAAAACATTATTTAATTATAATGTTTTTTTAATCGAATAAAAATGATATACTATAAATAGTAGGAATGATGTATATGAGAACAAAAGTAGAAGATAGACATATCAAATATTTAGAAGATACTAATTTTTATGGTGATAATTTTATAGTATTAACATCTAGAATTATATTTTCTAATATGTCTTTAGAAGATGATTTAGGTGATATTAATAGTAGAAAAAATGTACGTAAGTTAAAGAATTGTTATTTAGCATTTAATAAATTATTAAGTTCACCTGAATTAACAGAAGAGGTTATAATAGAAACAGCTAATTTAATTAATAGAGATTCTATGTATATATCAGATGGATATAGACATTTTGGAGATAAATTGAATGGTGACGCTAATATACCTATATCTCAACCAGAAGATGTAGAAAGAGATATGAAAATGTTATTATATAATTATAATAATGTATGGGATAAATTAGATCCATTTGAAAGAGAAGCTTTATTTAATATTGAATTTTTAAGAATACATCCATTTGAAGATGGTAATGGTAGAACAAGTAGATTAATACTTAATTATAATATGATAAGACAAGGATATGCTCCTATTATATTAAATGGTGAAGATAGAGATATGTATTTTGCTGCTAGAAATAGAGCTGATACAAAATATATTAGAGACTTATTTGAAACAAAATCAGCTGAAGAATTAAGTATTATTGAAGAATTAATAGAAGAATTTGAATCAGAAGGAGTAAAAGTAAATGAAAAACGAAAAAGCTCAAATTTTGGTTAAAATTATTGTTATATCAATTGTAATATTTATATTTGCATTTTTTGTAATAAATAAGTTTGGTAATTTTTTACCAAGTAAAGATGATAAAGATGGTACTGTAACAATTAAAGATAAAAATGGAAATAAAGTAAATACATATTGGGAAGAATAAATATTTTTATATAGAATAGGTGAAATTATGGCAGGATATATTGTACATTTAGCTATAGCAAAAGAATATTGTAGAAAACATAAAAACCAAATTAAAAATGAACAAGATTTTTTTGATGGATCAATAGCTCCTGATGGTGTACCTGATAAAAAAATAACTCACTATGGACCTAGTAGTAGTAAAGTAAATTTAAAAGCATATTTAGATGATAAAAAGTTAGATACAGATTATAATAAAGGATATTTTTTACATCTAGTAACTGACTATTTATTTTATAATAGATATTTAACTGTTTTTTCAAAAGATATATATAATGATTACGATGTATCAAATGATGATATAGTAAATAAATATCATATAATAATACCTGAAAAAGCAAAAAGAAAAATAACTGAAAATAATCATGAATATAAACTAGTAGATTTAGAATTCTTTTATAAAGTTATTGATGAAATATCAGAATATGACTTAGAAACTATTGCTAAAGAAGTATATGATATCGATAGTGAATGGTTAAAATATAGAAAATTAATAAGATTAGATTAAAAAAGATGAGTAAAACTCATCTTTTTTAGTAACTAAATAATTTACAATTATATGAATTTAATAAATCATTTATTTGAACTAAATCATATATTTTATTAACAAAACAAAATCTAATTATTAAATCATAGTAATTGTTTTTTGGTAAAGAATAAGAAGCACTATTTAATAATTCATCAATTTCTTCTTCATTTAATTCTAAAGAAATACCTAATAATATAATTGTTTCTTTACTAGGATGATAGCTATTATCACTTCTTATTTTTGAAAATAATCTTCTATCTATATGTACTTTATTATAAACATCACTATCTTTTAAATTTCTATCGTCAATTAATTTAAATAATAATGTTTGAAAATCATTTAAACTTTTATTATTGTCAATATATTCATTTATTGAACATTTTTTTGCTGCAGAATAACAAGCAAAATCAGCTGATAAAACTTGATATTCATTTAATATTGGAACTTCAAAATTTTGTTTAATATATAATTCTAATAATTCTTTCATAAATGTCTCCTTTTAAGCGACCAAATTAATTATCTAATCTAGTATTATTATATCAGAAAAGGAGGAAATATAATGAAAAAAAATAAAAAATTGGATATAGTTTTCTTATTAGATAGAAGTGGTTCAATGTCAGGAGTGGAAAATGACACAATAGGAGGATATAATTCTTATATAGAGAAACAAAAGGGTAACAATGTCTATGTAACAACAGTTTTATTTGATAATGAATATCAAATATTAAATGAAAGAAAACATATAAAAGAAATAGAAAGGTTAACAAGAAAAGAATATTTTGTAAGAGGTACAACAGCTTTATATGACGCTATTGGTAAAACAATTAAACGTTTAGATGACGTTAAAACAGATAAAGTATTATTTGTTATTACAACAGATGGATATGAAAATGCATCTAAAGAATTCAATAAACAACAAGTAAAAGAATTAATACAAGGACATAAAGATTGGGAATTTATCTATATTGGAGCAAATATAGATTCATATGCAGAAGGATCTAGTATTGGTATTAGAAAATCCAATATTTCTAATTATATACAAGATGAAGTCGGTATAGATATATTATATAATTCTATTTCAAAAGCTACTGATTTTTGTATGCATGATGATTATCTTTCTGAAAATTGGAAAGAAAATTTAGAAAATTATATCGAAAAAAATAAAGAAACATTATAATATGTTTCTTTTAATTTTGTAATTTTAAATAAAAATGTTATAATGGATAATAGGAGGAAAGTATAAAATGGGAAATGAAGTAAAGAATGAAGAATTAAATGTAGAAACTCCAGTAGTTTCTGAAGAAGTAACTCCAGTAGAAGTTGCTCCAGTAATAGATGAAGCACCTGTAGCTCCAGTAGAAGCTACACCAGTAGTTGAAGCTCCAGTAGCTCCAGTAGAAGCT
>DIMA01000020.1:0-15626 GCA_002425325.1 Caryophanales bacterium UBA5578 | reverse complement strand
GCTCCAGTAGAAGCTGCACCAGCAGTAGAAGCACCTGTAGCTTCAGTAGAAGCTACACCAGTAGCTCCAGTAGAAGCTGCACCAGTAGTTGAAGCACCTGTAGCTCCAGTAGAAGCTGCACCAGCAGTTGAAACAACTGTAGCTCCAGTAGAAGCTACACCAGCAGTAGAAGCACCTGTAGCTCCAGTAGAAGCTGCACCAGTAGTTGAAACTCCAGTAGCTCCAGTAGAAGCTGCTCCAGTAGTTGAAACTCCAGTAGCACCAGTACAACCGGTTCCAGCAGTTGAAGCTCCAGTAGCTCCAGTAACACCTGTAGCACCAGTACAACCAACTGTTCAACCTGCACCAGTGCAACAACCAGTACAACCAACTATGGTTACAGGAGTTACAGCACCAAGTATGGCACCAGTACAACAAAAAGGAACAAGCAAAGTTGTAATAATTATTGCGGTTATTGTTTTATTAGTAGTTATTGGTGTATGTGCTTTTGCATTATTTAGTTAATTAAAGACTTTCGAGTCTTTTTTTATTTTTATATAATTTTTCCATAAAAATTATTAAATATTTAATATTGTAATTTAATAAAATAATGATATAATTTTATATATTGAAAGAGGTGTCTTATGATATCAATAAAAAGTGAAAAAGAAATTGAATTAATGAGAAAAGCAGGATATTTAGTTTCTTTAACTCATCAATATTTAAAACCATTTGTTAAAGCAGGAATTACTACTAAAGAATTAGATAATTTAGCTGAAAAATTTATTAGAGAACATGATGGGATTCCATCTTGTAAAGGTTATGAAGGTTTTCCATGTGCTTTGTGTGTAAGTGTAAATGATGAAGTAGTTCATGGTATTCCATCAAATAGAAAATTACAAAATGGTGATATAGTTACAATTGATATGGTAATAGGGTATAAAGGATATCAAGGAGATGCAGCTTGGACTTATGCTGTTGGAGAAATTGATGAAGAAAAAAAATATTTAATGGAACATACAGAACAAGCTTTATATGAAGGTATTAAAGAAGTAAAACCAGGAACACATATAGGGGATATTTCACATGCAGTTGAAGTATATGCTACTGAACATAATTTAGGAGTCGTTAGAGAATTATGTGGACATGGAATTGGAACTGATATGCATGAAGATCCTGAAGTACCAAATTTTGGAAAACCAGGAGTGGGTCCTAGATTAAAAGAGGGGATGGTAATCTGTATTGAACCTATGTTAAATGCTGGAAGTAGAAATGTTGCATTATTAGATGATGATTGGACTGTTGTTACTTTAGATGGTAAACCAGCAGCACATTATGAACATACAGTATTAGTTACAAAAGATGGATATGAAATATTAACTCCAAGATTAGATTAAAAAAAAAGATAGATTTTAAATCTATCTTTTTTATTCTGTTGTTGTTTCTGGTTCAGTTTCAGTTTCTTCTTCAGGAACTTCTACTTTTTCAGCAACCTTTATTTCCATTGATTTAGCACTACTTAATTGTGATAAATCAGTATTTTTTGGAATAGATTGTGAAATAATTTGACCATCACTTTGGTTACCAGTAGCAGTTACTTTAGTTACTGTTAATGTAATTCCATTTTTTGATGCATAATTTTCAGCAACTGATACATTTTTACCTACAAAGTTTGGCATAAGTTGTAATGAAGAACCTCCAGTAACTCCTTTACCAATTACATGTTCTGTATATTTCTTTTGAATTGAGAAAGTAAATTTCTTAACAGGTTCAACTTGTTGTAAACCTAAATTTTCTTTCATTGCTTTTATAACAGCATTTTTAGATTCATCATAAATGAAATAATTATATAATTCTAATTTTGAACCAGATTTAGTTCTAAAATTATAATCATAAATTCTAGTATCAAATCCTTGAATATATAATTTTTGCATTTGGAATACATTTTCTTGACTTGAAGATCTCTTTAACATGTTTTTACCTAAGTTATATAATGAGAAGATATTATCAGTTGATATATCTGTTTTCATATTTTTACTTATTGTATCTAATATTTTTTCAAAATCTTCAAATGATTTTATATCTTTAAATTTCTTTAATAAAGCATTAATAACTTCTTGTTGATGTTGACCTCTTACAAAGTCATTCCAATATGTAGCGTGTGTAGTATAACTTGGTCCACAATATTTAACCATATAACTAGTTACTTTTCTATGTCTTGCATATGCTAAAGCTTGTTCACCATTTAATGTTTGTTTACCAGCTTTTACAAATATTGTATTTTTTCCCCATTGACGTTTACTGTTTTGTTCACAGAAACTATATGGAACATTTACTTCAACACCACCTACAGCATTTACTAAACTAACTACACCATTAAAGTTAATTTTTACTGTATAGTCTATTTTAATACCAAAGAAGTTTTGAATTGAATTTTTTACACATTTTTCTCCTTGCCATCCAGCATTAGTAATTTTTGTACTTCTATTACCCATACAAGATATTGGCATATAAGTATCACGTGGAATACTTAATATAGTAGCATTTGTAGTTTTAGGATTAAATGTTACTAATAGTAAGGCATCACTATTAAATCCACTTTTAAATCCATCATTAGTAGTATCAACACCCATGATTAATACTGTAAATGGTTCATTTAAACTTTTTACTTCAGTTTCTTTTATTTCATTTTTTTCTTCTTCTTCAGCAAATTTTTCACTATATACTATTTTTGTTTCTACACCAATTCTTCCATAATTTTCATCTGAACTGTATCTATCAGCATAATTAGTTGGAACAAATGCGTAATCAATTTTACCATCTAATAAATCATCAAATATTTTTTCATAACTATCATATTCTTTTAATCTTGTAGTTTTTATTTTTTTATTATTAATTATTCTATATGCTAATGTATAACCTTCATAATCATTTTCATCAGCTATAATAGCTATTTTACTATTTGTAGGTATTTGATTATATTTACTAGCATGTGCATCTTTTCTTGTTATGATACTAGTAGAAAACATCATTTTTTCTTCTTTACTTATATTAGATATTTTATTATATATACTTGATATCTTATATGCTGCAAATGATATACCTCCAACATATAAAGTAAATAAAATAAATAATATTATATAAATTTTTCTATTCTTTACACGATAGAATTTTTTTAATAATAACATAAATAGGGCAGCCATAACACAAAGAGTAATACAACCTAATATTCTTATTCCTGTCTCAATGTTATTATATAGTAATATTGCATATATTAAGTAAATAGTACTAAATATTAATCCTAAGTTTAATATTAAATATAATAATCTTCTTATAATTATTTTTGTTTTCTTATTCATTCAGCGCCTCCATATTCTTTAATAATTATAACTCAATTTATATAATTTATCAATTATTCATTATTATAAAAAAACACTTATACAAGTGTTTATTTTCTATATTGAATTTGTGATGCTACTAATAATTTTTTTGTTCTTATTAATTGCATTATATAAGTGTTTACAATATTATTATTATCATCAATTATAAATTTTATATGTGTACATTCACCAAAATGATCATAATTATTTAATGATGGCACAATTATATATGAATTATTTATATCGGAAAAATGTTTTTCTCCTAATCCAATAATATCTAAATATGTTTCTTTTCTTTTTAAAGAGTAATGTTGATAATAATTTTCTAAATCATTAACTTTATCAGTTTCTGTAAATCTTCTTTTAGCATGAACAAATACTTTATTATTATTTATATTTAAAATTCCATGATTGAATCCAATTTGAGTAAAATCATATCTTTCTTTTTCTATAAAAGATAGGGGATTTATACCAGCAGCTACACCACTTAATTCTCTATTAGATCCTAGTACAATACTATTTATTCCTTTTGCATAAGGATAGTTTTCACAAAAATTAATAACAGTTTTTTCTGTATATTTAAGTAATCCATATGAATCTTGATATTCATTTAAGAATGGTACTCTAATTAAATTACCAAGATATAAAATATATTGAATATTATTATTTATACAATATTCAAATATGGCATCTAAATCATTTAATACCATTTTATTAATTCCATTAATTTGATAATCAGATATTATTAATACATCTAATTCTTTATCTCTTGTTGAAAGCGTTTTTTCTTTATTAGTAATTACTTTTTTATTTAAACTAAAAATATTATCATCAGTTTTACTGATTAAATATTTAGTTTTTAATTCCATAATTATTCTAAATATTTCACTTTTTTCAATATCATAACCTTGTCTATTTAATATTTTATATATTTCATCTAAAGTTATATTATCAACTCTATATAATAATTTGAAAATACAATGTTTTATTTTTTCTATTTTTTCTTCATTAAATTGTTTTTTTCTTTTTTCTTTTTTTAAATCTTTTATTTCTTCATCTTGTTCTTTAATTCTTTCGTCTTTTTGTTCTATGGTTTTTCTATTACTTTCAATTACTTTATGTAAATGTTCAATTTGACTTAATAAATCATTTATTTCTTTATTTAAATCTTCTATATTTTTATTTAGTTTTTCAATTATTTTATCAGTTTTAATTTTATTATTATCAATATTTTTTATTTCTTTTTTATATTGTTTAACTAAATCTTGTAATTCTTTTATTTCATTTTTTAATTTTTCAATTTCATTTTTCTTTTTATTAATTGTTGATGTTAAAGTACTTTCATTTTTTGTAGATGCTTTTTTTAGTTCATCTAATTCATCTTGTAAGGCTTTAATTCTTGCTTCAAATGTTAATTTTTCTTCTATAACGTCTATATTATCATCATTTATTTTATCGTTTGTTTTTAATGATATAAATCCATTTAATTGTTCAAAAATAAATTCAGTTTGTTCGTTTTTTTCAATTAAATTATCTTCAACTTTTTTATAATATTCATCAGACATTTTTTTAATTTTGATGATAAGTATATCCTGTATTTCTTCTTTTCTAGAATGCGTTGCTAATAAAAGGGACATAACTTCTAATGTTTTATTAAATGATTTATATGATATATCATTGGTTTCTAGTCTTTTTTGATTCATAGTAATTAAATAATCAATTACTTCTTCAATTGTATAATCAACTTTTTTATTTTTAGGAAAAAAATGTTGATATTTAATACAATCTATATTATTTTTTAATATACCATTTATTTTTACTTTATCTATCTGTTTTAATGCCATAGTTATCCACCTTTATATAGCTTTTTATTGTAATATATATTGTTAAGATTTGTCAATTAAATTTAAAGTGATATAATAATTTTGGTGGTTGTATGAATTTATTTGATTATATAAATAAATATGGACATTATTCTTTTGATGAAATAGCATTCAACGAAGTTGATAATGCAATATTTAGTTATTTATCATATATTGATTTAGATGGAATTGTAGATTCTAAAATATCTATATATGACTGTTATAAAAAGTATACAAATAAACATAAAAAAAGAATGATAAAGAAGAAGTTCGTATCAACTAGAATTGGTGTTGAAATACTGTCTTGTATTTATGATACCAAAAGATATAAAGATTTATTATTATATAATTACATTTATATAAAAGGACACTGTCAACAATTTTCAGCAGTGACGATAGAAATAAATAAAAAATTAGTATATGTTTCTTTTGAAGGTACTGATGAAGAATTAGCTGGTTGGGAAGAAGATTATGCAATGGTATATAAGTTTCCTGTTAAAACTCAAAAAGACGCTATTAAATATTTAAATAGACATTTTACTTTTAATAGAAAAAAGATAATAGTAGGTGGACATTCAAAAGGTGGAAATTTAGCTTTAGTTTCTGCTATGTATACTAATTTTTGGGTAAGAAGTAGAATTAAACAAATATATAGTAATGATGGACCAGGTTTATTGTTAAAACAAATTACTTCTAGAAAATATAAAAGAGTAAAAGATAGATATAGATTAATTATTTCTAAATATTCTGTTGTAGGATTATTACTTAGACAAGATGTTAATTATACTGTTGTAGATACTAAAGGTTCTATGCTTGGTGCGCATACTATGACAAATTGGAAAGTAGATAAATTAAATTTTAAAAGAGCGGAATTATCTAGAACTAGTAAAATATTTGATCAAGGTTTAACAGTATGGTTAAATAAATATGAATATAAAGAAAGAAAATTATTAGGAGATTGTATTTTTGATATATTTAGAGAACATAATATTAATACTTTATTGGATTTAAAAAATAATAAATTAAAGATAATTAATATTGTTAAAAGTTCTTCTAATATAGATGTAAAATATAAGAAGATGTTTAAAGAGGCATTAAAAATTTTGTTAGAAACAGGAAGAAAAATATAAAAGAAGTTCAAATGAACTTTTTTTTTATTATTCGTTGTAATAATTAATAAATATGGTATAATTAATAATAGGTGAATAGGATGATAAATAAGACTAAAGTGATAGCTACTGTTGGTCCTGCAACTATGGATAAAGAACAAATTCGTAGATTAATGGAAAACGGTACAGATGTAATTAGAGTTAACATGAGTCATGCAAATTATAATTTTTGTACTGATGTTGCTAATAGTGTTAATGAATTAAATAAAGAATTAAAATTAAGTGTAGCATTAATGATGGATTTAATGGGTCCTGAAATACGTATTGGAAGATTCTTAAATGGTCAAGCATATTTCCGTAAAGGTGATAAAGTTAAAATATGTATGGATGATGTAATAGGTGATTCAACTAAGTTTTCAGTATCTTATCCTAATTTAATAAAAAATATTAATTATAATGATATTATTAGTGTCAAAGCTGGTACATTAATGTTAGAAGTAATTGATATAGAAAATGAAATTATTGTATGTGAAGCTTTAAATGATGCTTTAATTGAAGATAGACAAGCATTAAGTGTAAAAAATGTAAAAATAGATTTACCATTTTTATCTAATAAAGATGAAACAGATGTAGTAATGGCACATAAGTTAGGTTTTGACTTTATAGCTCTTTCACATGTGTTTACAGCTGAAAATGTATTAGAAGTAAATGATATGTTAATTAATCTAAAAAATGATCATATCAGTTTAATTACTAAAATAGAGAATCAAGAAGCAATGGATAATTTAGATCAAATAGCACGTGTTAGTGATGGTTTAATGGTTGCTAGAGGAGATTTAGGTGTAGAATTATCTATTGAAAGAGTTCCTGGTTTACAAAAGAAAATTATTAATAAATGTCATGAATTAGGTATAGTTAGTATTGTTTCAACTGAATTATTAAGTTCAATGGAAAAAACTAATAGACCTACAAGAGCTGAAGTTTCAGATGTAGCTAATGCAGTATTAGATGGTGCTGATGCTGTTATGTTAACAGGTGAGACTACAGTTGGAAAATATCCTATTGAAACATTAAACATGATGGAAAAAATAATTAAGTCTGCTGAATTAGATTTAGATTATATGGAATATATTAGAAAGTATTCTGATAATGTAACTGATGATATAACTGGAGTTATTTCATTAAATGTAGCTGAATCAGCAGCTAGATTAAAATGTTGTGCTATTATAGCACCAACAAATAGTGGTTATACTGCTAGAAAGATGAGTAGATTTAGACCTAGTTGTCCTATTATTGCAGTATCACCTAATATTGATACAGTAAAATCATTACAATTACATTTTGCTGTTACTCCAGTATTAATAGATGAATTAAATAGTTTTGATAAAATAAGTGATATAGCTAAAGAAATAACTTTTAAATTAGTATCAACAAAACCGGGTGATAAAATTATTATTACAGGTGGATATCCATTTAAGGATGTAAAGATAACTAATTTTATGAAAATAGAAGAATTATAGAAAAAGGGTGATTAATAATGTACGATTTAGGTAATCAGTTTGTATTAGATCTTACTAAAGCAAAGGCTAATCCTGCTAGTGTTGTTAAAGGTGAAAAATATAGATTTACAATTTTAACAGAAAGATTAATAAGACTTCAATATAGTGAAAATGGAGTATTTGAAGATAGTCCAACAGAATTAGTTTGGTGTCGTAATTTTCCAAAACCAAGATTTAATGTTATTGATAAAGGAAGTAATATTGTTATTGAAACATCTTATTTTTCATTAAGTTATGTTAAAGAAGCACCATTTACTGGTAGTGTTATGAATAAATCTTCTAATTTAAGAATAGATTTATTATCAGTTGATAGAGCTTGGTATTATGGACATCCAGAAGCTAAAAACTATGGTGCTCCAGTATTCCAAAAAAATGGTGTAGCACTAGATGATCCAGAATATAATATGAAAGGTTTATATTCATTAGATGGATTTGCAAGTATAGATGATTCAAATAGTAATTTATTAAATGCTAGAGGAAACTGTGTAGCTCGTTCTAATAAAGAAATAGATGTTTATGTATTTATGTATTCTAAAGATTTCTCTGCTGCATTAAAAGATTATTATCAATTAACAGGATATCCAGCTTTAATTCCTAGATATGCATTAGGAAACTGGTGGAGTAGAAATGATACATATGATGATGAAAAATTAGATAATTTAATTGAAAATTTTGATAACCATCATATTCCTATTTCTGTGTTAATGTTAGATAAAGATTGGCATATAAGAGCATATGAAAATAATAAACATTTAAAAACAGGATTTACATTTAATGGTGATTTATTTAGAAATCCTAGTGATTTAGTTAAAAAGATACATTCAAGAGGAATAAGATTAGGTGTTAATATTAACCCAGTAGAAGGTTTCTATCCAATCGATTCATATTATAAGGAAGCTAAAAAATATTTAGAGACTAATACTGAAGTTATTCCATTTAATGTATATGATCCAAAAACATTAGATGTATATTTAAAAATATTTATCCATCCGCTTGATAACTATGGAATAGATTTCTTTTGGTTAGATTGGTATGATAAAACAAGAGTAAATGAATTAACTCTTTTAAAACATTATCATTTCTATGATATGATGCGTAATTTTAAAAGAAGACCTATGATATATGGATATAATTCACGTGTAGCAGCGCATCGTTATCCAGTATTATATGCTGGTAAGAGTGTTGTTAGTTGGCAAACTTTAGCAAATATTCCATTCTTCAATAGTAGAGCTGCTAATATTGGAGTATCTTGGTGGAGTCACGATATTGGTGGATATTTTAATGGATGTGAAGATAATGAATTGTATGAAAGATATATTCAACTTGGTACATTCTCACCAATATTAAAATTAAGTGCTGATGAAGGTAGATTTTATAAAAGAGAACCATGGAGATGGGATATTAGAACTTATGCTATTGCTCGTGAATTCTTAACGTTAAGACATAGATTAGTTCCATATATTTATGCTGAAGCATATAATTATCATAAATATGGTATTCCAGTAATTCAACCAGTATATTATAACTTCCCAGAATTAATAGATGATGATTTATATAAAAATGAATATTATTTTGGAAGTCAAATATTTGTATGTCCTATTGTTACTAAGAAAGATCCTGTAATGAATAGGGTTATACATAAATTCTTCTTACCAGAAGGTACTTGGTATAATTTATTAACTGGTAAAAAATATTTAGGTAAGAAAAAACATTTATCATTCTTTAGAAATGAAGAATATCCAGTATATGTTAAGAGTGGTGCTATTATACCAATGGCATTACATGCTAATATTAATGAAACTACTGTTCCAAAGAATATGGAAATTCAAATATTCCCTGGAGCAAGTAATTCATATAATTTATATGAAGATGATGGTGTAAGTGATTTATATTTACAAGGATATTCATTAATAACTAAAATTGAATATAATTATTTACCAAATAATTATACAGTTATTATTAGACCTGTAGAAGGAAAGACTGGTATAGTACCAGAAAAACGTAATTACTTTATTAGATTTAAAAATACTAAGAAATCTGAAGATGTACAAGCATTTATTAAATCTAGTAAGATTGAATGTAATACACGTGTAGATGGATCAGACTTTGTTGTTGAAATAAAAGATGTTCCTACTACAGAACAATTAACTTTAAATTGTAAAGGTAAAGATATTGAAATAGACGCTATAAGAATAGTATTAGAAGATATTGAAGAAATCATTAGTGATCTTCCAATATTAACTGATCAAAAAGATGCAGTTTATAATTTATTAACTGATACAACAATGAAAAAAGATAAGAAGAGAATTGAATTACATAAATTAGGTAAAGCTAAAAATGCTTACGATAAAAAGTATACTCAATTATTCTTACAATTATTAGAATATATTGATCAAATTCAATAAAAAATACTTGAAATTGTATTTTAAGTAATATATAATATGAGTCATAGCGATGAAGAAGAGTAGTAGTAATTAGAGATTATTTAGAGAAAAAGTGGTTGGTGAAAACTTTTAATTAAAGATTATGAACTTGCTTTGGAGCCTTTTATATGATAAGTATAAGACGTATTTCTGCGTTAAAGAATTAAGTGCATAATAAAGTATTATGAAATAGGGTGGTACCGCGATATTCGTCCCTATAACATAATACTTTTTTTGTTAGTTAGGAGAGAAAAGAGTATGAATTATATAATATTTTTTTTCACAGGTATTATCATAATTAATTTAATGTATCATCTCTTTGTTATTAGAAAAGAAAAAGCATTAAATAATATGAAAAAAGGAAAAGATATTCTATTATTATGTAAATTAAATAATATAGATATTAAAGATTATGATTTTAAAAGAATTGTTAAATTGGTAGGTTTTGGTAATAGTATTATTGTTTCAACTATTGGTACTTTAGTATTATTATTAGATAAATTTATACCTAATTTATACTTATGGATTTTTGCATCTGTTATTAGTGCTATTGTACTTTTAATACCTGCAATTATTGGAACATATAAAATAATAGGAAAAGTTATTAAAGGAGGAAAATAGAATGTATTATAATTTTGGAAAAATTGAAAAAAAATGGCAAGCATATTGGGAAGAACATAATACTTTTGCTACTGATGTATACGACTTTAGTAAGCCAAAATATTATGCATTAGATATGTTTCCTTATCCATCTGGTGTAGGTTTACATGCTGGACACCCAGAAGGATACACTGCAACAGATATAGTTACTCGTATGAAGAGAATGCAAGGATATAATGTATTACATCCAATGGGATTTGATTCATTTGGTTTACCAGCTGAACAATTTGCTATTCAAACAGGTAATCATCCAGATGGATTTACTAAAGAAAATATTGAAACTTTTAAAGCTCAATTAAAGATGTTAGGATTTGCTTATGATTGGAATAAAGAATTATCAACATCAGACCCTAAATTCTATAAATGGACTCAATGGATTTTTAAACAATTAGTTAATGATGGTTATGCTAAATGTATAGATATGCCTGTTAACTGGTGTGAAGAATTAGGAACAGTTCTTGCTAATGATGAAGTTATTGATGGTAAAAGTGAGCGTGGAGGTTATCCTGTAGTTCGTAAAAATATGAAACAATGGGTTATTGATATTCCAGCTTTTGCTGAAAAGTTATTAAATGGTTTAGATGAATTAGATTGGCCTGAATCAACTAAAGAAATGCAAAGAAACTGGATTGGTAAAAGTGTAGGAGCTCATGTTGATTTTAAAGTTAGCGGTACAGAAGAATCATTTACTGTATTTACTACTCGTTGTGATACTTTATTTGGAGCTACATATTGTGTATTATCACCTGAGCATAAATTAGTTGATATTATTACAACTCCAGAACAAAAAGATGCTATTGATAATTATAAAAAAGAATGTTCTACTAAATCTGATTTAGAAAGAACTGAGTTAAATAAAGATAAAACAGGTGTATTTACTGGTGCATATGCTATTAACCCAGTTAATAATAAAGAAATTCCAATTTGGATAAGTGATTATGTTTTAGCAACTTATGGTACAGGAGCTATTATGGCTGTTCCAGCTCATGATGAACGTGATTATGAATTTGCTCGTAAATTTAATATAGATATAATTCCAGTATTAGAAGGTGGAGATGTATCTGAACAAGCTTATATTGGTGATGGTTTACATATTAATTCAGAATTCTTAGATGGATTAAATAAAGAAGATGCTATTGCTAAAATGACTGAATGGTTAGAAGAAAAGAATTTAGGTAAAAAACAAATTAATTATAGATTAAGAGAATGGATTTTTGCTCGTCAAAGATATTGGGGAGAACCAATTCCAGTTATTCATTTAGAAGATGGAAGAGATGTATTAATAGAAGATAGTGAATTACCATTAGTATTACCAGTATTAGAAGATTATAAAGGTAAAAATGGTAAAGCACCTCTTGAAAATGCTATTGATTGGGTAAATGTAGAAATTGATGGTGTTAAAGGAAAAAGAGAAACTAGTACTATGCCAGGTAGTGCAGGTTCTAGTTGGTATTTCTTAAGATATATTGATCCTAATAATGAAGAGATGATTGCTGATCCTAAATTATTAGAACATTGGTTACCAGTAGACTTATATGTTGGTGGACCAGAACATGCTGTTGGACATTTATTATATTCAAGAATGTGGAATAATTATTTATATGATAAAGGAATTGTTCCAGTAGCAGAACCATTTAAAAAATTAGTTCATCAAGGTATGATATTAGGTTCTAATAATATTAAGATGGGTAAGAGATATCCTGAATTTGTTGTTAATCCTAATGATGTTGTAAGAGATTATGGTGCTGATACATTAAGATTATATGAAATGTTTATGGGACCATTAGAAGCAGATAAGCCATGGAATAATTCTGCTACTGAAGCTTCTAAAAAATTCTTAGATCGTGTATGGAGATTATACATAGATGAAGATAAAATTAAAGATGAACCTAATAAAAACTTAGAGAAGATATATCATCAAACAGTAAAAAAAGTTACTAATGATTATGAAACTTTAAACTTTAATACAGCAATTAGTCAAATGATGATTTTTATTAATGCAGTATATAAAGAAGATGTATTCCCTAAAGAATATGCTGAAGGTTTAGTTAAATTATTAAACCCAATTGTACCTCATATTACTGAAGAGTTATGGGAAGTAGTATTTGGTGCTACAGAATCAATTGCTAATGAAACTTGGCCAACTTATGATGAATCTAAAATTGTAGATGAATCATTTACAATGATAGTACAAGTAAATGGTAAAGTAAGAGGTAAGATTGAAGTAAGTTCTGATACTAATGAAGAAGAAATGAAAGAATTAGCATCTTCAATTGAAAATGTTAAAGTTCATACTGAAGGAAAAGAAATTGTTAAAGTAATTGTAATTCCTAAAAAATTAGTAAATATAGTTGTTAAGTAAAAAAAGAAATATTTATTTCTTTTTTTATGTTATAATTAATATAGGTGATAGTATGAAAGATAAGTTAAAGAAAATACTAAATTTTATTATAAAATTTCTAAAGGATAACAAAGTACTTTTAATATTAAATATATTAATTTTTGTATTAGCTGTACTTATACATTCTTTATATGTATATAAAATTAATAGTTTATTAACATATATAATAATGTTAATCTATATTATTGTACCAACTGTATTAGCAACTATTAAATTTAAATTAAATAAATTAAATATATTAATTACTATTGTAGAATTCTATATAATGTTTTTATTATCTATGAATTACTGCACTAGATATGATTTATATGGAATAACTAACTCTACTATAGATAGTTTATCTCCATATGTAGAAGCATTAATGGTAGTATTTGTATTTAGTGCTATTGAATATATGACATTTAAAATTACTAGTATGCATAAAAAAGAAAGCAATAAAAAGAATAAATAGTTTATATTAATAAAAAAAAGCAATATTTAATTGCTTTTTTTATATGTTTTACAATCTTACTATATAAAAAAGGATTTATTAAACTTATCAATAATAATATAGTAGGAGGTAGAAATGAAAAAAATATTTTTTATAATAGGTATGTTTTTATTTATAAATAATGTTAGTGCTACAAGTGATAATATATTTTATTATAATGATGAAAAAGTTTATGGTATGTATATAAAAAGAGATAATGGTAATCAAAGTGTAATAGCTATTCCTCGTATATTAAAAAAGAGAAGTGATAATAGTTATATATATTGTTTAGAACCATTTGTATATTTAAAAAATGATACACCATATATAAAAATAGAAGATCCAACTAAAATTAATTTAACAGAAAATGATGTAAATAGAATTAATCTCTTAATATATTATGGGTATGGTTATAAAAATCATACTAATATTAAATGGTATGGAATAACTCAATATTTAATTTGGAAACAAGTTGATCCAGTTAGTAAAATATATTTTGTTAATCCATCAACTAATAAACCTGATGACTTATATAGAACAGAGATTAATGAAATAGAATTATTAATAAGTAATCATTTAACTAAACCTAATTTTATTAAGGACTATGTAATTGATGATGAAACTATATTAAATATAGAAAGCAATATTGACTTATCTAATTATGAAATAGAAACTAATATACCATATGAAATAATAGATAATAATATTAAATTTAATAAATTAAAAGAAGGAGAATATACATTTAAAATAAAACATATTAATAATAGATTTAATATTGATTATGGACTTTATTATCATAAAGATGGACAAGATGTTATAGCACCTGGTTATAGTCCAATATATGATATTAGTTATGAATTTAAAGTTAAAGTAGTTAAACCATCTATTACATTGAATAAAAGCAATAGTATAACAGGTGAAAAATTAAGTGGTGCAGTATATGGTATATATCAAAATAATAAATTAATTAAAAAGATAACAACAAATAAAAAGGGTATAGTAATAACAAATTTAACTTTTGGTGAATATATAATTAAGGAAATAACTCCACCAAAAGGATATAAACTAGATAATAATGAATATAAAGTAAAAATAGATGAAAATAATACTAATGTTAGTTTATCTTTAGTAGATGATAAAATAATTATTAAAATTCCAGATACTGGATTATATAGTAATAAAAGAATAATTAGTTTATTTATATTAAGTATCGGAATTATAGGATTAATATATGGTAAAAAGTAAGCTTACATGTATTAGTTTATTATTTATAGGTTATGGAATATCATATTTTTATTTAGATACAAAAAATAATATAGAAGAAATTAAAAATAATGAATTATTAATAAATAATTATTTTAAAAGAGAAGAAAAAAAAGAAGAATATATAGCTATACTAGAAATTCCTAAAATAAAATTTAAAAGAGGTTTATATGCTATTAAAGATCCAAAAAGTAAATTAAATAAAAATATAGTATTTTTAGAATCAAGTGATATGCCAGATAAGAAGAATAGTAGGGTAATTATTGTTGGACATAGTGGTAGTGATACAGTATCTTATTTTAAAAATCTATTTAAATTAAAAATAAAGAATGATATATATTTATATTATGATAATAAAAAGTATCATTATAAAATAATAGATAAATATGAAATAATTAAAACTGGTAGTATGGCGATTGAACCTAATAAGGATAAAGAAAAATTAATATTGGTTACTTGTAAAGATGATAAAAAACAAATTGTTATTATAAGTGAGTTAATAAAAAAAGAGAATCTTAATT
>DIMA01000006.1:46448-94179 GCA_002425325.1 Caryophanales bacterium UBA5578 | reverse complement strand
ATTTATAAAATAAAAGCAAATATTTAAATATTTGCTTTTTTTTTGTATAAAAAAAATGTATAATTATATTAGGTGATAAAATGAAGGATAGATTTAACTTATTATTAAGTAATTCAAAAGATTTTATAAAGAAAAATAATAATGCTGGAATTATAGCTTTAATAGCAATCGTATTAGTATTTATTATTATAACAATTATTTATTTATTAGGTACAGGAAATGTATCTTCAATTGAAAAGAAAGAAATACATGAAAAAAGTGATAACTTAATTTTATATATAGAAGATATTGCTAATAACAAAAGTAAAGAACTAGATAAATATATTATTTTTGCTTTAAATTATTCTTATAATATTAATGGTAAAGCTGAACTTACAAGTAAAGAAATAGAAAAATTTTTAAATGATAATTTTTCAAAAAAATATAAAGAAAAAGATATATTAGAAACCGGTGTAACACCTTTAATGTTAGAATATAATATAACTTTTAATAATGTTAGAAATTCATATACATTAAATGTTAATAGAAATGCTACATCTATTTCAGAAACACCAATTGTTTATTATAAGATGGATAAAATTAGAAAAAATTCTAGAAAAAAATATACTGTTACTTATAGAGAATATATTATTGAAAACCCATATGAGATATTAAATTTCTATATTGAAAAAAATAAAGATTTAGATGAAAAAGATATTGTTGATATTACATTCTTAAAAGAATATTTAATTGGTAATGGAAAGTTAAATGATGTAAAAAAACTAATTAAAAATAATGAAAAAGATTTAAAAGAATATGCAAAAAAGGGTAAAAAAATTAAAATAAGTTATGAAGTTAAAAAAGATGAATTATACATAACAAAAATAAAGTAGAGGAGTAATTATGGAAAAGAAAGAAAAAGTGAAAAAAAGTAGAAAAAGTTTTGAATTAAAAAATAAAATAAGTGAGTTTATAAAAAATACTTCTAAGAAAAAATTAATTGCATATACATTAGCTATAGTATTGGTTTTAGGAATAATTATCTTTTTCTGTGTTAATAATTTTGTTATAACAAAAATGGAAAAGTCTACAATTAGAGAGTATAATGAAAAAATAGAAGAACATTTAGATATCTTATTAGATGAGAAAGAAGATGGGAAATATATAATCTTCGCTATTAGATATTTAAATAATATTAGTGGAAATGATCATATTTCTGGTGAAGAAGTTATTAAAGTTGTTAATGATACTTTTGAATTAAAATATTCTAAAGATACTTTATCTAAAATAGGTATAACACCTGGTATGCATTCAAAAGGTATTATGTATGATGAAGCAAATAATGTTTATACATATAAAAATGAACAAACTAGAACTGATATTGCAGCAACACCTGTAAAAAAATATGCAATCAAAAAGATGAGTAAAAAGAGCAAAACTAAGTTTGTTGTTACTTATAAAGTGTATACAGTTGAAAACCCATATGAAATATTAAATTATTTTAATGATTATAATAGTAATGCAAAAGAAAAAGTTGATACAAAACCAATACTTGATTATTTAAAAGGAAATGGAAATATATCTAAAGTTAAAGCTTTAATTACTGAGGATAATATCAAGAAATTTGGTAAAATTGATAAAGATGTTAAAGTAACATTCGTAATTAAAAACGAAAAATTGGTTTTAAGTGCAAAAAAATAGTAAATATTAGTAATATTTACTTTTTTTAATTGTTATAATATGGTAAAATATACATATAATAATAGAGGTGTTGTAGATGAGTAAAGTAAGAAGCAAAGATGTTGAAAAAAAAGATAACAATATTGCTAGACCAATTTATTTTACAATTTTTATTACAATGTTAATTCTTATATCAATTGCTTATGCGTCTTTAGCTATAAACTTTGGTATAAAAGTTAATGGTGTACAAGAAATAGAAGATGTTAATTGGGATATTCATTTTGAAAATATTAAAGTAACAAATGGATCTGTAAGAGCAATAAAACCAGCCACAATTGATAAATCTAAAACTGGTGTAAATTATTCAGTAAACTTGAGTTTACCTGGAGAATTCTATTCATTTAAAGTAGACATTGTTAATGATGGAGATGTTGATGCTAAAATATATGAAATAATAGAAAAATCTATTACTAATAGGCAAAAACAATTCATAGATTATGAAGTTAAATACTTTAATGGAGCAGCTCCTAAAAAAGAAGATGTAATTGAAGCAGGCAGAAGTAAAACTTTATTTGTTAAAGTTAAATTTAAAGATAATATTACAGCTGCTGATTTACCTGGGACTGCGCAACGTTTAGATTTAAGTTATAATATTGTGTATGTAGAAAAGTAGGAGAATAAAATGAGTAATAAAAGAAGGTTGAAAGATTATTTAATCCTAACAGCAATATTTGTTTATTCGATTGTATACTTCTTATTTATTGTAAAGAAGATACCAAATTATGCGATGACAATAAATGGATTATTTATATGTGTGATTTCATTTGTGTCTTATTTATGTTATGGATTTCAAAAATATAGTATTAATAAATTAAGAAAAAATGTAATTATAGAAACTATAATAGCAATATTTCTATACTTTACTATTATATATACTTTAGGTATATTTACAGGATTTTTAAAAAATGCGTATTCTTTAAATATACTTTCTATAATAAAACATATAACTATTCCATTAATAACAGTTATTGCTTTAGAAATGTTTAGATATATGTTTATAAGTAGTAATAGAGATTCATTTAAAATGATAACTCTTGGTACTATAGCAATTATGTTATTTGATATAGTTCTTTGTTATAACGAAGTAGGTAATTCATTATTAGAGATGTTTATATATCTTACTGTTGTTATAATACCAATTATATTTAAAAATGCTGTATTAAGTTATGTGAATTATCAAACTGGATATGAATCATGTTTAATATATACAATTCCACTTTGTTTATATAAATATTTTGTTCCGGTATTTCCAGACTTAGGTAATTATTTAACATGTATTGTTAATATAACATTACCATCAATGATATTTATTTACACAGCTAGAATAATAACAGAATATTTAGCTGAATCAGAAAATAATTTAAAAGTAGTTAAAAGAGTATTAATTGATATTCCTTTAATATTTATATTTACAGTATTTGTAGGATTAATATCAGGATATTTTACATATCATCTTATAGGTGTTAATACTAGTGCTATTAAACCTAAAGTTAATCGTGGAGATGCGGTTATGATATATAAAGATGTTCAATTTGAAGAAATCAATGCTGGTGATATAATTGCTTATAGATCAGGTAATGATATTGTAATTGATAAAATTATTGATAGACAAGATACTGAAGATGGTGTTAAAATATATATTAGGGATATAGTAAATGAAGAAAAAGAAGATGAAAATAAAGAATTAACTAAAGAAGAATTTATAGGAATTTATAAATTTAGAATTCCTAAAATAGCATTCCCTACAATTTGGTTTAAAGATTTTATTGGAGGTGATGCATAATGAAGTCTAAAATGATATATATCATTGGATTGATACTATGCTTAATTCTTACAATTATATTATATATTGGAGGAGAAGTAAGTATTGCTTTATTTACATTGTTTGGAGTTTTAATTTTTAGTGTATTATTAATAAAAAATAATAATTTAAATAAAAGTCCTGAAAGTCAATATTTAGGAACTGTAAATAATATATTAAAAACTTATGATTCAATTCTTGTAGAAATAAAAGAATTTCCTGATTTAACTGATAAAAAAATAATTAAAACATTATCTTTTAAAGATATGCTTAATACAGAATATGAATTAAGAAAACCAGTATATTATATTAGTAATGAATTTGCATACGATTTTATGATTATTGATGCAGAAGATGTATATACATATACGGTTAGAAGAAATGATTTAGTTAAATCATTATTAGATGAATATATAGATAAAAAGAATCAAGAAACAAATGAAGCTGAAAGAGAATTAAATATGCTTGATAGTTTAGATGAAACTGTTATAATAGAAGTAGATGGTGATAAAAAATTTAAGGTATCACCAATGAGAGAAAAATAGGAGAGAAGTATGAATAGTAAAAGAAATTTTGATAAGAAAAAGAGATTATTTGTTGGAATATTTGCAATATTAGTTTTAGGTATATCTTTTGGTTACGCTATTATTGAAACAACATTAAGCATTAACGGAAATGCTACAATTGATAAAGTGGGTTGGGATATTCATTTTGAAAATATTAGAGTTACAGATGGATCAAGAATATTAACACAAGAAGATAAAGCTGAAGGATTTTTTGAACCAAAAATTGATTCAGTTGATAAAACAAAATTATCTTATAAAATATTCTTAAAAGAACCTGGTGATTATTATGAATTTATCGTTGATGTTGTAAACTCTGGAACATTACCAGCAAAATTAAATGGAATTCAAAATACACAATTAACTGAAGAAGAAGATGTATATACAAATTATTCAGTTACATATGTAGATGGAACTTCACCAACTATTGGAGAAAAATTAGCAGTAGGTGGAAGAAAAACATTAAAAGTTAGAATTGAGTTTGATAGAAATATAGAAGCTAAAGATTTACCAACAGAGAGACATTCATTTGACTTAGTCTACAAATTGAATTATGTTCAAGATAAATAAAATTAGTATCTGAAAAAACATATTCATTTGAATATGTTTTTTTTATAGGAGGAAGTATGAACGAAAATATTATTTTAGAAATAAGTAAGAATTTAAATATTAGAAAAGAACAAGTAGAAGCAACATTAAAAATGTTAGAAGAAGGAAATACAATTCCATTTATTGCTAGATATAGAAAAGAAGTAACTGGTAATTTAGATGAAGAACAAATAAAAGCAATTGGTGAAGTATATGATTATCAAGTTAATTTACTAAAAAGAAAAGAAGATGTTATTAGATTAATAGAAGAAAAAGATTTAATGACATCAGAATTAAAAGAAAATATAATGAAATGTGAAAAGCTTGTTGAGGTAGAAGATTTATATAGACCTTATAAAGAAAAGAAAAAAACAAAAGCTACTGAAGCTATAAAAAATGGATTAGAACCTTTAGCAAAAATGATTATGTCTTGTCCATCTTCTGGAAAGATTGAAGGTTTATGTAGTAAATTTATTAATGAAAATGTTGATACTGTAGATAAAGCAATAGAAGGTGCAAAATACATTATTGCAGAATGGATATCTGATAATGCGTTCTTTAGAAAATATATTAGAAATAATATGTATAAGTTTGGTATTATTAAATCTAGTAAAAAGAAAAATGCAGAAGATGAAAACAAAATCTATGAAATGTATTATGAATATGAAGAGGCAGTATCTAGAATTAAACCTCATAGAATATTAGCAATTAATAGGGGTGAAAAAGAAGATATTTTAAATGTAAAAATAGAATTAGATAATTCAAAGATTATTGAATATTTAGAAAATAAAAATATTAAAAATAATGATTCATTTTGTTCATTATATATAAAAGAAGCAATAGAAGATAGTTATAAGAGATTGATTTTTCCATCAGTTGAAAGAGAAATTAGAAGTGATTTAACTGAAAAAGGTGAAGAAAGTGCTATTTTAAATTTTGGTAAAAATTTAGAAAGTTTATTATTAACTCCACCTATGAAAGAAAAAATAGTATTAGCTTTTGATCCCGGATATGTTAATGGATGTAAATTAGCGGTAATAGATAAGACAGGAAAATATTTAGATTCATTAGTTGTAAAACCATTTTTAAATGGTAATTCAGATGATAGAATTAAATCATGTAAAGAAGATGTTGTAAAATTAATAAGAAAATATAATGTTGATATAATAGCAATTGGAAATGGTACTGCATCTAGAGAATCTGAAAAATTATTTTCTGAAATGATTAAAGAATATAATTTAAATTGTAAGTATGTAATAGTTTCAGAAGCAGGTGCTTCAATATATAGTGCATCAAAAATAGCTATAGAAGAATTTCCTGATTTAGCTGTTGAAAAGAGAAGTGCAGTAAGCATTGGTAGAAGATTACAAGATCCTTTGTCAGAATTAGTTAAAGTTCCACCAGAAGGAATTGGAGTAGGTTTATATCAGCATGATGTAAGTCAAAAAAAATTGTCAGAAAGTTTAGATTTTGTTGTTTCTAAAGCAGTAAATAGTGTAGGAGTTAATATTAATACTGCAAGTCCTTCATTACTTAAATATGTTTCAGGTATAACAAAAAGACATATTGATAAAATTATTGAATATAGAAATAATCATGGAAAGATAACTTCTAGAGAAGAAATAAAAAAACAAAAGTTATTAAGTGATAAAACTTATGAACAAGCAATTGGATTTTTAAGAATTACTGAAGGAACTAATGTTTTAGATCAAACTGCAATTCACCCTGAGAGTTATGCTATTACATTAAAATTATTAGAATTATTAAATTGTAATTTAAATGATATAGGTACAGAAAAAATAAATAATATATTAGAAAAAGTTAACCTTAATGAATTAAAGAATTCATTAAATACTGATATTTATACATTAGAAGATGTAATTGAAAGTTTAAAGAAACCAAATCGTGATCCTCGTGATTCAATGCCACAACCTGTTTTAAAAAGTGATGTATTAAATATAGATGATTTAATAGTTGGTATGAAATTACAAGGTACAGTTAGAAATGTAGTTGATTTTGGGGCATTTATTGACATTGGATTACATAATGATGGTTTAGTTCATATTTCTAAAATATCGAATGAATATATCAAACATCCATCTGATGTACTAAGTGTAGGAGATATAGTAGATTGTTACGTTGAAGAAATTTTTAAAGATAAAGAAAAAGTTGCTTTATCATTATTAGAAAAATAAATCATTTTTTGATTTATTTTTTTTAAACAAAAAAAAGAAGTTGCCCCCTGAGCAACTTCCATAAAAGAATAAAAAGGGGTTGGCTAGTGTGATACTAGCTCCAATTGGAATTACTCCCAATTGGTACTTCATATAATAATCGTTTATGCGTTTTTTGTCAACCTTTTTTTGAAAAAAATTTTAATTTGTTTAATTTATTTATTTTTGATATAATAACACGTGTTAAAGGACATGGAGGAATAGACGTATATGAGACGAATATTAATACTATTTATATTAATATTATTAACTGGATGTTCTAGTGGTACAGAGATTAATTGTATTTATAAAAGTAAAGATGAAGATAATAATAAGTCTATAATGAAAGTTACTTTAAAAATAAAAAATAATATAGTAGTTGAAGAAAATTTAACAGCGCAATATATCTTTAATACAACAGAATCAGCACAAAAGAATTATAGTAAAATTGAAAGTGTTTTAGAAAAAGATCGAACAATAGATATTAGACAAGATGATGAAAAAATTATAGTAGAAGGTAAGAAAGATGTTTCAGAACAAAATACTTCTAAGAAAACAAAAATAAAGTATTATGAAAAATTAGGATATATATGTAAATAAATATAATGTAAATCATTATATTTTTTATTTTACTATTTTTTGTATTGAGTGTATAATAATATTAGAATGGAGCGATAAGATGAAGAAAAAAGTATTTAGTATTATTGTTACACTTTTACTACTAGTAGTTGTAACAGGTTGTGGAAAAGCAAAAACAATAAAATGTTCATATGAAAATGGAGAAAGTATGTCACGCGAATTAAATTGTGAATTAAAAAATGGTAAAGCGACAAAATGCTCACTTACAAAGAAATTTGAATTTAGCGATGAAAAAACTGCTAATGAATATATTGAAGGTGTAAGAAATAATGATGAGACTGCAAAAGTGACAATTGATGGTAGAAAAACTACAGTTGTTTACTATAAAGTTGAAGAAGCTGATGGTAAATCATATGATGAAATAAGAAAAACTTTTAAAGAAGGCGGCTTCATTTGTAAATAATTGTTTTCTTTTTATATTAATATATGATATAATTTAAATAGAATGGAGTGAGAAGATGAAAAAGAGATTAAGTGTTTGTATTATGGTTATGGCATTAGTATTATTAACTGGATGTTCAAAAACTAAAAAATTAACTTGTACACAAGATCAAAGCTTTGGTTCAGCTTCAATGGAAGCAAAAGCAGTTATTACTTTCAAAGACGACTATGCTCGTAAAACTGAAACTACTATAACAGCTACATTTGAAGATGAAACTACTGCTAAAGCATTTGCTAAATATTATGAAGGCAAAGATGAATACAAGATTACTACTAAAGGTAAAAAAGTAACTGTTGTTCAAACAGAAGAAATTTCTGAAAAAGAAGCTAAATCAGATTCTAATAAATACGATAGTGTTAAAAAAGCATTAGAAACTGATGGATTTAAATGTAAATAAAAATTGGTTTTAAACCAATTTTTTTGTATAATAATATATATGAGGTGATATATTGAAAAAGATATATTTATTTGTTGTAATTATTATATTATTAACAGGCTGTAATAAGAAAGAGAAAGAAATACAAGAAAAAGTTATTTTAAGTACTGGAACATTAGAATGTGTTTTAAAAGAAAATAGAACTTATAATAATTCTTTATATACTAGTTATTATATATTTAACTATAATAAAAATGGTGTATTGGAGACAGTTGAAAATAGAGAAATATTAGATGTAAAAAATGTTGAAAAAAAAGAAAAAGAAAATTATAAAAGTAGTTATTTAAAAACAATTGAAGATACAAAAAAGATAGATGGTGTTACTTTAGAAGATTTATCTAAAGAGAATATATATGAAATTAAAATAATTTATAATATTAGTAAGATGAATAAAAAAGATATTGAAGATTATGGATTTGATTTAGATAGAAAATCAACATATATATTATATGAAAAAGAAAGATATACATGTGAATAAGTTACGAAAGTAACTTTTTTTGTTTATTTATTTATTTTGTGTTCATAATATATTGAAGTGGATAATATAATATTTTAGCACAAAGTTATTGACAGTGCTAAAGACTAGTGATATACTTGTATTAGCACGTAAGGAAAAAGAGTGCCAAAAAAGAGGTGATGATGTGTTAACAAGTCGTCAAACAGATTTATTAAAAATAATAATTGAAGAGTATATTCAAACTGCAAAGCCAGTAGGGTCTAAATTAATTTGTGATCAATTAAATTGTTCTAGTGCTACTGTAAGAGCTGAAATGAGTAATTTAGAAGATTATGGATTATTAGAAAAAACTCATATCTCAAGTGGAAGAATACCTAGTGAAAAGGGTTATAGATATTATGTTGATAATATTATGGTACCTAAAGAGCTTTCAGGGGATGATATGTTAAAACTTCAATGTATTATGAATAATAAATCATTAGCTGTAACAGATGTAATTGAAAAAAGTATGGAAATAGTTGCAGAAATGACAAATTATACTGCAATTGTTTTAGGAAAATCTTCAAGAAATAATTTAATAAGTAAAATAGAAGTTATACCAATTTCTGATGATACTTTAGTTGCTATTGTAGTAACAGATAAAGGTCATGTAGAACATAAAAATATTTATCTTTCTTGTAAAGTATCTTCAAATGATATTTCAAAAACAATTGAATTGATAAATAAATTAATTGTTGGAACACCAATTGATGAAGTAAGTTTATTCTTAGAATTTCAAGTTAAACCAATTATCTCAAATTATGTTCAACAACATGAAATGTTATATAATGCATTTTATAATGCATTTAATGACTTTTCAGCGAGTGTTAATCATGTAAATATGTCTGGTAGAATTAATATGTTGAATCAACCTGAATTTAACGATGCAGATAAGATAAAAGATATTATCAGTAAATTTGATGATAAAGAATTTATTCAATCAATTGAAAATGGCGAAGATGATAAAGAGATAAATATTTATATTGGTAGTGAAAATTCATTTGATGAAGATGTTTCAATAATAAAAACTAATTACAATGTTAATGGTGTAGATGGTACTATAGCGCTTATAGGACCTAAGCGAATGGATTATGATCGTGTTATAACATTATTAAATTATATAAAAGATAATTTAGATAATTAAAGGAGGTCTTATGGAAAAAGAAGTAGAAAAAGAAGAAATAAAAGAGAATGTTGAAGAACAAAAGACTGAAGAAGTTAAAGTTGAAAATGTTGAAGAACAAAAGACTGAAGAAGTTAAAGTTGAAAATGCTGATTTAGAAAAAGAACATATGGATAAACTAAATGAAGCATTTAATAAAATAAGTGAATTAGAAGATAAATTAATTAGACAAAATGCAGAAATGGTAAATTTTAGAAAAAGAAAAGAAGAAGAAGTTAACAAGATGTTAAAATTTTGTAATGAAGATATTATAAAAGAAATATTACCAATTTTAGATAATTTTGAAAGAGCGATCTTAATAGATGATTCTAATTTAACAGAAACAGAAAAACAATATTTAACTGGATTTAAAATGATTTATAGTCATCTAGTTAATGTTATTGAAAAATTTGATGTAAAACCAATTGATGGAAGTGATAAACCATTTGATCCTGTTTATCATAATGCAATTATGTTAGAGAAAAAAGAAGGAGTTCCATCAGGAATGGTTATTGAAGTATTACAAAAAGGATACTTATTAAAAGATAAAGTTATTCGTACTGCAATGGTTCGAGTAAGTGAGTAAGGGAAAGGTGAAAAATATGAGTAAAACAATAGGAATAGATTTAGGAACAACAAATAGTTGTGTATGTGTATATGAAGGTGGAGAAGCTAAAGTTATAGTAAATTCTGAAGGTGAAAGAACAACTCCATCTGTAGTAGCTTTCAAAGATGGTGAAATTAATGTAGGTGGAGTAGCAAAAAGACAATCAGTTGTTAATCCAGATACAATTAGTTCAATAAAAAGATTAATGGGAACTAAAAAGAAAGTTAAAGCAAATGGAAAAGAATATACTCCAGAAGAAATTAGTGCAATGATTTTAGGAGATTTAAAGAAAACTGCTGAAGATTATTTAGGTGAACCAGTTACAAAAGCTGTAATTACTGTTCCAGCATATTTCAATGACTCTCAAAGACAAGCAACTAAAAATGCTGGTAAAATTGCTGGGTTAGAAGTAGAAAGAATTATTAACGAACCAACAGCTGCAGCTTTAGCATACGGTTTAGATAAACAAGATGAATTACAAACTGTATTAGTATACGATTTAGGTGGAGGAACATTTGACGTTTCTATACTTGAATTAGGTGATGGTGTATTTGAAGTTAAATCAACAAGTGGTAACAATAATTTAGGTGGAGATGATTTTGACCAAAGAATTATTGATTATGTTGTAGAAGATATCAAAAAACAACATGGAATTTCTTTAGTTGATGATAAGATGGCAATGCAAAGAATTAAAGAAGAAGCAGAAAAAACTAAAAAAACTTTATCAAATGCTGTTAATGCAACAATTAGTTTACCATTTATAGCACAAGGTGTAAGTTATGAAACTACTTTATCTAGAGCTAAATTTGAAGAATTAGTTGATGATTTAGTAGAAGATACATTAGAACCAGTTAGAAAAGCTTTAAAAGATGCTAAATTAAAAGCTAGTGATATTGATAAAGTATTATTAGTTGGTGGTTCTACACGTATTCCAAAAGTACAAGAAGTTGTTAAAAATGAATTAGGAAAAGAACCTTCAAAAGGAGTAAATCCAGATGAAGTAGTAGCAATGGGTGCTGCAATTCAAGGTGGAGTTTTAACTGGTGATGTAGCAGATATCGTATTATTAGATGTTACTCCATTATCATTAGGACTTGAAACTTTAGGTGGAGTATGTACAGTATTAATTCCAAGAAATACTACTATTCCAACAAGTAAGTCACAAGTATTCTCAACAGCTGCAGATAATCAACCAGCTGTAGATATTCACATTTTACAAGGTGAAAGAAGTATGGCTGCTGATAATAAAACATTAGGTAATTTCCAATTAACTAATATTCCACCAGCACCAAGAGGAGTTCCTCAAATTGAAGTTACATTTGATATTGATGCAAATGGTATTGTAAATGTAAAAGCTAAAGATTTAGGAACAAATAAAGAACAATCTATTACAATTACAGCGTCTACAAACTTATCTGATGATGAAATCGATAAGATGGTAAAAGATGCAGAAGCTAATAAAGCAGCAGATGAAAAGAGAAAAGAAGAAGCTGATACAAGAAATGATGCTGAACAAATGATATTTGCTACTGAAAAAGCTATTAAAGATTTAGGAGATAAAGTAGATAGTAAAGATAAAGAAAAAGCAGAAGAACAAATTAAAGAATTAAAAGAAGCTTTAGAAGGTGATGATTTAGAAGCAATTAAATCAAAACAAGAAGCTTTACAAGAAACTGCTATGAATTTATCAGCAAAAGTGTATGAAGAAGCAGCAAAAAATAGAGAAGCAAATTCTGAAACTACAAGTGATGACAACAATGATAGTTCAAATAATGATGTAATGGATGCTGAATTTGAAGAAAAATAATATAAACGAAGTTCTAGGAAACTAGAACTTTGATTTTATAGATAGGAGAATATATGGGTACTAAAAACAGAGAAGAAATAGATACAATTTATAAATGGAATTTGGAAGATATGTTTAAAGATAAAGAAGAATTTGAATTAAATTATTCTTCTGTTAATTCTTTATTAGATAAAGTAGTAAGTTATAAAGGTCATATTATGGATAGTTCTGAATCATTATATAATTTTTATAAAAATAATGAAGCTTTAGAACGAGTTCTATATAAAGTATTGATTTATGCACATTTATTATGTGATACTGATACTACAAATAAAGATTATCAAGAATTAAAAATGCGTGTTGATAAATTAAGTGAAGATGTTAGTTGTGCTTTGTCATTTATTAATACTGAAATGTTAATGAAAGATTATAATGAAGTATTAGATTTTATAAAAAATGATTCAAGGTTAGAAGAATATAAATTTGATTTAGAAGAAACATTTAGATATAAAGACCATATTTTATCTAGTGAAGAAGAATCAATCATTTCTAAAGCTATTAATGCTTTTGGTACAGGAGATGATGTATTCTATAATTTTGATAATGCTGATATAAAATTAGGATTTATTAAAGATGAACAAGGTAATGAAGTAGAATTAACTAATAGTAATTATAATAAATATATGAATTCGAAAGATAGAAATGTTCGTATTCAAGCATTTAATAATATGTATAAGTATTTTAGTGATTTTAAAAATACTATAGCAGCAGCATTAAAAGGTAATATTAAAGAAAATTTCTTTTCTAGTGATGTACGTAAATTTAATAGCCCATTAGAACAAAGTTTATATAGTGATAATATAAGTATAGATGTATATAATAATTTAATTAGTGCTATACATGATAGATTACCATCATTATATGAATATATGAAAGTAAAAAAGAAAGCATTAAATTTAGAAGAATTGCATATGTATGATATGTATGTAGATTTAGTTAGTGATCTTGAATTAGATATACCATTTGAAGATGGTAAAAAGATGGTTTTTGAAGCTTTAAAACCATTAGGTGAACAATATATATCAGATTTAAATGAAGCATTTGATAATAGATGGATTGATATATATCCAAATAAAGGAAAAAAATCTGGTGCATATTCATGGGGATGTTATGATTCTATGCCATATGTATTATTAAATTATAATAATACAATTGATTCAGTTAGTACAATGGCGCATGAATTAGGTCATTCTATGCATAGTTTCTATTCAAGAAAAAATCAATCATATATTAATCATGATTATCCAATATTTTTAGCTGAAATAGCTTCAACAGTTAATGAAGTATTGTTGAATAATTATTTATATGAAAATGCAAAAACAAAAGAAGAAAAAATATTATATTTAACTGAATTTTTAGAAAAAGTTAGAACAACAATTTATCGTCAAACAATGTTTGCGGAATTTGAGAAAATAATGCATGAGAAATATGCAAATGGAGAATCACTTACTGAAGATAATTTTAGTCAAACTTATTATAATTTAAATAAACTATATTATGGTGAAGATGTAGTAAGTGATGAAAATATTAGATATGAATGGGCAAGAATTCCACATTTTTATTCATCTTTTTATGTATATAAATATGCAACTGGTTTATCTAGTGCAATAGCAATAGCGCATAAAATTTTATCAGGAGATGAAAAAGCAAGAGATGCTTATTTAAAACTATTATCTAGTGGAGGTTCTAATTATCCGTTAGAGTTATTACGTGAAGCAGGAATTGATATGACAACAAAAGAACCAATTTTGAGTGCTATTGATATGTTTGATGAAAAATTAGAAGAATTAAAACAATTAATATAGAGGTGAAGTAGTATGGAAAAAAGAGATTATTATGAAGTCTTAGGTGTATCAAAAAATGCAACTGATAAAGAAATTAAAAGTTCTTTTAGAAAGTTAGCAAAACAATATCACCCAGATGTTAATAAAGAACCAGGTGCTGATCAAAAATTTAAAGAAGCTCAAGAAGCTTATTCCGTTTTAAGTGATGAAACAAAAAGAAAACAATATGATCAATTTGGTCATGCTGCATTTGATCAAATGAATGGTGGAGCAGGTTATGATTTTAGTGGATTTGATTTTGGAGATATATTCAGTGAAATTTTTGGTTCGTCATTTGGAGGATTTGGTGGTTCAAATTATTCATCTAGAAACCGAAGACAAAAAGGTTCAGATAAATTAATGCAAATAAATTTATCTTTTGAAGAAGCTGTTTTTGGAACAAAAAAATCAATAAATGTTACTTCATCTATTGATTGTGATGATTGTGATGGAAAAGGTGGACATGGAGAAAAAACTTGTAGTCAATGTCATGGAAGTGGTGTTGTAACTGTAGAACAAAGAAGTTTATTTGGTTCATTTATGTCAAGAAGTGCATGTCCAAAATGTAATGGGGCTGGAGTAATTTTTTCAAGTTCTTGTAAAAAATGTAATGGAGCAGGTAAGATTAATAAAAAATCAGAAATTGATGTTACTATTCCTGCTGGAGTTGATACAGGTAATCAATTAAGAATACCTGGAAAAGGGGATGCTGGATATAATGGAGGACCAAATGGTGATTTATATTTAGAGTTCAATGTTAAAAGTCATGAAATATTTATGAGAGATGGTAATGATATTTATCTTGAATTACCAATAACAATAACAGAAGCAGTTTTAGGATGTAAAAAAGAATTACCAACACTTTATGGGAATGTAAAACTTACTATTCCAGCCGGTAGTGAATCTGGGGATAAACATAGATTAAAAGAAAAGGGAATTAAAAGTCCACGTGGTAATTCTATAGGTAATATGTATGTTATTTTAAGAATAATCGTTCCAAAAAAGTTGTCAAGGGATCAAAAGAAATTGTTTGAATCTTTAGATAAAACGGATTTAGAAAGTGGAACAGAATTTAAAAAAATAAAAGATTATGTAAATAAAAATACAAAATAATAGGAAAAGTCTTTAAAAAACAATAAAAAACTATTGATTTTAGATTTTATATATGATAATCTTAAAATGTAAGCAAGATAGGCTTGCTTCATAGGGAGGTAAATTTATATGACAAAAACAGATTTAGTAAATTATATTGCAGAAGAAACAGGATTAACAAAAGCTGACGCTACAAGAGCTGTAGATGCTTTAATGAGCGGAGTTATTAGCGGATTAAAAAAAGAAGGTAAAGTTGCTTTAACAGGATTTGCTACTTTCCAAGCTAAAAAGAAAGATGCTAAAAAAGGACGTAACCCAAGAACTGGTGAAGTTGTAGAAATTCCTGCAAGAGTTGCTGTTACAATCAAAGCTGGATCTAAATTAAAAGATGCATTAAATTAATTTTAATGCTTTTTTTTTGCTTTTATAAACATATACAAATGAAAGTAAACATGTTATAATATTGTATATAATATGAGGTGAATCTAATGAAAACAATTTGGAATGACCAAGATATTATTATAGTTAATAATATTAGGGTCTTAAATAAAGATGCAACAGTACGTTTTTATGAAATGTACAAAGATAAATTTGTAAATCCAATTGATGTAGATAAGCAATTATTTACAGAAGAATGGGCTATCAAAGTTATAGAAAAATATCCAATTAAATCATTAGAAGAATTAATAGAAGAAGATTTACTTAATATTAATCCATTAACAAAAGAAACATTTATGAGATATATTATGGATTTACCTCAAAAACATGATATTAAAGATATAAACAAAATTAAAGAATTTGGTTATTTATTTTCAAAAAAATTTAATATTGTCTTTGATGAAAAATTATATAAAAAAATATTAGAAGAAAAAATGTATTTAAATTATGTAGAAAAGTTTGCTTTAGATACAATTTTTAATGATAAAGTAAAAACTTTAGATTCATTATTAAGTTTATTAAAAGCTCTTAGTAATGGAAAATATAAACAAGAAGAAGTTTCATCAAATGTTATTTCTTATTTAGAAAAAAATAATTATTTTAGTCAATATGGAAAAAAGTCAATGGAATTAGGTGAGTTTCTTAAATTATTAAATTCTGAACATTATGCTTTTAATAATATAATTGATTCTATATGTGATAAGTTTAATATTGAAGATATTAATATTGCTATAGAAAATTGCTTAAAAGGTAAAAAGATTGAAAAAAAATATAATTATTTGAATGATTTTATTAAGGAATATTTGAAAGAAAATAAATATGAATCTTTTGCATCAGGTAGATATTTAGAATTATTAATTTATAACATATATAAGAAATTTCCAAAAGTAAGTGATTTTATGGTTAGACAATTAATAATAAATAATTTAAATGATGATTATGAATTTAATGAAGCAAATATTACATTAGGAATTGTATTATATAGAGAGAATATGAAATTAAATCATAAAATAGAAAAAGATGGTTTAGATAACTATATGGATAAATATGTTTATAATTATTTATATGGTATTAAAGATGGTTTAATTAATTCACATTTATATCTAAATGAAGCTAACTGGAAATTAGTTGTTAAAGATGTTATTGAAAGAACATATAGATTATATAATTTATATAAAAAAGAACAAATTACATATAATGAAGCTATATTATTAAAAAAATTGCTAGTAGACATTAAAGATTATTCAATCAAATATAATAGTAAAATGTATAGTCTTTTATTATCTGCTTTAAAAATTGATATTCTAGAATATAAAAAAATATGTAAAGAACTTGATAATAATAAATGGAATGAAATAAAAAAGAATAATGACAAGTTATTAAGAGAAGATATATTAAGTGGTAGATTTGATATAGTTCATGATTATTTATTAAATGAAAAAGAAAGAAAAGTAATTGATAATCAAGATTTTTTAGATAGTGTAAATATGAGTTTTGATAAAATTTGTTATTTATCAGCTTCTAAGAATTTTAAAAATATGTTGATAATTGATGCAAGACATATTACTTATGAACAATTAATTGAATATTTATCATGTTTATATTATAAAGATGTGGATAACTTTGCTAAATATTGTGATAAATTAGGTTATAGTAGAATAAAAGGAATACATGATTTGTTAAAACAATTTGAAGAGTATCCATATGATTGCATTGATCCATTAATTGAAGATATGGATAAAAGAAAAGAGTTAGAAGTAGATAAAATATTTAAAAGAAAGAAACCTAATTCTAAAAAATCAAAAAGAAAAACATTTTACTCGTTTATAATTGGTTCTAGTATTATAAGTAGTATATATATGTCTATGAATCATAACACATTAGATGTAGTTAATTATCATTCAAAAGCATTAGATAATATACTATCAAATACTGAAACCTTAGAATGTTTAAATGAAAAAATAGATGATAAAACTTTATTTGTTTTAGACTCATTAGATACTTTTTATTCTAATGATGATAATGTGAAAAGTCTTTAATAATAAAAGTTAGTAAAATAAATAAAAGTATGATATAATTGTATATAGTATTATAAGAGGTGTTGAAATGAATTGGAATGAGAGTGAAATAATAGTAAGTAATGGTGTTCGTTATTTAAATCAAGAAGCTTCACAAAGATTTTTTGAAGAGTATAAGGAAGAATTTTTAAAACACAATCGTACTAGTGTTAAATTTTTAAAAGAAGAATTTTGTATTAATTTATTAAAAAGATTAAACATTGTTCCTGAAGTTCAAGTTGTAGAAATACCACATACTTATTCTGCTGGTCCATCAGATGATGATGTAAATGAAGAAGAGATAGATGAACCAGAAGAAACTCAGGAAGAAAATGTTGAAGAAGAAGTAATAGAAGAAACAATAGAAACAGAAGAAGAAAATTTAGAAGATGAAGAAGAAAAAGATCCATTTTTAATGGTAATAATAAGTGAATTCGAAGAATATTTGATAAGAGAAAATATTAACGAAATCACTTCTCAAAATATTGCTGAATTTTGTGTAGGTTTAAATGATAATACATATTTCTATGGTAGAAATTTTCAAAAAGATGAAATGGAATCTATTGGGGATAGTTTAGCAAAAAAATACTCAGTTAACTTTGATAAAAAAGATATTTCAAAATTAGTTAGAGAAAGAATAGCTGCGAGAAAAAGTCAAGAAGAACCTAAAGTGGGTAATAATGATGATGAATCTATAGATAGTGATTTATTAGAAGCTGTTATTAGAGTAGAAGCTGAAAGAGAATTAAAAGAACGTATTGCTAATGATTTAGAAGCAGTTATTACAGATTGTGGTACAGATTATGAAAAAGTTGTAGAAGTATGTAATTTAGCTATAAAATCAGGTAAATATACAAAAAATGAAGTAGCAATGGTATTATTTAATACTTTAGGTAAAACTGTTGATTTAGAAGACGAAGAAGTAGTAAATCAACTTGAGCAAGATTTTGAAACTATTGGATTAGAGTGTTATCCGGAATTTAAAAAATATTTAGATAAATATATAAATGAAGAAGAAGGATTTAGCGAATTAGAAGAAGACGTTGAAGACTTAGAAGACCTAGAAGATTTAGAAGACGAAGAAGAATTAGAAGAAGAAACAAGATTAAGAGTTGTTAGAAGAAGAAAACCAAAAACAAAAGAAGAAAAGAAAAAAATTGTATATTCATTAATAGCAGGAGCAGGAATTATATCTGCTGGATTATTAACTTTTGTTGCAAAAATGAATCCAATTACTGTAATAGGTGATTGTGCAGAATCTTTTAAAGGTTTATTTACAAGTAACGCGTCATTATTAGAGTTAGCTTCTAAATTTGGTTCTTTAACAGCTTATTTTGGTTCAGTTGTAGCCGGATGGGTTGGAGCTAGTAAATTAGCTAAATTATATGAAAAAGAAGAAAAAAAGAATCAAGATAATGAAGAAGAAATTGTTGATATAAGTGTATTGGACACTGAGAGAAGTTCTGTTGTTGTTGATGAAGAAGAGTTATCATTAGAAGAACAAGATGCAATGAATTTAGCTTCTCTATTTATGGAAGAAGAAGAAGATAGAAAAGTAAAATAATAAATTCAAAGAATAATAAGGAGGACTTTATGTTAGAACAAGGTGAATTAATAACATTATCAAATAATGTTGAATATGCTGTTGTATCAACAGTTATATATCAAGGTGCTAATTATGTATATATATTAGATACTGAAAATTTTAAGGATTTTAAAATTTGTAAATATGAAGATGAAGAATTAACAGTTGTTAAAAATGAAGAATTATTAAAAGTATTAATTGTAAAATTTAATAAAGATTTAAAAGAAAATTTAGCAACAGTAATAGAAAAATATGATTAATCATATTTTTTTATTTGTTTATTAATTTATTGTGTTTTATTTTTTATAGTAAAGTATGATATAATGTGAATGGTGAAGCATTATGGATCAAGTAGTAGAGATTTTAAAAGATAGAAATTTACAATTTCCTAGATTATTATTAAATAATTATAAAAAATTAAAAATAACTGATCAAGAATTAATAATGATAATATGTCTAATTAATTCAAAAAGTTTAACTTATAATCCAAAAGATTTAAGTAATGAACTTGGTATTAAATTAAATGAAGTTTTAGAGATTATTAATAATTTATCTGAAAAAGGAATTATATCGATTGATATAGTAAAAGATCATAATGTTAGAAGTGAAGTAATAAATTTAGATTTATTATATGAAAAGTTAGTATTTACAATAATGAAAACTGAAAATAATACATCAAAAGAGTCAAATAATATGTATGATATATTTGAAAAAGAATTAGGTAGGGGATTAACTCCTATGGAATTTGAAATTTTAAATGGATGGTTAGAATTAGAATATAGTGAAGAAATTATTATTTGTGCATTAAAAGAAGCTATTTATAATGGTGCGACTAACTTTAGATATATTGATAGAATATTATATGAATGGAATAAAAAAGGTATTAAAACAAAAGAAGATGTAGAAAAAGATAAAAAAGAATTTAAGAAAGCAAAATCAAATAAGGTTGAACTTTTTGATTATGATTGGTTAAATGAAAAATAAAGAATTAATATTAGAATATTTAGAAGAATTATTTCCAAATCCAAAAAGCGAATTGAATTTTAATAAAGATTATGAACTATTAATAGCTGTTATGTTAAGTGCACAAACTACTGATAAAAGAGTAAATATGGTTACTAAAGAATTATTTTCTAAATATCCAAGTTTAGAAGAGTTATCTAAGGCAAATATAGAAGATGTAAAGAAAATAATTAAACCTGTTGGAACATTTAATATAAAATCTAGAAATGTTATATTAATTGCAAAAAGTTTATTAGATAATTACAATGGTGTAGTACCTAATAATAGAGATTATCTAGAAAGTTTAAGTGGAGTAGGAAGAAAAACTACTAATGTAGTATTGTCTATATTATATAATGAACCTTGTATAGCTGTTGATACTCATGTATCTCGAGTTAGTAAAAGATTAAAAATTGCTTATAAAAATGATGATGTTTTAACAATTGAAAAAAAATTAATGAAAAAATTTAATAAAAATGAATTATTAAAATTACATCATCAATTGTTATTATTTGGTAGGTATCATTGTAAAGCGTTAAATCCTTTATGTGATAAATGTAAATTAAAAGATATATGTAGAAGAGATGTTAAATAAACCTAAATAATTTAGGTTTTTTTTATGCTTTTTGTTTACAAGTATATAAAATTATACTATAATAAAAAACTAAATGATGGAGGTGTCTTTGATGATAAATACAATTCTACCAGTAATATTACTTAAGAAGATTATCCTCTTGCCTAATAATGAATTAAGATTAGAATTTGATAATGATATTAGTAAAAATATATTAGATGAATCTTTATTACATCATGATAATAAAGTATTTGTAGTAACACAATTAGATGGATTAGAGGAACAACCTGATTTAAAAGATCTTCCATTAATTGGTATTACTGCAATAATTCAAAGTAGAATTGAATTACCATCAGGTAAAATTCGTGTTGTTTTAGTTGGATATAAAAGAGCTATAGTAAATGATTATTTAAAAGATGAAAGTATTAACAAAGCTTTAATATCAGAAATAGATAGTTTAGTTGTTGAAGAAGAAGTTAATATTGCTATGGGAAGAAAACTAAAAAAGGAAATAGAAAATTATATTAAAGAAGTTCCTTATATTAGTAATAGTGTTATATCTAAAATAGAAGATGCAAAATCATTAGATGTAATAACAGATATAATAGTAAATCATTTACAATTATCTATATCAAGAAAACATCAATATATTGGATGTTATGACCCTCTAAAAAGAACAAAAATGGTTTTGGAAGATATTTATAAAGACGAAGAATCATTTGCAATAGAAAAAAAATTAGATGGTTTAGTTCAAGATGAAATAGATAAAAATCAAAAAGAATATATATTAAAAGAAAAATTAGAAATAATAAAAAAAGAACTTGGAGATACTGATCTAAGAGATAATGAAATATTTGAATTAAGAAAAAAAGCTGATGCTTTAAATATTGACCCATCTATTAAAGAAAAAATAGATTATGAAATTAATAGATATGCTTCTTTATCATCGAGTTCTTCAGAGCTAGGAATAGTAAGAAGTTATATTGAATGTATGTTATCTTTACCTTGGAATAATAAAACAAAAGAGAATACAAATTTATCTAAGATAAAAGATAGTTTAAATGATACTCATTATGGATTAGAGTCTGTAAAAGAAAGAATTATTGAATATTTAGCGGTTAGAAAAAATAGTAATAATGTTAAAAGTCCTATAATATGTTTAATAGGTCCACCTGGAGTTGGTAAAACTTCTTTAGCCAATTCTATTGCTACATCATTAAATAGAAAATTTGTTAAAATTTCTGTTGGTGGATTATCTGATGAAGCAGAAATTAGAGGACATAGAAGAACATATATTGGAGCTTATCCAGGTCGAATAATTGAAGGATTAAAAAGTGCTAAAACAAATAATCCAGTTATTTTAATAGACGAAGTAGATAAAATGGAATCAGGGAAAAATGGGAATCCTATTAATGCTTTATTAGAAGTATTAGATAAATCTCAAAATGAACATTTTCATGATAATTATTTGGATATAGATTATGATATATCAGACATTATGTTTATATTAACAGCTAATGATGAAGATAGTATTCCATATCTTTTAAGAGATAGATTAGAAATAATTAAAATTAGTGAATATACAGAATATGAAAAATGTGATATTGCTAAAAAATATATAGTTCCTAAGTTATGTACTGAACATAATTTAGAAACAATAAATATAGATAAGCCATTTCTTATGAGTGTAATTAGAGATTATACAAAAGAGGCAGGAGTAAGAGATTTAGAAAGATTACTTGAAAGTGTAATTAGAAAAGTAATTACAAAGGCAGTTTTAAAAAATAAAAAAATAGATATAATTAATCTAAAAACAAGAGATATAAATAAATATTTGGGAATTAGTAAATATAAACCTATATCTTGTAAGTTTAATCAAGTAGGGGTTGTTAGTGCTTTATCATATAGTCCATATGGAGGAGAAGTACTTCCTATAGAAGTTAATTATTATAAAGGTAAAGGAGAATTAATATTAACTGGTTCTCTTGGAAAAGTTATGCAAGAAAGTGCTACAATAGCATTAAGTTACATTAAAGCTAATTCAGAATATTTTGGAATAGATTATGAAGAATTAATTAATAATGATATTCATATACATGTACCTTCAGGATCTATAAGTAAAGATGGTCCAAGTGCAGGAGTTACTTTAGTTACATCTATTATTAGTGCATTTAAAAATATTAATTTTGTTGATGATATTGCATTTACAGGAGAAATAACATTACGTGGTCATGTTCTTCCTGTTGGAGGATTAAAAGAAAAATGTTTAGGTGCTATTAAAAATAATATAAAGACTATTTTTGTACCTATTGATAATAAATGTGATATTGAAGAATTAGAAGAAGAGATTAAAGAAAATATTGATTTTATATTTGTAAGTGATTATAAAGAAATATATGATAAATTAATTAATTTTAATAAGAAGAAAAGTACAAAAAAAACATCTAAAAAAGAATTATAGGTGATAATATGGAAAATAATGAAAATATAGAAATAGAATTAAATGATGAATTAACTGCTTATATTATTGTTAAATCTATATTAGCTCTTATTTATTCAGATGATATTCATGAAGACTTCGAATATGAAAATGAATTATTACCAATTTATTCAGATTTAACACTTGAAATATTACAGTCTGTTTTAGAAAGATATAAACATTTTATAGATAATGATGCAAAAGAAAATGTATATACACTTATCATAAAATTTAGAAATTATGCTGATAAATTACCAATGGAAGAAAAAGCTATATATTATTCTTTAGTTAATGATATTTTATCAGTTTTAAGAGAATGTGATTGTACACAAATGCAACAATTAATTTATATGGAATTAGAAAAAAGAGAATATACAAAAAGAATGATGCTAGATTTAGCTACAGATTATAACAGGGCCTTAAAAGTTACTAAAGAATCTTATATGAATGATTTAATTTTATTATTAAATCATACAGGGCTTGTTACAGATGAAGAATTTAAAGAAGATTTAGAACTATACACAACTCTTGATCCTGATTATATTGCTAGTATGAATGTAATATTAAAAGAACATCCAGATATATTCAAAGATAAAATATTTTATGAAAGAACAATGTATGTTTGTTCTTTAATTGGTGATAAATTAAAACATGCTAAAAGAAAAGATATTCAATATATATCTTTTAAAGATATGAAAAAAATGTATTCTAATTATAAAAAGAAAATTTATGAATTATAAGAAAGTATATTTACTTTCTTTTTTTCATATTATTTAATGATAGGAGAGATAATATGAATAAAATTTTCACGTTAAAAAAAGAAATATTATTTAAGAATAATATTTACGATATATTAAGTTTAGATATAGATAAGGAATTAAAAATAAATGGTAATAAAGTTGAAGGAACTTTTAAATTAAATGGAGAATATTTAGTTAGAGAAAATGAACAAGATAATTTTAATATAGAAATACCTTATTATACTTACATAGATGATATGTATGATGTAACTAATGGTACTGTAGATATAGATGATTTTTACTATGAAATTAAAGATAGCAATAAATTAGTAATTAATGTTGATATCATAGTTGATAATATATCATTATTAGAAGATAGAAATGATGTTTCTTTAGATATTGATATTATTGATAGTTTTAATGATGTTCCTGAAACAATTAAAGAAGAAAAGGAAATATATATTGAAGAAACTAGTAATAGTAATTTTGTTACATATAAAGTATATATAGTAAAAGAAAATGATACTATTGAACAAATTATGGAAAAATATAATATATCTTATGATTTATTATCAAAATATAATGTAATTAATGAATTAAATATTGGTGATAAATTAATAATTCCGCATGAAAGAGATTAATGAATTATTAAAAAAAAATAATATAAGATATTCATCATTTAGAAAAAAAGGAAGTAGTATAATTTTTGATAATAAATTTGTTGTTAGGAAAAATAAAACTAATATTTATGACTATTTAAGTTATAGAAATTTTAATAATTATCCTAATTTAAAAATAGATGATGGATATGAAATTGTAGAATACATAGATGAGATTGATATACCTAAAGAACAAAAAATGATAGATTTAATAGAGGTTATATCATCATTACATAAAAAAACTAATTATTATAAGAAAATAACTGATAATATTGTTGATAACATATATAACGAAATAAAACAAAATATTGAAGAGATAAAAAATTATTATGATCAATTAATGTTAGAAGCTGAAAGTTCAGTTTATATGAGACCATCATATTATTTATTAGCACGTAATATAAGTAATATATATAAAGTAATAATAGATGCTTCTAATAATTTAGAAAAATGGTATAAAGATATAAATGAATTAAAAAGTATAAGAGTATCTATTATTCATAATAATTTATCTTTAGAACATTTTATCAATAACAAGGTAATTAGTTGGGATAAATCTAAAATTAGTATTCCAATATATGATTTAGTTAAGTTATATAAAAATACATATAATGAATATGATTGGGTAGAATTAATAAATATTTATGAAAATAATTTTTTATTAAGAGAAGAAGAACACTTATTATTTGAATTATTAATTAGTATTCCAAATAAAGTTGATATTACTAATATTGAAATAGATAATGTAATAAAAATAAATGAAGAACTTAATTATATTAAATTAACTAATAATTTTATATCAAATAAAAATTTTAAATATACAAAAAATGAAGAATAAAAAGAAGATGAATAATAAAAATATATTTAATCTAGTTAAAATAAAAAATGATATTATTAATTGGTAACATATTAATATCATAAATATAAAACATAAAAAGTACCATAAACCGCTTTTTCTAAACCAGTTCATAAAATCACCTATAATAATATATGTGAATAAAATATAAAAGCGTACATATAATTAAATAGGTGATTTAATGAAAATAGGAGATCTAGTTACAAGAAATTCTTATAATAATGATTTAATATTTACTATTATAGATATAGATGAAGATGTATATTATTTAAAAGGAATAAATGTTAGACTGTATGCAGATAGTTACTTAGATGATTTAAAGTTATATACAGAAGGAGATATAGAAGAAGAAGAAAAATTTAAAGAAAGGATAAAGTCAAAAGAAGAAGTAAGAGATAAAGATTATTTTTATATTCCAGGTAAAATTTTACATATTGATGGTGATAAAGACTATTTAGATAGATGTTTAGAATTTTATGATTCATTAAATATACCAGCATTAGGTTTTAATTTAAAAGAGAAAGAAATAAAAGAGAATATATTTAATTTATTAGATAAATATAATCCCAATATATTAGTTATAACTGGTCATGATGCTTATTATAAAAAAAAGGGTAGTTTTAATGATATGAATGCTTATAAAAATAGTATTGATTATGTAGAGGGTGTTAAGGAAGCTAGAAAATATGAAAATTCACATCAAAAACTTGTTATCATAGCAGGTGCTTGTCAATCTAATTATGAAGAGTTAATAAAGGCAGGTGCTAATTTTGCTACATCACCTAAAAGAGTAAATATCCATGCTTTAGATCCAGCTATAGTAGCAGCTAAAATGAGTTTATCTGATATAAATAATGATATTGATTTAAAAGGGATAATAGAACATACTAAATATGGATCGAATGGTTTTGGCGGTATATTAACAAAAGGAACTATGTATATGGGGTATCCAAGATGAATATATATTTAACTAAAAAAATATTAAAAGATAATATTGGTAAAAATGTATCAATAAAATATAATTTAGGTAGAAATAAATATGAACATTTTGATGGTACCATTGATAACTTATATTCTAATGTATTTACGATTATTGACAATAAAAATAGATTACATAGTTTCTCATATAATGACTATATTATGAGACAGATAATAATTGATTTTAAATAGATCGTGTGCTATAATCTATAGTGCATGGGGGCGTCTAGATTCGACGGATATGTTGGAACCTAGATTGCAAGTCGAAGGTACGCGTCAAGTACAACCAAAAAATAACTGGAAACAGATTAAATTTAGCTTTCGCTTAATAGATATATAGAAAGCGCTCTTTATTTTCTTTCTCCCACGGAGATTATAAAGGGCTCGAGTTAGTGGGATATATTATTATGATGCTTATAGTAATAATGAATTTTATAAGCTTACTAATATTTTGGTTGTTAGTTACTATCAAATATTAGGAAATTAAATAACTAACTAAACTTGTAGACGTTTAGGAGCTCGCATTTTCGGACATGAGTGCAATTCTCATCGCCTCCACCATGATGTTTATTACTAACTAGAAATAGTTAGTTTTTTATTTACATTTTAGATGTAAAATAATTTAACTATAGATTTACTATAAAAGTAATGTTTGTTATAATCAAAATAGGTGATAAGAATATGAATAATAATATGTATAATAATCAATATCAACAAATGAATGGACAACCAATATATAATAATACAAGTAATGATGGTCCAAAATTAATTGTAATAATAGGTATAGTAATTATAGTAGCAATAATTTTATCAATGCTTGTATATTTTAATTCTAAAGAAGATATATCAAAAGAAGTAAAAAGTAATGATATTTCTGGTAATTATAATTGTAAAAGATTTAGTGGTGAAGGTGAAAGTGATGAATATGCTATTACATTAAATCTAAAACCAGATTATACTTTCCTTTATGGACCATATGGTAATACAAAAAATAATTATGCTAAAGGTACATATTCTTATGAATATCAAGAAAAAGAAAATAATACGACAAACTATAATTATTACATGATTACATTTAAAGGTGATGCAGAAGACTATATTGTAGATGGAAAAACACAAGATCATGATTTTTATAGTAAAATGGAATTTGCTGTAACTACAAAAGATAATAAAAGACAGGGTTTATTATTATTTGTTAGTAATTATAATATGTATTATTGTTATGAACAATAAAAGGCTTATGCCTTTTTTATTTGACTAATTATAATTATAGTGTTATCATATCCACCATGAATTGGGTGATAGTGTGTTTAATATTTGTGATTTATTAAAAGATAATTATGATTATAATGATCAAAATAATCGTTTTCTTAGAGTTAGAAGTAGTAATGTAGGTTTAGATGTTATTAAATATTTAAAAGATAGATTAAAATATTTAGATATTGAAATTTTAACTAAACCAGCTGGTAATATATTAAATTTAATGGAAAATGGATCGCTTGAAGGTTGGTGTTGGGAAACAACTGAAAGTGCAGTAGTATTTTTAAATGATTCGGATTATATTGAACGTGGTGATTTACTATTTACTAATAATAAAAAATATTTTCATAGTTGGATTTGTTTTATATATGGAGGTATAGAATATGTATTTGATCCTTGTTTAAATATTTTATGTGAAAAAGAAATTTATCATAAAGTATTTGAAGTTGATGTACAAGGTAGAGTTTCTTCAAAACAAGTGCAAGAAGAAATGATTAGACAAATACAGGAACCTAAAAAAGATGATAATAGTGAAATTATGAAATTTACTAAATACTTAGAAGGACTATTAGGGGATAATAGTAGAATAAAAGGTGAAGTAGTATGTCATGGGAAGGAAGATATTAATCATCCTTTATTTAGAAATGGTGTCGGATATAAAGCTAATATAGATGGTAATAAAATAAAATCTTTAGTAGCACATTATTATTTAAATGGATAAGCAGTTTTATAGCTGCTTTTTTTATTGTTGTGTTATAATAAAGAAAAGAAAGAAGGTTATTTATGATATCTACTTGTAGTTATTCAAATTATGAATCTGATGCTTTCAAAGTATTTTCTATATCAGGGGATAAAGGAGCAAGTGTAGGATTTAATGGAAATTATTATAAACCATTAGCGCCTAAAAAGGACTTTTGGACTATATGGCATAATAATATTGGAGTTATAAGCGAGGCAGAAAATTTAAAATATTATGTTACAGAATATTATAAACAATGTTTATCTGTATTAAATCCTGAAGAAGTTTATAGGGAATTAGATAATTCAATTTTATTATGTTATGAACCATCATTAGTGTTTTGTCATAGAGATATAGTAGCAGCGTGGTTTAAACTATTTTTAGGTATAGAAATACCAGAAGTAAAAGTAGTTGGTTTTAGAATAATAGAACAACAAAGATTTGATGTTACTAATATTTTAGAAGAAGTAATAAGAGAAAATACTGATTTAAAAGGATTTGAATGTATTCAAGCTTATTATATGTTTGAAAAATCAAATAAGTTAGATGATGAAGCTTATGAACTAGAAAAATTAGGGAAAGAAAGTGATTCACTACGTAATCAAGCATGTTTCTTAAGATGTGATGCTGATATGTTAGAAGATGAATATAAATATAGAAAAAGAAAAAAGAAGGTTAAATATGAACAAAATTAAGGCTATTACAATAGAAGATAATATTGATTTTTTAAGACAAGTATCTAAAGAAGTTGTTTTACCAGATAGTGAATTAGAAAATGATATTAAAATATTAGATGAATATTGTATGGAAAATTCAGTTATGGCTATGGCAGCTATTCAATTAGGTATCAATAAAAGAATTATTTATTTAAAAAATACTAACTTGAGTGTTATAAATAAAATCCAAAATAATGAAGAAGTTGATAACGTTAATGAAAGAAGAATACTTATTAATCCGGTTATAAAAAATAGAATAGGGGTTACAGAATATTGGGAAGCCTGTGCTAGTTGCTTAAATAAAATGGGATTAGTTAGAAGACCATATAAAATTGAATTAGAATATTTAGATTTAGATGGTAATAAACATTGTGAGACATTTGTTGGATTTGAATCTACAGTGTTATCACATGAATACGATCATTTAAATGGTGTTTTACATATTGATAAATCTTTAGAAATATATGATATGGATAGTGAAGAACGAAAAGTATTTAGAAGGGATCATCCATATAAAATTATTTATGAAAATGGCTCTTTTGAAAAATTAAAAGATAAATAAAAAAAAGCACTTAGTGCTTTTTAAACATATATTGAACCATTTTAATAAATCCATTAGTATCTGTAGATTGTTTATGACTAGTATCTATATTATGAACTGGTTGATAAGCAATCTTTTTTGTATTTTCATTTATTAATTTATCAAATAATATTGTAACTATAACTGATTTTCTATCTGGAGTTAAAGTACTACTATATTTGTATTCTGTTACAAATTTACTTCTATGTTTTAATATTTCTATTGTTTGATTAACTACATCAAAAGGAATACTATTAAAAGGATTATTATCTTTTCTCTTAATAGTAACTATATATGGATTTATAGAAGAATATATTTCATAACCAATATCTTCATATAATAATTCATTTTGTGTATATAAGTTAGGCATTGGTATAATTAATTGACCTTTTTTAATAAATACTAAATCAGCATATCCATGCATTTGATGCATAAATAGTTTATGCTTGTTTAATAATTTTGATTTTTGTGTTTCATTTTGTTCTGAATTATGTTCATGTGCTAAAGAATTCATCTTTTTAGCAATGTTATTTCCTTTTTCTATTAAATAATCTTCACTTTGATTCATTTCGGTGATATTTATAATCCAGTAGGCATCTTTTAAAAATTGAATTTCTGCTGGTCTATCAATAGATATAAATTCATATGGTTCACCATCTATATTCTTTAATAATAAAGTTTCTGGAATAGGACCATTATAATATTTTAAACTTTCAAGATCAGTATTTTGGATATATGCTGTTTCTTTATTATTTTCAATATTAAATATCTTCATTCTATCACCTCGCCACAATATAATATCAAATTTTAGAAAAAAAATAAATAAATTGTTATAAATTATTTAATTTGTTATAATATAATATAGTTATTTAGGAGTATTTATATGAATGAAGAATTAGGTAATAAAATATTAAAAATAAGAAAAGATAATAATTTAACACAAAAAGAATTAGCTGATAAATTAGGAGTTACATATCAATCTGTATCTAAATGGGAAAGAGGTATAAATATACCTGATTTGGTTATTATTAGACAAATATGTAAAGAATTCAATATTGATATAAATGATATGTTAGATACTCCTAAAAAGAATAAAAAAAGATATAAATATATATTAATAGGTATAGCAGTTTTAATAGTTATTATATTAATAATATCTTTATTATTATTTAACAAAAAAGATAAAAATGATGACTTTAAATTTAAAACTATATCTACTTCATGTGAAAAATTTAATATAACAGGTTCTATAGCATATAATAGTAAAAAATCATCTATATATATATCTAATGTAGATTATTGTGGTGAAGAAGAAAATGTTAAATATAAAAAAATTGACTGTCGATTAGTTGATAGTCATAGTAAAGATAATAAAGTAATTACAACATGTAATTATGATATTAAAGAGCCACAAACATTAGATGAATATTTAAAAAATATTAATATAAAAGTAGATAATTTTTCTACTATGTGTAGCGAATATAAAGATAACCATTTAAAGTTAGAAATTAAAGCTTATATAGATGATAATAAAAGTACAACATATGAAATACCATTAGAATTTAAGAATAATTGTAATAATTAATCTTTTATTTAATTTTTGATTGACTTTTAAATTGTAGTTTGATATTATAACTCGCAATTAGAAATTGTATGAGGTAATTTTATGAAATATTTTAATATTAAATTATTAGGTAAAAATAACTTATATTTTATTAAATATACTGAAGATAGAAGAGTCGAATTTGATAAAGTATGCAAATTAGATAAAGTAATATCTGATAGTATAATTGACAATAATATATCTAGTTTTGGATATATGATTTTTCATGGAATGTATCATGCAATTGGAATGATTAAAATTGATGTTGAAGATTGTTTAAATGTTAAAATTACATATTTAGATAATGTAGATGAAAATACAAGGAAAATATATAATGAGGATATTTATATATCTTTATGTAGATTATGTCCTTTCTATAAGTATATAACTATTAATGGACATAAATTAGAAAATAAATTTAATTCTATTAATGATTTATTAGTTGATGAAGTTGTTCAATTTTATGATAGTTTAACTTCTAAAAAAATACCATTTGATGAATCATATGTTAATAATAATTATGTAGAATCTAATGTAAGTAAGAAAAATCCAAATAAAAGAGTATATAAAGATTTATTTATTGAAGTTGATAAATTATCTTTAGATAATATAATATCTAATCATAATAGAAGTAATGTAAGTTTTAATTATGATGGAGATGTAAGTTTTGAAACATTGGGAAGATCTAAAAATGGTAATTATTCATTAAGTGCTAATTACAATGTTGATCAATCATATTTGAATATTTCTTGTATTAGAAATAATGGTATTGAAACAGAAATCATTGATATTAATGAAACTGAGGATATATTATCTTATTCAGTTAATAATACTAAAGTAATAGAAAATAAAAAGAATGGTTCTTGTAAATATATAACTTCTAAAACTTGTGATGATAATAAAAGATTAAGTTTTGAACTAGAAATAAGTTCAGATAAAAAAGTAAATTATTGCTATATAGATATTAAGTTATTAAAAAATTTAAATAATAAAATTAAAGGTTCATATGTTTTACGTATAAAAGATAATAAATTTGTTCTTTATTATAATTTTAGAAAAGGAACAAAAGAAGAAATATTATCTTTAGTTGTTGATCATGAAATTACTATTGATGATTTATATTTATTAATAGAAAGAGCATTATTAGAAATAGCTAAAAAAGAACATTTAACAAATGTTGAAATAAAATTAGAAGAATTTGGTTTATTAAAAGATAAGATTAATGATTTTATAAAATCATTAATTGGTAGATTACCATTAAAAGTTTTAGATGAAATGATTTCTAAAAATTCAAAAAATATTAATAAACAAAAAAAATTATAAACTTATCAATGATAAGTTTTTTTTACACAAAAATTTCACATTTCTTTTATATTATAATGTTGGGAGATGAAAATATGTATATTGTTAAGAACGCAATAATTAATATTACAAGAAATAAAGGTCGTAATATTTTAATAGGTATTATTATTATGGTAATAGCAGCAGCTTGTTCTATTACATTAGCTATTAGAGCATCAGCTGATAAAATAGTAACATCTTATGAAAAAAAGTATCCTGTTAATGCTACTATTGGTATGGATAGAGAAGCATTAACAAATTCCTTAAGAGAAGGGGATAAAACTCAAGAAGAAATGATTAATACATTTAATAGTATTAAAGCTGTTACTAAGGATGAAATTATAAAATATGGTGATAGTAAATATGTTTCAAGTTATTATTATACTTCTAATATTAATATGAATGCTAAAGATATTAAAGAAGCAACAGATAGTTTAGTAAAAGAAACTACAACTACTAAAGTTGAAACTACTACTAAAAATGAATCATGGACAAAAAGAAATCCAGGTAATAGACCTGGTAGACCATTTGAAGGTGGATCTTCTACAACACAAAAGAAAACTACAACACAAAAGAAAACTACTACGAGTAAGGTAGAAAATATTAGAAATGAGAAAGCAGGTAGAGGTACATTTTCTTTAGTAGGATATAATTCTTATGAATCAATGGTAGATTTTGTTAATGGTAATTATACTATTAAAGAAGGAGAAGTATCTAATGATTTTAAATCTAATTCATGTGTTATAAGTGAAGAATTAGCAACATTAAATAAATTAAATGTAGGAGATAAAATTACATTTAAGAGTCCTAATGATGAAAAGATAACATATGAGTTAACTATAACAGGTATTTATAAAGAAAATACAGATGAATCAAGTAATATGAGTAATATGTATTCTAATAGTGCTAATAGAGTTATAACAAATGTTACTGTTATAGATAATATTGTTAAATTAGATACTAAATTAGAACCAACTATTACACCTACATTTATATTAAAATCAACTGATGTTGTTGATAAATTTACTAAAGAAGTAAAAGAAAAAGGATTAAGTGAATATTATACAGTTACTTCAAATGTGGATACAGTATTAGGCGCTACTAAATCAATAGTAAGTGTAAAGAAATTTGCTACTACATTTTTATTAATTACTTTAGTAATAGGTGCTACAGTTTTATTTGTTATCAATATGATTAATATTAGAGAAAGAAAATATGAGATTGGTGTACTTAGAACAATAGGTATGAAAAAGATATCAGTTATATCTGAATTTATGTTAGAGTTATTAATTGTATGTATTATATTTTTATTAGCAGGTGCTGGAGTAGGCGCTTTATCTAGTGTACAAATTTCTAATTCATTATTAGAACAAGAAATAGAAAATGCAGAAACAGATTATAATGAAATAAATAAGAATTTTGGTGGCAGTATGGAAAAGAGAGGTCCACAAAGAGAACCAAGCCAATTTGGTATTACTAATATTGAAAAAGTGGATAGTATGGATGCTGTAGTTGATTATCAAGTATTAGGTAAATTATTAGGTATAGGAGTATTACTTACAGTAGTAAGTAGTATATCTTCAATGATAGCGATATCTAGATTTTCACCATTAGATATATTAAAGGAGCGTAGTTAATATGGAACCAATATTAAGATTAGAAAATGTTTCTTATAGATATAAAGATGCAGCAAAAGATGAATATGTTTTTCAAGATTTATCTTATGAATTTAATGAAGGAAAAATATATGTTATTAAGGGTAAGAGTGGTAGTGGAAAAACTACATTATTATCTTTAATTAGTGGATTAGAAAAAAGGTATAAAGGGAAAATATATTATAACGATAAAGATTTAAGTAAAGTAAATTTAGATAAATATCGTAATAGTGACATAGGAATAATATTTCAAAGTTATAATTTACTTGTTCATTTATCTGCTAGTGAAAATATAATTTTATCTATGGATATTAATAAATTAAAAATAAAAAATAAAAAAGCAAAAGCCATAGAATTATTAAAACAAGTAGGATTAGATGAAAGTCATGCTAAAAGAAGAGTATTAAAATTATCAGGTGGAGAACAACAAAGAGTAGCAATAGCTCGTTCTTTATCTTATAATCCTAAAATAATTATCGCTGATGAACCGACTGGTAATTTAGATAAAGATACAGAAAAAGAAATATTAGAGATATTTAAGAAATTAGCTCATGAAGAAAACAAATGTGTAATCATAGTTACACACTCTGAAAATGTATGTAAAATGGCCGATAAAGTCTATGAATTAAAAAAGAATAATAAGAAAGTATAATACTTTCTTTTTTTATTATAATATGATAAACTTAAATTGTTAGGGTAACACCTATAAGGAGGTATATTATGACGTGTCCAAATTGTGGAAAAGAAGTCAATGATGGTGTTAAATTTTGTGGTGGTTGTGGAACAACTCTAAATGAAGTACCTACAGAACAAAGTATTCAACAACCAACACCAGTGGAAACACCAGTTGTACAAAGTGTACCAGTTGAACAACCAGTTGTTAGTCCAACTCCAGTAGTACAACCAGTACAACCAAAAGTAAGTTTAATTGAAAAAATTAAAGGCAACAAAATAGTTATGATAGCTGGTATTGCATTAGCTGCATTATTAGTTATCGGTTTAATATTCTTTGTTGGAAGTAAAATTTTTGGAAATAAGAAAGGTATGGAAGATCCAAGTTATAGTACATCATTCTTCTTAAAAAATGATGATGGAAAATATGCTTTATTCAATGCTGATGGTAAAAAATTATCAGACTTTATTTATAAAAAAGCAGATAACTTCTTTAATGGTTATGCATTAGTAATTAATGATAAAGATCAATATGGTATCATTAAACCTAATGGTAAAATGGCTGTTAAATTTGGAAAATATCCATTAATTATGGAATATAATGGATTATATGTAGTACCAGGTTCTGATGAAGAATTTAGATATACTTTAATTAATCCAAATGGTAAAACAATTACAAAAATGAAAAAATTAGAAATATCTAGTTTATCATATTCTGTAGATTCTATTATTTATGTTGAATCTGATAAAACTTATGATGTTTATAACTATAAAGGTAAAAAATTAGTTTCATTTAAAAAAGTAAATGATGATGATAAACCAAAAACTAATTCAGATAGTGGATATGGTACAATTTACTATAATGGTGAAACAGTTGTATATAATGCTGTAACAGGTGATTATATAGCCAAAATTAAAGAAAAAGATACTCATTATTGTGTAAATGATGCATCTGAAGATGGAAAAATTTTAACATTTAATTCTTGTGTAGGTACATTTGAAAAACAAGATAAAGTTAAATATAAAGTATTAGTAAATAAAAAAGAAGTAAAAGTAGATAGTAAATGTGAAAAAACATATTTATCTAGCGATGTATTAGTTTGTGATACAGAAGATGATAAATATATCTTAACTTCTAAATATAAATTAGGAACAAAAATTAGTTCTTATTCAACTGCTATAATGGACAGAGAAACTTTTGTAACTAAAGAAGATGATGGATATAGTTTCTATAAGAATGGAAAAATGGTTAAACATCTTACTGGTATTTCTAGCATGAATACAGGTAAAGCTACAGATTATTTTATCTTAAAAAGTTCAAAAGATTACTTATATTATTATTATGATAAAGATGGTAATAAAGTTATTGATAAAGGATTTAAAATTGCACAATCATTTGATGAAAATGGTTTAGCAATTGTTGGTGATGATTATTATACTTATTACTTAATTGATAAAAAAGGTAAAAAAGTAGGAGATACATATTATAATATTAGTCGTTTAGGAGAAACAGATAAATATAAAGTTTCTACTAAAGATAGTTCAAATAGAAAATATGGTATTATTAATTCTAAAGGTAAAGTAGTATTAGATATCAAATATTATAGTATTGATAGTAGATTAATATATGAAGATATGTATATTACTGCTAAAACTGAATCTGATGGAGAATACGAATTATTTAATTTAAAAGATTTAAAGAAATTAGGTTCATATGAAGATAAACCAACATTAATGGATCAATATTATTACACAACTAATAATGATAAAGTTGAATATTATACTTATAAAGGTAAAAAATTCTATGAAAGATAGTATTTAATACTATCTTTTTTATTTGCATAATTAAAAATTATAGTGTAATATATTCACAAGAAATTGTTGGTGGTACTATGAATAGAATTGAAAAAAGTGATATTAAAAAACAAATTTTTAGAACTAAATTTTTAAATATAGAACAAAATTTTTTATTTTTTAGTTACTATGTTTGGGCATATATAAATACTAAAATTACATTTAAAAATAATTCTATGGTTGATAATGAATTAGATAGTGCTTTAATAGATTATCTAGAAATAATGAAAGAAGAAAAACTATTGATGAAATTATTGATTAAATTTAGTGATAAAATAGATTATTCGGAAGCTGATTATATATTAGCTGTATTAGATGAAATAAATGATAGAACAATAATAGAATTATTTGATTATTTTGATGAAGTAGATGTAGCTTGTGATTTAAATAGAGATTATCGAGCTACTAGAAGAAATAAAGGAATAACAATTGCTGATACAGATGAATATAGAAAAATGTTTGTATCTTTACTTTTAAAAAATAGAGATATAAAAAGTTTCTTAGATTATCCTGATGAATTTTGGAAATCATTATCAGGAAAAGTTCAATATACCGAAGTAGAAGATGAAGATATTTGGGGTATAGATTACGATATAGATGATGAAGATAGTATTGTATCTATAATACTTCCTAGAGTTATTAATCTAGATACAGCATTAATTAATATAGAAATATTTGAAGAAGCATATAGTAAATATGCAAAGAAAGAAAAAATTGAATCTAGAACTGAAGAATTTGAAAATGTATATTTAACAAATAAAACAAAGAAATTTTTTAAAAAATATAATTAAAAAAGAAAAATATTTTTCTTTTTTTTATGTATTAATGATATTAATTATGTTATAATGAATAAGCACGTTTATTAAAAAAATTTATTGTACGCAATAGATTTTTTTTAACTATATAGATTAGGTGATTTATGAGTAATGAAGATAAGAAAATAGTTCTTTGTATTCAAAATATAATAGATATTATATTAGAAGATAAAGATTTTGTTATAGATTCAAATAGAATGAAAAAGATATATGATTATTTTAATAAAATAAAAATATTTGATGATGAATTTATTAATAGATATATAGATTTTATAGAAATATTTAATAATTTCTTTGATTTTTTAATAGAGAAAATTGAAGAATATGAAAGAGATGTTATTAAATATGGTGAAGATTTAGAACATGGATATTTTACTTTTAACTTTGAAGAGTTTAAAACAAAAGAAAGTTTATTAGTATATCAAGATATGATTGAATATTTAAATTATTTATTTAATGGTAATATTTTATTGCAAGGATTAATATTTTATATTCATATAAATAGTTTATTATCTGCAAGAAGTTTTACTAATAATAAAATTAAAATGAGTAGGGGAATACCTACAGTAGAGATTGATTATGTAGCACGTATTTCTAACTATAAAGATTTATATATGAAAAAGGTTAGAAAGATGTTACAAGAAGGAAAGAGAGATAGCGTTTTTGTAGATAAGTCAGAATGGTTATCTTTTGTTGAAAAGAAATTGGAAAGAGATTATGCTAAATAATTATTTAATAATAGTAAATGTATTATCATTTATAATTTATTTTGTAGATAAAGAAAAAAGTAAAAAGAAGAAATATCGTATACCTGAAAAAGTATTGTTAAGTTTAAGTATAATAGGTGGATGTTTTGGTTCTTTATTATCTATGTGTTTATTTCATCACAAAACAAAACATATTAAATTTATATTATTAAATCCATTATTTTGTATTGTATGGATTATGGTATATTGTTATTTTTTAACAAAATAAAAATACACAAAATTGTGTATTTTTTTATTTAAATAAACTTTTGAATATAGAATTACCTATATTTCTGCCTATAGCAGTAGCAGCACTATTTAAAGCTTTATCCATTTTAGATGTTTTCTTTTTAGGTGTAGCTTTAGCTTTTTCTTTAGCAAGTTTCTCTTCTTCTTTTTTCTTTAATTCTTGTGCTAATTCTTCTTCTTCAACTTTTTTTACTTCATTTATTTTTTCAAATGCTGATTCACTTTCAACTAATGTATCATATTTATTCTTTAATAAACTTTTTTCTAAAACCATCATTCTTGTAGTATCAGATATAGTTCCCATTTTTGATTGAGGTGGTAAAATTGTAACACGTTCTACAATTGTAGGTTCACCATCTTCATTTTGAAATGATACTAAAGCTTCTCCAGTACCTAATGACATAATAGCTTCATCAGTTTTAAAATTAGGATTAGTTCTAAATGACATACTTGCAGCTTGAATAACTTTTTGTTCAGCAGGAGTATATGCTCTTAAAGCATGTTGGATTCTATTTCCTAATTGTGTAGATATTTCATCTGGAATATCTTTTGGACTTTGAGAAATAAAGTATAAACCAATTCCTTTAGATCTAATTAATTTAACTATTTGAGTTATATTCTTTACTAAATAATCAGGCATATCTTCAAATAAAAGATGAGCTTCATCAAAGAAGAATACAATCTTAGGTTTATCTACATCTCCAACTTCTTCTAATTCACTAAATAGTGTTGATAATAACCATAATAAGAATATAGCATATAAATTTGGATGATTAAATAATTCTTGAGCATCTAATACATTTATATAACCACGACCACTTTGGGCATCATATTTAATAAAATCTTTAATATTAAATGCAGGTTCACCAAAGAAATAATCGCCACCTTCTTCAACAAGCATTAATAAATTTCTTTGAATAGCACCAATACTTTGACTACTTATATTACCATAAGTAGTAGTATATTCATTTCTATTATCTCCAACATATTGTAATATTGTCTTTAAATCTTTTAAGTCAATTAATTCCCAATCATTATCTTCGGCTATCTTAAATATAATAGCAAGAACTCCTTCTTGTACTTCTGTTAAATTTAACATTCTTGCTAATAATCTAGCGCCGATATTTTCTACAGTAGTGCGAATAGGATGACCCATTTTTCCATATACATCAAAATAATGTGTAGGGAAGTCTTTGAATTCAAAATTATCTATTTTTAATTCGTTTAATCTTTCATTAATTTTTTCATTTGCTTCACCTGGCATACACATTCCAGCAAGATCACCTTTAACATCTGCTAAGAAAACTGGAACACCAGCTTCTGAGAAACTTTCAGCCATTACTTTTAATGTAATAGTTTTACCTGAACCACTAGCACCAGTTATAATTCCATGTCTATTGGCCATACTAGGTAAAATATAAGATTCATTTTCATTTTTTCCAATTAATATTTTATTATTAATATACATATTATCACCAACATCATTATAACATGAATTTTTATTTTTTTTAATAAAAGTATTGACAAGTGTATAATAATACACATATAATATAAATGTAGGTGATATCATGGAAGTAAATAATCCAAAATATAATAATCAAGGTATACATGTTATAAGTACAATATTTACTATTGATAAAGGTGTTACTAAAGTTTTATTAATTAAAAGAAAGAATAATCCATATAAAGATTATTGGGCTTTAGTAGGTGGAGCTTTATATAATGATGAATTACTTATAGATGGTATGAAAAGAGAAATTAAAGAAAAGATTGGTATTGATAATATATATGTAGAACAATTTGGACTATTTGATAAAATAGACAGATCTCTATTAAAAAGAATGATAGCTGTTGGATATATTGGAATAGTAGATAAAGATAAATTAGAAATATTAAAAGATACATTAAAAACAAGTGATTCTGATTGGTATCCAATAGATATGATTCCGACTTTAGCATATGATCATAATATTATATTAAATGAAGCAATTGATGTTTTAAAGAAGAGACTTAATGAAACGGATTTATTAAGTAATTTATATCCTAATGGATTTACAATGCCTGAAATACAAAAAATATATGAAAGTATTTTAGATGTTAAATTTGATCGAAGAAATTTTAGAAAAAAACTATTAAGTTTAGATATTATTGAAGAAACTAATAAAGTAGAGAAGTTTGATGGTAATAAACCAGCAAAAATCTATAAGTTTAAAGATAATAAGAAAAAGAATGTATTATAATACATCTTTTTAAACAAATGATATGTGTACAAATATACACTTGGAGGTTATATGATTTATTTAATGCGACATGGTTTAGATGATGAAAGATATGTAGGGGGATTTAGTGATGTTTCATTAATTGATGAAGGTATTGAACAAGTAAAAAATAATAGAATTAAATTAACAAGTTTAAATATAAAAAGAATAATTAGTAGTGATATAAAAAGAGCAAGAGAAACAACTGGTATAGTGAATGAAGTATTAGGGTTACCAATTGAATATGATAAAAGATTTAGAGAATTGGATAAAGGTTTATTAACCGGAATGGAAGTGATGAAAGCAAAAGAAGAATATCCTGAATTCTTTGATGATGTAAAAATAACGGATAAGTATCCACAAGGGGAAGCTATGATTGATTTATATAAGCGAGTTATTGACATAATTCCTTACTTATCAACATTAAACGATACATTGATAGTTACCCATAGAGGAGTTATCAACATGTTATATTACATATTAGAAGAAGTCGAATTAGATATGAATAAAAAAAGATTTAATGTTGATCATGCATCTATTCATGAATTAGATTTAAAAGTAAAAAAGATTAGGAGGATATATTAATGGCACAAGTAGAAGCAAGAATAGTATTAACAGGAGGACCATGTGCGGGTAAGACAACTGCACTAGCTAAAATAGAACAATATTTTACTGATTTAGGATACAAAGTATTAATAGTAGGAGAGAGCGCTACTGAATTGATAAAGAGTGGGATAATACCAGATAAAAAAAATTTACAAATGTATGATTTTCAAAATATTATTTTAAATTATCAATTAAGAAAAGAAGAAACATATGAAGAAGCTGTTAGATATATGTCTGAAGATACAAGATGTATTATCTTATATGATAGAGGATGTATGGATAATAAAGCATATATATCAAGTGATGAATTTGTTAAATTATTAAATGATAATAGATTATCGCAATTAAACTTAATAGATAGATATGATATGGTTATTCACTTAGTAAGTGCTGCTATAGGAGCTGAAGAATTCTATACATTAAGTAATAATGAAGCTAGAAGTGAGAGTGTAGAAGAGGCTGCTTTATTAGATCGTAAAACTTTAGCCTCTTGGAATGGTCATACTAATTTAAAAGTAATAGGTAATGAATCAACATTTGAAAATAAATTAGCTAAAGTATTAATGGAAATTCAAAATCAATTAGGTAATACTTATATGGAACAACGTAAATACTTAATAGACGGTGATTATTTATCAAAATCATTCTTAGATAATTGTTTAAAGATAGATATAGAACAAATATATTTAGGTAGTGATTCATATGAAAAAAGATTAAGAAAAAGAAGTTTAGATGGTGATATTAGTTATTACTATACTGTTCAAAAACAAAATTTAAAGGGTAGTAGAACAATTTTAAAAGATAAAAAAATAAGTGAAAAAGAATATTATGATTTATTATCAGAATATGAAGACTATAGAGTAATAAATAAAACAAGATATACTTTTATTGATAATAATAGTACTTATAAAATAGATATTATGGAAGATGGAGTAGTTATATTAGAATCAGATAGTGATATTATTCCACCATATATAAAAGTAATTCAAGATATAACTGAAGATTCTGCATATTATAATATTAATTTAGCTAAAAATAAAAATACTAAAGTTAAACAACTTTAGTATTTTAACAATCAATATTCATTAATATTTTATATTCTAAATTAGTTAAATGACTTGTCTTAATAGGTTTACTAAATTTATTATCTTTATAATTAATTTTATATCTTACTTCAACTATATCTTCGTCTTTTAATTTACATATATTTTTCTTACTTGTATCATTAATTCTTGTTTTAACATATATATTATTTTTATTATATTTAACATTATATATATTTATATTTTTTAATTCTTCATCAAGAATATTATAATCGAAAAATACTATTCCATCTACATTAAATCCATATAAAGATAATTTATTCTCATTTTTATTATTGTAAGTTAATACAATATTATTTCCATAAATATTTATATTTCTAAATTCAGCATTCTTTAAATTTTTACTGAATATTTTATGATCATTAATAGTTATATAATTAGTATTAGGATAACCATTACTATTTATATAGTCATGAGTAAATAATAATGATTGTTTATATTTACTATCTTTAATATTAAAATATTTAATACAATAATTGGCTTCTATTTTATTATAATTATCTATATTCTTCATATAATAATAAAATGATTGACGATAATTATAATTAATAGTATATTTTCTAACTTTATGATCTTTACTTGTAACATAAATATATACTTTATCATGACTTGTTATATCATCATTATTTACTATTTTTATATTAGCGCTTCTATCTACTGGTTCTGCAGTTATATTTAAACTTGTTTCATTATTGTTTAAAAATATAGTATATTCATATTTCTTTTTTGAAAATTTAATATTATGACCTTCGATAGTTATATTTTTTAAATATGTACTTCCTGATTTAGATACATCAAAATTATTTATATATATTTTGTTATAAATAATTATAGTCATTATAGTACAAGAAATGATTGGAATAAAAAATAATAATGTTTTTTCAACAATATTTAATTTATTAAAAATACTTTTTATATTATTCATATTCCACCACCTTTGTAACTAAAAGTATAACATATATTTAAATTATATTAAATAGTAAAGATGGTCTATATAATGTTAAATTACTATAGTATTTTAGTGTTCTTTTTTGTTATAATAAATATATTGATAAGGTGATTATATGGAAAAAATATTATTAGTTGATGGTAACAATTTATTATTTAGAAGTTATTATGCTACTGCATATACAGGAAATTTAATGATGAATTCGAAAGGATTTCCTACTAATGCATTATTTGGATTTGCTAATATGATTAATAAAATTATTAATGAAGAAAATCCAACTAGAATGATAGTGGCATTTGATAAAGGTAAAACATTTAGACATGATAAATTTGATTTTTATAAAGATGGTAGAGCTAGTACTCCAGATGAATTAAAAATGCAATTTCCTGTAGCAAAAGAAATGCTAGGATATATGGGAATTAAATATTATGAAATAGATAACTACGAAGCCGATGATATTATTGGTACATTTGCTAAATTATGTAATGAAGATGATAATTATATTGGAACTATCATTAGTAGTGATAAAGATTTATTACAATTAATATCTCCTCAAGTAGATATTAAATTATTAAAACAAAAAGATTATATAAGATATAATGTAGATACTTTTAAAGAAGAATATGGTATTAATCCAATTAATGTAATTGATTTAAAAGCTTTAATGGGTGATTCTTCAGACAATATTCCTGGTGTTAAAGGAATAGGAGAAAAGACTGCTTTAAAACTACTAAGCGAATATAAAACGTTAGATGGAATATATGAAAATATAGATAATATTAAGGGCGCTACTAAAGAAAAATTAATCAATGATAAGGATTCAGCATATATGAGCTATGAAATAGCAACTATATATTGTGATGTTCCTATGGAAATAAATATGGAAGATATTATTGTTAAGGAACCTGAATTAGATAAACTTAATAAACTATATGAAGAACTAGAATTTTATTCATTCTTAAAAAAAATAAATACAGTAAAAAAAGATGATAATTTTTCTTATACAATTATAAATAATGTAGATGATCTAAATAATATAGGAGATTGTGCTGTATATCTTGAGACAAAAGAAACTAATTATCATAATTGTGAAATAGTTGGTTTAGGAGTTTATAATGAAAAAATAAGTGCTTTTATACCATATGAATTATTAAAAGATAATCCATTATTTTTAATGACTAGTAAAAAATATACTTATGATTATAAAAGATTAACAGTAGCTTTAAAATGGCATAATATATATGTAGATAATATTGAATTTGATACTAGTATAGCAGCTTATTTATTAGAATATAATCTAAAAGATGATATAGCATATTTAGCTAATGAAATGGGATATAATATACCATTTAGAGAAATGTTATATCCTAAAAAAGGTGATTTAGATTTAGATTTAATAAGAAAAAGTGCTGTTGCTAAAGCTAAGTATATATATGAAACAAAAGATAGATTAATTGATGAATTAAAAGAAAAAGATATGTATGAATTATTTACTGATATTGAGATGCCTTTATCTTTAGTATTAGGAGATATGGAATATACAGGATTTAATGTTAATAAAGATATTTTAAGAGAAATGGGTAAAGAAATAAAAGAAAAAATTGATTTACTATCTCAAGAAATATATACTTTAGCAGATGCAGAATTTAATATATCTTCACCATCACAATTAGGTGAAATATTATTTGAAAAATTAAATTTAAAACATGGTAAAAAGGGTAAGACTGGTTATTCTACAGCTCAAGAAGTATTAGAAAAATTAGTTAATGATCATCCAATTATTAATAAAATATTAGAATATAGAATGTTAACAAAATTACATTCTACTTATATAGATGGTTTAATTAATACAATTTATCCAGATAATAAAATACATACTATTTATACTCAAACATTAACACGTACTGGTAGATTATCTTCTATAGAACCTAATTTACAAAATATTCCTATTAGAAATGAATATGGTAAATTAATTAGAAAAGCTTTTATACCAAGTAATGATAGTGTTTTATTAAGTAGTGATTATTCTCAAATAGAATTAAGATTATTAGCACATATGGCAGATGTTAAATCATTAATTGAAGCTTTTAATAATGGTATCGATGTACATACTAAAACAGCAAGTGATATATATCACGTAAGTATAGATGAAGTTACAAAAGATATGAGAAGAAATGCTAAAGCAGTTAATTTTGGAATAATATATGGAATTAGTAGTTATGGTTTAAGTGAGAATATTGGAATAACTCCAAAGGAAGCTCAAGCATTTATAGATAGTTATTATGAAACATATCCTGGAATAAAATCTTATATGGATGATGTTATATTAAATGCACATAATGCAGGTTATGTTGTAACTATGTTTAATAGAAGAAGAACTTTACCTGATTTAGATAATAAGAATTATATGATTAGAAGTGGTGCAGAGCGTATGGCTTTAAATACACCAATACAAGGTACTAGTGCTGATATAATAAAAAAAGCAATGGTATTAATATATAAAGAATTTAAAAAGAATAAATTAAAATCAAAAATGTTAGTTCAAGTACACGATGAATTAGTTTTTGATTGTTATAAAGATGAGTTTGATACAGTAAAAGAAATAGTAAAGAATACAATGGAGAATGTAGTTAAATTGAATGTACCATTAAATGTAGAAATAGAACATGGTACTGATTGGTATCAAGCTAAATAGGAGGTTAGTGTGAATAATAAAGTATCACATGTAATGCGATTTAGTGTTATAACAAATATTATTTTAGCAATAACTAAAATAGTATCTGGATTGTTTTTTAAATGTAATGCTTTGGTATCTGATGGAATTCATTCATTAAGTGATTTAATTACAGATTTTGTAGCTATTATAGGTGGAATATTTGCTAATAAACCAGCAGATGAAAAACATCCGTATGGACATGGAAAAATAGAATATTTAACTAGTCTAATTATTGGTTTAGTAGTTCTATTTATAGGATGTACTTTAATATATGAATCATTTAATAAAACATTTATAATCCCTAATATGTTGGTAATAGTAGTTAGTATATTTACAATTATATCTAAATTATTATTATCCAATTATATTATTAAAGAGGGAGAAAAAATAAATAATAAGATATTAGTTGCGAGTGGAAAAGAAAGTAGAATGGATGTAATAAGTTCTATTGTGGTTTTAGTATCAATAGTATTTATGCAATTAAGTAAGTATGTTTCTTTTCTAAAATACTCTGACTTAGTAGCAAGTATAATAGTAGGATTATTTATTATATATACAGCTATAAATATTATTAGAGATAATTATAGCATTATAATAGGTGAACAAGAAACTGATGTAGCATATTTAAATAAAATAAAAAAGGAAATTAAATCTATTCCTCAAGTATTAAGTATTAAATCATTAGTAATAATGAAATATGGACATAAGTCTAGTTTAAATTTAATAATTGGTATGGATGGAAATATTACTATTAAAGAAGCACATAAATATGCTGATTTAATAGAAGAAAAAATAAGAAATAAAAATGATAAAATAGAGTTTATTAATATACACATAGAACCATATGAATAGTTGACAACTATATTTTAAATAGTATAATAATTGTACTATTGGATGTGGTAGAATGAATGAACACTTAATAAATATAAGTAGAATAGATAAAGAAATAGAAGATACAAAAAATGATAAAAATAAATATATTTATTCTAAACAACATAGAATAGAAATAGTAGATTTTCTATCATATTTTGTTAAAAGTAAATTTCATATTTTATTAATAATTTTATTATCAAT
>DIMA01000006.1:22197-46412 GCA_002425325.1 Caryophanales bacterium UBA5578 | reverse complement strand
ACTAGTATTATAGTATTAATATTTAATTTAATAATTGTTTTATTAATAAAATTTAATAAGATGGATGAAAGATATTATAATAAAATAGAATTATATAATGAATCTATAAATAAATCATTAAATGAACGTTATAAAGAAGTTATTTTATATAAGTATTCTATAGATAAAAATAAATTTTTATTAAATAATATTAAATTAAGAATTAATAATAATTATTATTTAGATTTTGATAATTATTTAGAAAATAATATGCTAAGTTCTAAAGAAATAATATTATTTAAAAAAATGAAAGAAGAAGAAGAAATATTAATTAATAATATTAAAAATGAAATTAATTATCAAATAAATTATGAAGTAAAAAATGAAGAGTTATATAATAAATTAAAAAATATACAACTATCATTAAGTTATTAATTGCATTATTAATATATTAATGATAAAATATTTTTAGAAATCGTTGATGAAGATTAGTAACAATTTAAATATATTATAGAGAGTTCATGGTTGGTGGAAATGAATATATATACTTTGTGAATCTACTTTGGAGAGAAATGAAAACATTTCCGGGGAAACTCGTTAAATTAAATTAAGACTATAAATAGGATGGTACCGTGCTAATGCGCTCCTAAATTATAGTCTTTTTTTTGTTAAGGAAGTATGTATATGAATATATGGCTAAAGAAAATAGATATTAATGATGGATTAGAATATTATAATTTAATTAATACACTGTCGAGTTATGAGAATGTATTTGCAAAACCAATACCAGAACCATTTAGTTGTTATGAAGATTTTGAAGATTTTAAAAAAGTTAGATTAATAATGGAATATGGTATAAAAGAAAATAATATTGTTCCTACTATTACTTATTGGGTTATGTTAAAAAATAAGCCAATAGGTTATGCTATATTAAGACATAGGATACCGGAAAATAAAATAGGTGGTAATATTGGTATTTGTTTATTAAGTGAATATCAAGGAAAAGAATTGGGAAAACAAGTAATTGAACAATTATCCTTAATAGCGCTTAATGAATATGGTTTAGATAATATTTATATAACTGTAAAAAAAGAAAATATTAGATGCCAAAAATTAATGGATAAAATAGGTATAGATACATTTAAAGAAGAGAAAGGTTATATATTTTATAGAGACGATTTAAATATTAGATATGAAGAGGAGAAGATAAAATGATAGATATTAAATTAATTAGAGAAAATAAAGAAATAGTAAAAGAAAATATTAAGAAAAAATTTCAAGATAGTAAATTACCTATTGTAGATGAAATATATGATTTAGATATTAAATTTAGAGAAACTAAAAGTAAAGCTGATGGTTTAAAAGCTGAAAAAAATCGTATTAGTGATCAAATAGGTGCTTTAATGCGTGAAGGTAAAAAAGATGAAGCAATGAAAATTAAAGATGAAGTTTCTAAAATGTCTTTAGAAATTACTGAATTAGAAAATCAAGAAGTAATGTATGAAGCAGAAGTTAAAAAACGTATGTTAGTTATACCTAATATCATAGACGATACTGTACCTATTGGTGAAGATGATTCTAAGAATGTCGAAATAGAAAAATATGGTGAACCAATTGTTCCTGAATATGAAGTTCCACATCATGCAGATATAATTGCTGCTGTTAATGGAATGGATAAAGAAGCAGCTGGTAGAACTAGTGGTGAAGGTTTCTATTATTTATTAGGTGATGTTGCTAGATTACATGAAGCTATGTTAGCTTATGCAAGAGATTATATGGTAGAAAAAGATTTTACATATGCTATTCCTCCATTTATGATTCACGCTGATGTAGTTGAAGGTGTTATGTCTTTCCCTGAAATGGAAGCTATGATGTATAAAATAGAAGGTGAAGACTTATACTTAATTGGAACATCAGAACATAGTATGATTGGTAAATTTAAAGGACAAATGGTTAAAGAAGCAGAATTACCAATTTGTATGACATCTTATTCTCCATGTTTTCGTAAAGAAGGTGGAGCACATGGTTTAGAAGAAAGAGGATTATATCGTGTTCATCAATTTGAAAAACAAGAAATGATAGTTTTATGTAAACCAGAAGAATCTATGGATTGGTATAATAAAATGTGGCAATATACGGTAGAAATATTTAGAAACTTTGATATTCCAGTTAGAACATTAGAATGTTGTAGTGGAGATTTAGCTGATTTAAAAGTTAAATCATGTGATATTGAAGCATGGAGTCCAAGACAACAAAAATATTTCGAAGTTGGTTCTTGTTCTACTTTAGGAGATGCGCAAGCAAGAAGATTAGGTATACGTACTAAAGGTGAAAATGGAACTTATTATGTGCATACTTTAAATAATACTGTAGTAGCAACTCCAAGAGGATTAATTGCTTTAATTGAAAATAATTATCAACCAGATGGAACAATTAAAATACCAAAAGTATTACAACCATACATGGGTGGTAAAGAAGTAATTGTGCCTAAGAATAAATAATTATGATAAAATAAATATATAATGAGAGGATGATAAAATGAAAATTATAGATGTAAGAGGAAGAGAAATATTAGATTCAAGGGGTAATCCTACTGTTGAAGTAGATGTAATGTTAGAAAATGGTGTTGTTGGTAGAGCAGCAGTACCAAGTGGTGCATCTACAGGTGAAAGAGAAGCATTAGAAATGCGTGATGGTGGAACTCGTTTTATGGGTAAAGGAGTTTTAAATGCTGTTGCTAATGTAAATGGTCCATTAAGAGATTTAATAATTGGTATGGATGCATATGATCAAAAAGCAGTTGATTATGCTATGATTGAAGCAGATGGTACTGAAACAAAATCTAAATTTGGGGCTAATGCTATATTAGGAATTTCAATGGCTACATTAAGAGCTGCTGCAAATTCAAATGGTAAAGCATTATATCAATATGTAGGAGAAGGAACAACATTACCTAGACCTATGATGAATATTATTAATGGTGGAGCACATGCTGATAATAAATTAGATTTCCAAGAATTTATGATTATTCCAATGCGTGATACTATTAAAGAAAGAATTCAAGTTGGAGCAGAAGTATTCCATAATTTAAAGAAAGTATTAAATGAAAAAGGTTTGGCAACTGGAGTAGGTGATGAAGGTGGTTTTGCACCAGATTTAAACTCAAATACTGAAGGTTTCGAACTTATTATGGAAGCTATTAGAAGAGCTAATTATGAACCAGCAAAAGATGTTTGTATTGGTATAGATGTAGCTGCTTCAGAATTCTATAAAGATGGTAAATATGAATTAGTAGGAGAAGGAAGAACTTTAACTACTGATGAATTAATTGAATTCTATGAAGAATTAGTTAATAAGTATCCAATTATATCTATTGAAGATCCAGTAGATGAAAATGACTGGGAAGGATTTACAAAAATTACTGAAAGATTAGGAGATAGAGTTCAATTAGTTGGTGATGATTTATTTGTTACTAATAAAAAATGTTTACAAATGGGAATTGATAAAAAAGCAGGTAATGCTATATTATTAAAAGTTAATCAAATAGGAACTATTACTGAAACATTAGAAACTATTGAATTAGCAAGAAGTAATGGTTATAACACAGTTATTTCTCATAGAAGCGGTGAAACAGAAGATACTACAATTGCGGATTTAGCTGTAGGATTAAACTTAGGTCAAATTAAAACAGGTTCTATGTCTAGAACAGATAGAATTTGTAAATATAATCAATTAATTAGAATTGAAGAAGCATTAGAAAATAAATAAGAAGATTTTATAATCTTCTTTTTTTGTGTTATAATTTTAAATAGTTTAAATGATAGTTATTATTTCACATAAATGTCACAAACTAAAAGTATAATTATATTAGATAGGAAGTGTATTATGAATAACGAATTTGAAGCACAATATGAAGAAATAAAAAATGTACCACCTAGGAACAAGGGTGATAATGCATTTAAAGTAATAATAGTATTTTTAGTTATTTCACTAGTATTAGCAATCGGGGGAATAGTTCTTTATTATTTTTATAATGATGGTTCATTAGAAAAGAAAAAAGATAATAAGCCTGAAGAAAAAATTACATTAAAATATACTGAAACTAGTGAAAATAAAGTAGAAGGTATATATATGATAGATGTATCTGATGTAGTTGATAAAGTTATGCCATCTATTGTTTCAATTACTAGTAAAACATTAATTAATAATGGACAATATGGATTTAGTTATTTTTATGGTCAAGAACAATATGCTACGGGAGCAGGATCTGGAATTATAATTAATCAAAATAAAAATGAATTATTAATATTAACTAATTACCATGTAGTTGAAGATGCTAAAGAATTAAGTGTTCAATTTTTAGATGGAAAAAGTGTTGATGCTACTGTAAAAGGATATTATAAATCTAGAGATATTGCTGTAATATCTATTCCTATAAAAAATATAGATAGTTCTACTTTAAAAGAAATAAAAATAGCTACTATGGGAGATAGTTCTAAGTTAAGAGTAGGAGAAGGAGTTATTGCTATTGGAAATGCATTAGGATATGGACAATCAGTAACCACTGGTGTTGTTAGTGCATTAAATAGAGAAATAAGAATAGATAATATAACAAATAATATGATTCAAACAGATGCTGCTATTAATGGTGGTAATAGTGGAGGAGCATTATTAAATAGTAAAGGTGAAGTAATTGGCATTAACTCTGCTAAATATTCATCTAATGGATCAAGTCAATCAGCTAGTATTGAGGGAATGGGATTTGCAATACCTATTACTGATGTAAAAGATATTATTGAAAATTTAATGAATGGTAAAACACTTACTGAAAAAGAACGAGGTTACTTAGGTGTAAGTGGATATCAAATAACTAGTGAATATAGTGAACATTATAATATACCTGTTGGTTTTTATATTGATTCTATTACTAAAAATGGTGGAGCAGATAAAGCTGGTTTAGAAATAGGAAATATTATTGTAAAAATCGAAGATAAAGAAGTAACAAAATATGAAGTGATTAGTGATATACTTTCAACTAAAAAAGCAAAAGATAAAGTAAAAATAAGAGTTGCTTATGTATCTGGTAGAGAGTATAAAGAAAAAGATGTAGTTGTTACATTATCTTCATATAATGAGGCACAATAAAATAAAAAAAGTAGACAAAAAATATATTGTCTGCTTTTTATTTATGTTATAATTAACTAGGTGATATGATGATTCTAGTAAGTAGTTGTTTATTAGGCATTAATTGTAAATATAGTGGTGGTAATAATTATCAAGAAAAGATATTGAAATTAGTAAAAGAAGGTAAAGCAATATTTGCTTGCCCTGAACAATTAGGTGGATTAACAACACCAAGATTACCAGCCGAAATAGTATATAAAGATAATAAAAGATATGTAATAGATAAAAATGGAAAAGATGTTACAGAAAAATTTGAAAGAGGCGCTAGAGAAGTACTAAAAATATTAAAAGAAATGAATATAACAAAAGTTATATTTAAATCTCAAAGTCCTTCTTGTGGTTGTGGATTAATATATGATGGAACATTTACTAATAAATTAATTAAAGGTAATGGTATAACAACTCAATTATTAATTGATAATGGTATAGAGGTAATAACGGAGTTAGATATATAATTATCTATTAGAAGGGTGGATATATGAGGAAAGAAATACCATGGACAAAAGCTGTTATGGATACATTTTTAGAAGAAAGTGGTATTAATTATAGAATTGAATTAGGAGATGAAAAAGCAATAATACTTGAGGGATTATTAAAAACGAGGCTTGCTGGATGGACAATATCTAAACAAGCTATTGAATATAATATATCAGTAGATACAGTAAATAAATATATTAGAGAAATAAAAGATTTATATGATCAAACTCAATTGTTATGTAGTAAATTACCTCCAAGAAAGAAAAGTAAAAAAGAATTAAATCAACAAGACACTTAATGTGTCTTTTTTATGTTATAATAAAATAGGTGATAATATGAAAAGTATAATGTCTGTAAATGTAGATAAATTTAAACAAGTACAATCATTAGATTTTTATAATATAATTAAAGATAAAATTGATGGATGTGAAATATTTTTTAATATAAATAATGAAGAAGAAGTTAAGTATGTAAAAGATTTAATATTTTATTTTAATAGAGATAATTTTTATTTTCAGTTTCATGGTGATAGTGAATTACCTATGGAAAAACAAAAAGAGTATTTAAATTTAATTAATAGTTTTTATAGAGATTATAAAATTAATATTGTTATGCATGTCTTAACACGTGATACTATTGAAGAGAGTATAAATAATACAACAGTATATATAGATGAGTTAGAAGAATATATAGATGAAAATAACTTGAATATAACATTAAGTTTAGAAAATTTAAATTCAGTTACATATTTAAAAAGATTATCAAAAAATTATTTATATCCTATTTTATATAATAATGATAATTTATTATTTACATATGATATAGGTCATGAAATAGAAGAATATGGAGAATTAACTGACTTACAAGAGATTGAAATAGAAAGATTAAATAATATTCATATTCATACATTTAAAAATGTAATAGATCATTTACCAATATATGAAAAAGATGAACATTTAACTATACTTGCTAAATCTATATTATATTTAAAAAAAATAAATTATGATGGAACAATTGTATATGAATATGATTTATATGAATGTAATGGAGATACTATAGAAGAAAAAATATTAAGTTATATAGATTCTATGTTATTTTTTAAAAACTATTATTAGAAACAAAAAAACGACTGTTAAGTCGTTTTATTTTTAAGATGGTGTCCCAGAAGGGATTCGAACCCCTGACACCCGCCTTAGAAGGGCGGTGCTCTATCCAGCTGAGCTACTGAGACATACCCATTCCAAAGGAACAAGTACATTATACAATAAAAAAAATAATTATTCAAGTGATTTAATGGTAGTTTTTACAATTTCTTTATCATTAACACTAAAAAAAACGTTATTAACTTCATAATTATCATTAATAGATAAGGAAATTGTATATATTACTTCTTCTAAAATATTATTATCATTAAAATCATTTAATATATTTTCATTAAAATTTACATACATAGTATCATTTTCAATATTACTATTAATTAGTTTAGTATCACTATTTAAATAACTATTTAAATTATTACTTAATATTTTATTACTTAATTCATCTATTATTATTTCTATTTTATCTCGACTATCATTATTAATTAAAGTAACAGGTACATAATAAGTATAATCATCATATGTATTAGTATAATAAATAGTAGTTTTCTTTATATTAGTATTACTAACTAATTCATACTTTTTGTTTATACCTATATTTCTATTTAATGTAGTTGGTAATGTAATATTAGATTTAGGTAATTTAGTTAATAAGTCACCATTAATATAAATTATTATATTATCTATATTGTTTATATAAGTTAAAGTATATACAATTGATTCTATTACTTTAATTTCATTATCTGTATCTAATAATGCTTCATTGAAATCTATTTTTAAGGTATTATCTTTTAATTCGGTATCTAATATTTTTGTTTTACTATTTAATACACACTTAAAGTTATTTGGTATTTTATCTTTATATTTTCCATTACATTTTAATATTTCAATTGCTTCACTAGCAATATCTATATTTTTATCACTATTTATAGGTATCATAACTCTAGATAAATAATTATCCTTATCTAATAAATATACTTCTGTTTTTTTTATTTCATAATTAACATATTCTACTTTTTCTTCTATATTTAAACTTTTATTATTTGGTACAAGATATAAAGATAATACTAATAATAAAATAATTGATGAAACGATAAGTTTCTTTTTTAATATATTTTTTATCATATACACCTCAATTAAATATATGAAAAAAATGCATATTAATGCATTTTTATAAATTAATTTCATTTAATTTTAATAATTCAACAATAGCTTGAGCTCTACTTTTAACACCTAATTTTTGTATAGCATTAGATATATGATTTCTAACTGTTTTTTCACTTATATTTAAATTTTGTGCTATTTCTTTTGTAGTATGATTTTTTACTAGTATATCGAATACTTGTTTTTCTCTTTTTGTTAGTATTTTTTTATTCACTTTAACCCTCACTTCCTATTGGGTGGTCTAATACTATATTATTGTATGTTAAAAGAAAGAGAAGGTGAATTAATTATCTTGAAATCTAATGGTAATTTTTTTATTTTCTTTATATTCTTTTTGAATTGTTCTAATTATTTTATTAGCAAGTTCATTATTTTTTTCTTTACTAACTATAGTAGCGCTTATATATTCATTTTCAATCTTTATAAAACTCTCTAAATTATGTTCACTTTTAATTTTTTCTTCTAATACATCTTCCATACTTCTTGTATTATTAATTTCTTTTATTTTTTCAAAAGCTGTATTCTTATCTTCAATAGAACTTTCTGAGTCACTTATTACTTCTTTTAATGAATTAATTTCTTTTTCTTTTTCTTCATCTTCTTCAACTCTAAGTGATACTAACATTGTACTTTCTTCTGTTTTTATTGTTGGTTCAGAAGTAACAATGTTATCACTAATTAACAGTTCTGTAGGCATTGTAATGTAATAAACACTTAATACTAAAATTATACTAAATAATGTTAAGAACCATGCTCCTTTTTTATTTACCATATATATTCCTCCTAGCTTTCTAATTTACTATATTCATTTTATGTTATAAATATGCTATAATATTTACATGATAGGAGGGTTATATATGGCAAAAGTAGCTCCAAGGGATCCTCATATGAAAAGTCCTTGGCCAAGAATGATTTTAATTGCTATTATAATTTTAATTTTAGTGTTTGTTGTAGCACCAAAAGCGATAGAAATTTATAATGATAATTTAGATGAAACATCTGAAAGAGCTTCTAATAGTTAGAAGTTTTTTTATGGATTAATAATTTATTTTATGTTATACTAATAATGTTAAGGTATGGTGAATAAGATGTCCAAAAAAAAGAAAAGAAAAAATAGTAAAAAAAGTAAACAAGATCAAGGATTTATTACAGATTTATATGGTATAGGTCTTATTTTATTAACAATAATTGGATGTTCACCTTTTGGAATGATATCTTCTTTAATAAGAGGATTTGCCGCATTCTTAGTAGGTGATTGGTGGGCAGTATTATTAATATTAATCGGAATATGCGGAATATATATGATTGTAACTAGAAAAGGTCCTAATCTTTTAAATACTAAATTAATAGGATTATATATTGTTATATTTGCGGTATTAACATTATCACATTTAAGCTATTATAAAGGTGTAGATAATTTTAATTTAAATAAAGATACACCTGAAATAATAAGTCAAACTGTTGATAAAGTAATGGAATTTGCAAAACAAGGAACTAAATATAATATAATACCAGATATTGGTGGTGGATTATTTGGTGCTGCATTATCAGCAGTATTCGTTGCATTATTAACTGTAGATGGAACTATTGTTGTATCAATTGCATTAATAATATGTGGATTTATTATGTTCTCTGGTATTTCGTTATATGAAGCATTTAAGAAAACAAAGAGTGGAATTAAGTATGTTGCTCATTCTATTCATAGTCAATCAGTAGCAGGTGCTAGAGATGATGATGAAGATGATGAAGATGATGACGAAGAAGATGATGTTGAAGTAACTGTATCATCAGATAATGAAGATGATCATAGAGCAGTTATTAAAAGAGAAGATTTGATTCAAAAATCTGCTCCAACTCCGCAATATAATGAAGAGACAGGAGAAGTAATTGAAGAAAATACAAGTAATTGGGAATATCCACCAATAACTTTATTAAATAAAATTGAAAAAGGTAGCAACAAAGAAAATCAAGAATTAATTAAAAAGAATATTCCTATATTAATAAAGGTATTACAAGATTTTAATATTGAAGCTAAAGTTGTTTCTGCACATGTTGGACCATCAGTTACCCAATATGAATTAGAAATTAAAGCAGGGACAAGAGTTAATAAAATACTAAGTCTTAATAGAGAAATAGCACTTAATTTAGCAGCTAAAGATGTACGTATACAAGCTCCAATTCCAGGTAAGAGTACAATTGGTATAGAATTACCAAATAAAACTGTTTCAATGGTATCTGTAAGAGAAATTATAGCTAATGCTAATGATCAAGATAAGAATCATGAAAAAAAATTGTTAGCTGTTTTAGGGAGAGATATCATGGGTAAACCTATGTGTATGGAAATTAATAAAACACCTCACTTATTAGTAGCTGGTTCAACTGGTTCAGGTAAGTCTGTTTGTGTTAATAGTATTTTAGCAACTATACTTATGAGATCTAAACCAGATGAAGTTAAATTAGTATTAGTTGATCCTAAAAAAGTAGAATTATCAATTTATAATGGAGTACCACACTTAATGACTCCAGTTATAACAGATCCTAAAAAAGCAAATATAGCATTAAAGAAAATTGTAGTTGAAATGGAAAATCGTTATGAGATTTTTGAAAGAAATGGTAATAAGAATATAAATACATATAATGAAAGAATTATAAAAGAAAATGCTTCATTACCGGATTCAGAAAAGAAAAAATTAATGCCATATATCGTTGTTATTATAGATGAGTTAGCTGATCTTATGTTAGTAGCAGCTAAAGAAGTAGAAGATTCAATTATGCGTATTACACAAATGGCTCGTGCTGCAGGTATCCATCTTATTGTAGCAACACAAAGACCATCAGTAGATGTAATTACAGGTGTTGTTAAGGCTAACATTCCATCTAGAATTTCATTTGCTGTATCAAGTGGTATAGATTCACGTACAATCTTAGATATGACAGGTGCTGAAAAGTTATTAGGTAAAGGTGATATGTTATATTTACCACAAGGTGAAAATACCCCAATACGTATTCAAGGTACATTTATATCTGAAGAAGAAACTAAATCAATTGTTGACTTTGTATGTAAACAACAAAAAGCTCATTATGATGAAACATTAGTTATGACAGATGAAGAAATTAGAGCTGATTCAGATATTCCAATGGGAACTAGAGATGCTACTGAAGAACCTTTATATAATGAGATAGTAGATTTTGTTGTACAAAGTGGTAAAGCTAGTACATCATTAATTCAAAGAAGATTTAGATTAGGATATAATAGAGCAGCTCGTTGTATTGATTTATTAGAAGAAAGAGGAGTAGTTGGACCTCAAAATGGTTCTAAACCTCGTGAAGTTTTAATTAAATATGATGAAAGTGATCAATCAGAATAATAAATATGTAAAAAGAGAAATATAATTAATTATTTCTCTTTTTTTGTCATATACATTAATAAAATATTTGAAATATAATTTTTGAAATACTTTTCTTTATATGATATTACTTTAATATCTTTATCGACATTTTTTTACAATTAATAATAGTATATTTATTTTAATAGAAGGTGGAATAATGAAAAAATATATATTATCAATAATTTTAGGTATGTTAGTAGGAGTATTTATGAGTAAGACTTTTTTAGAAGAATACGATAATTATAAAGGAATAAAGAAAGTATCAAATACAGGAACAAATGCTTATTTTATAAAATATGGTACTTATAAAGATGAAAAGGAATTAGAAAAAAATACATCAAAATTAATTAATTATATTTATACAAAAGAAGAAGATAAATATATCGTATACATTGGTATAACATTTGATAAAAATAATTTAGATAAATTATTAAATTATTATAAAAGTTTAAAATATAATGTTGAAGTAGAAGAGTATGTAATAACTTCTAAACCCTTTATAGAGTATTTAACTAATACTGATAAATTAATAAGTAATTCTAAAGATTCTTCTGTTATAGGAGAAGTATGCAATCAGGTGTTATCTAAGTATGAAGAGTTAGTTATAAATGGTAGTAAGAATTAAGGATTTACCAGAAGAAGAAAGACCTTATGAAAAGTTAATTAATAATGGTGTAGAAAAACTATCTAATGAAGAATTATTAGCGATAATTATAAAAACAGGTACTAAGAAATATTCAGCTAAGGAAATAGCTTCTATATTATTAAAAAATATAAATAATATAAATGAATTAAAAAAAATTAATTATACCAATTTATTAAAAATAGAAGGTATAGGTTATAAAAAAAGTTGTTCTATTTTAGCAAGTGTTGAATTAGGAAAAAGAATATTTAATAATAATATATCTTTAATTAACAAAAAATTAAATGGTTCTAAATTAGTATTTGATTATTATAAAGATATATTAAAAGACAAAAAACAAGAATATTTTTATTGTGTATATTTAGATAATTCAAAAAGAATAGTATATGAAAAATTATTATTTATAGGAACAATAAATTATAGTGTTGTTCATCCAAGAGAAGTATTTAAAGAAGCTTATTCATATAGTGCTAGTTCTATAATATGTGTTCATAATCATCCATCTGATAATTTAATGCCTAGTAATCAAGATATAGAAATTACTAAACAATTAATAAACGTTGGTAATCTATTAGGTATAAAAATAATAGATCATGTAATAATAGGTAGTAATAACTATTATAGTTTTTTAGAAAATGGTATAATATAAATATAGGTGGATATATGAAAATAAAAAAGAATAAAGTATTATTAATAACTATAATTTTTGTATTATTTGTATTATGTATAACTATTACAAGTTATTCTTTAAGAAAAGATAGAAAATTATCTTTCCCTGAAAAATCAATCAAAGATATTGGTGTTTTTTTTGGTGAAACTATATATAAACCTGTAAGATTTTTTAAAGATACTATAAATTATATAGTAGATAAAGATGATATATATGATGAATATAATGAATTAAAAAAAGAAAAAGATAATTATGAAACAACTAAAGCTGAATTAGAAGAATTGAAAAGGGAAAATAAAAAATTAAAAGATATGTTAAAAATAGATAATAATTTATCTGATTATAATATTATTAATGCTAGTGTAGTTAGCAGAGATCCTGGTTATTTTTATTCTATTTTAACCATAGATAAAGGAAGTACTAAAGGTATAAAAAAGAATATGGCAGTAACTACTAGTGAAGGCGTTATTGGTTATATAAAAGATGTAAGTAATTATAGTAGTACAGTACAACTTATATCTATAAAAAATTTAAAAACTAGTATTTCTGTTAAAATAAATGTAAATGAAGATGAAATAGATACAGGATTATTAACTGGTTATGATAGAAAGAAAAATGTTTATATTATTGAAGGATTAAGTTATACTGGTAAAATTAAAGAAGGAACGTTAGTTACTACAACAGGATATAATAAAGAATTCCCAAGTGGACTAATAATAGGTAAGGTAAAAAATATTACTACTGATAATTTTGATTTAGCTAGAATAGTAGAAGTAAAACCAGCTGTTAATTTTAATGATATTGAATATGTAAGAATTATAGATAAGGAATTAACAAAATAATGAATGCTATTTATATAATAATTATGATACTATCATTTATACTTGATAGTGTCTTTAGTAATATATTTAATGATTCTATTTTTATGCCACTAATATCATTAATGTCAATTATTGTTTTAAAAAAGAAATATAAAATAGAAAATAATGTATATTTATTTTTTACAGCATTAATAGGATTATTATATGATTTAATATATACAAGTACACCAGTACTTAATATGATGATATATTTATTATTAGGAATTATAGTTATTTTTTTCTTTAAATATTTTAGGAAAAATTTATTTAATGAATTATTATTATCAACTATTTTAATAGTTTTATATCGAACAATAATTTTTATAGTTTTAACAATATCAAATATATTAGAAAGTAATATAACTATTCTTATTAGAAGTATATATAGTTCATTATTCCTTAATTATATATATATTGTAATAACATATTTTATAATAAAAAAATTAAATAAAAAAATGAATAAAGCTGACAAAATAATTAAATTTTAAAATAACGAACAAATGTTCATAAAAAGTATTGACATTAAAAAATCACTATTGTATAATGAGTTTGTAATGTGATAGGAGGATTAACATATGGCGACTAAGTCAACAACAGATAAGACATTAGAACAAGTAATGTTAGATATAGAAAAACAATTTGGTAAAGGAGCTGTTATGAAACTAGGAGATCATAAACATCAAAAAATAGATGTTATCTCTAGTGGATCAATAGCATTAGATGATGCTTTAGGAGTAGGTGGATATCCTAAAGGAAGGATTATAGAAATATATGGGCCTGAATCAAGCGGTAAAACAACATTTGCGTTACATGCAATTGCTGAAGCACAAAAATTAGGTGGTAGAGCAGCATTTATAGATGCAGAGCACGCTTTAGATCCTTTATATGCAGCTCATATTGGAGTTAATACAGATGATTTATTATTAAGTCAACCGGATAATGGAGAACAAGCTTTAGAAATTTGTGAAGCTTTAGTTAGAAGTGGAGCAATTAGTGTAATTGTTATTGACTCAGTTGCGGCATTAGTACCACAAGCTGAAATTGAAGGTGAGATGGGAGATTCACATATTGGTCTACAAGCTAGATTAATGAGTCAAGCATTAAGAAAATTATCAGGTATTATTAATAAAACAAATACAGTATGTATTTTTATAAATCAATTACGTGAAAAAGTAGGAGTTATTTTTGGAAACCCTGAAACAACACCTGGAGGAAGAGCTTTAAAATTTTATGCTTCAGTTAGATTAGAAATTAGACGTGGAGAACAAATTAAATTAGGTTCTGATGTAATAGGAAGTAAAGCAAATATTAAAGTTGTTAAAAATAAAATGGCTCCACCATTTAAAACATGTTGTGTTGATATCATGTATGGTGAAGGTGTTTCTATCACTGGAGAGATTGTTGATATTGGATCTGATTTAGGTATTTTAAATAAAAGTGGTGCTTGGTATTCATATAATGGAGAAAAAGTAGGACAAGGTAAAGAAAATGTTAAGGAATGGTTAAAGAGAAATACTGATATAAAAGATTCATTATTAAAACAAATAAAAGAAAAATTACAAAATGAAAATTTACCATCAAATGATATTGAAGAAATAGAAGAATAGTGATTTATTATTAAATCACTTTTTTTATTGACAAAAGATATAATTCATTTTAAAATTATATTAGAGTGGTACTACACTCGGCTATAGAAATGGAGGATTTAATATGGATATATTATTCGCCATTTTGCTAATACTTTTAGGAGTAATTGTAGGAACAATTGCAATGTATGCGTTTAATTCTATAAAAAATTCTAAAGCACAAGGAAAAGCTGAAGATATTTTATATAAAGCTCAAGCAGAAGCTGAAAGAATTAAAAAAGATTCTATAGCAGAAGCAAAAGCAGAAATTACTGAATTAAAAGAAAAAACTGATTCTGAAATAAAAGAGAAAAAAGAAGAAATTAAAGAGACAGAAAAACGTTTAAATACAAGAGAAGAAAGTATAGAAAGACGTGAACAATCTTTAGTTAATAGAGAAAATTCTCTTGAAGAAAAAGAAAACAATTTAGTTAATAAACAAAATGCTATCCAAGAAGAAGAAGCAAAAGTGGAAGAAATTAAAAAACAACAAATGGAAGAATTAGAAAAAATTAGTGGATACAGTAAGGAACAAGCTAAAGAAATAATCTTAAAACAAGTTGAAGATTCAATGACTTTAGAAATTGCTGCACTAATTAAAGAAAAAGAAGCAGAAGCAAAATTAAATATTGATAAGAATGCTAAAAATATGTTAGTTGAAACTATGCAAAAATATGCTGGTGATGTAGCTTCTGATCAAACTGTAACTGTAGTAGATTTACCTAGTGAAGATATGAAAGGTAGAATAATAGGACGTGAAGGACGTAATATTAGAACTATAGAAGCTGTAACAGGAGTAGATTTAATTATTGATGATACTCCAGAAGCAATAGTTTTATCTAGTTTTGATCCACTTAGAAGAGAAATTGCTCGTGTTACTATCGATACATTAATTAAAGATGGTAGAATTCATCCATCTAGAATTGAAGAAGTATATGATAAAACTTGTAAAGATATGAAAGCTAAATTATTAGAATATGGTGATTCAGCTTTATTTGAAGTAGGTATTACAAAAGTAGAACCTGAATTAATTGAATTCTTAGGTAGATTACATTTTAGAACTAGTTATGGTCAAAATGTATTAAGACATTCAATTGAAGTAGCTACTTTAGCAGGAATAATGGCTGCTGAATTAGGTGAAAATGTTAATTTAGCTAAAAGAGCAGGGTTATTACATGATATTGGTAAAGCAATTGACCATGAAATGGAAGGAAGCCATGTTGAATTAGGAGCTAATTTAGCTAAAAAATATAAAGAAAAAGATATTGTTATTAATGCTATTGAATCACATCATGGTGATGTAGAACCAACATCAATTATATCTGAATTAGTAGCAATTGCTGATGCATTATCAGCATCTCGTCCAGGAGCTCGTAATGATTCATTAGAAAATTATGTACAAAGATTACATGATTTAGAAAATATTGCTAATGAAATGGGTGGAGTAGATAAGGCATTTGCTATGCAAGCTGGTAGAGAATTAAGAGTTGTTGTTAAACCAGAAGAAATAGATGATGTTAAGAGTCATAAGATTGCAAGAGATATTAAAAATAAAATTGAGGAACAATTACAATATCCAGGTACGATTAAGGTTACTGTGATTAGAGAAACAAGAGCAATAGAAGAAGCTAAATAAGCTTCTTTTTTTTTCTCTAAATATGTTATAATGTTTTAGGAAAAAAAAGGAGTATAATTATGAACGAAAAAAATAAATCAAATAAGATAAAAATTATAATTTGTAGTATTGCGGCAGTTATTATAATTATTATATTAATACTATTACTAACATTAGGTGTATTAAATAGAAAAAATACTCCTGAAAAACAAGTTGAAAAAGCTCTGAAGGATATGGCTAAAAATTTCTATGAGGATCTATATTATCCAAATTTAGAAAATGGAAATGATAAAAAACGAGCTGATTTTTTAAGTAAATTTGATAAAATCGGTATTAAAGTAAATTTTGAAAATTTATCTAAATATAATACAAAACAAAATGAAAAATATATAAAAATAATTGAAAAATATAATTGTGACAAATATGAAACTAAGGTGATTATTAAACCAACTAATAAGTATAAAAAAGATGATTATATTATCATTGTAGAAACAAGTTGTAATTTTGATAAAAAAAATGATAAGAAATAATGAAAAAATAAGTCATTATTTCTTTTGTTTTGTTGAAAAAAGTCATTAAATAATATATAATTATATATAGATAATAAGTGTATTCATAAGGTAAGTGATAACAATGAAAATAATTAAATATAATTATAGTCTTTTTTTAAGCATGTTATTATTTTTAATGACATTTTTTTGCGTTATACCTTTTGATGTAAAAGCGGTTGAATACACTAGTGCAGAAAGTACAAGTTTAATTGAATGGATGATGAACGGTGAAGACCTAGAAAATGGTTACTATGCCTTAAAAGTAAATGATACAACATATAATATTCACTTATATGTTCTTGAAGGTGACCAAGTATGGACTAGTAATCAAACTTTTGGAGATTCTGGAGATATAGGAACAGCATCAAGTCATGCTAAACATATGGTTGCTGTTTTAGTTAAAGGTAATTTAACAATTGAATCTGGTGTTACAGTTACTGCTACAAAAAGTACTTATGGTGGACCTAAAGGATTATTTATTTATACTGCGGGAGATTTAACAAATAAAGGTACTATTACAATGTATGGTAGAGGAGCTTATGCTGCTGGACAAAATGTATATTTATGGTATGACAAATTAAATGGTAATGGATATACAGGTTATACAGTTCCGGCTACTGGTGGAGCTGGTGCTGTTAGATCAACTACAAGAACTTTATACAATGATGGTGGTAACTATTTACATGGAAACAATGGTACTAGTGGAACTGGAAGAGCCACTGGTGGAGGAGGTTCTGGTTCGGTAAGAAATTACGTAGCTAGAATGTATCCTGGTTCAGGAGCTGCAGGGACTTCTTATTCAGGAGGATCTGGAGGAGGAGCTGCTGCTACAGACAGAGCTTCTAGTAGAACAGCTGGTAATGGTGCTGCTAATGGAGGACCTGGAGGACATGGTGCTCAAGGTGGAGCAGCAACAGGTAATTCCGGTGGTAGTACAAATGGTTGGGGACAAGCTCCAGGTGGAGGACAAGGTAATGGTCCTGGTAATAACGTATGGAGTCATGCTGTTGCATCTGTTCCTGCTCAAGATACTGGTACAGGGGGATTATTAATTTTATTCTGTAGATCTCTTAATAATACAGGTAATATTAATGCTAATGGTGTTACTGCTCGTTATACTACTGTAACAAAATGGAATGGTTCTCAAGGTGGAGGACATATTTTATCAGGAGGATCTTCTGGTGGAGGTTCTGTTAATATTTTCTATACAGAATTAGTATCAAAAGGTACAATTACTGCTACTGGTGGTCCATCACAAAAAAAAGGAATGGCTTATTATGGTGGAGCAATGATGGGATGTTTAAAAAAATATAATAAAGTACAAGCAGATTCATGTCCAAATGGATATAAGAAAGATGGAAATAAGTGTAAAAAAACAACTACAAAGAGTTGTACAAAAAATGTTGCTAAAGAATATTAATAAAAAAAGTAGATATTTTATATCTACTTTTTATATGTTTAAAATCATTTTTGCTAATTGAAAATAAACAACTAAACTTAAAGCATCTACTATAGTTGTAATAAATGGGCTAGCCATAACAGCAGGGTCAAAACCAACTTTTTTTGCTGCTAATGGAAGAGAACATCCTACAACTTTAGCAATAATAACTGTTAGAACTAAAGTAAAGCATACAACTAAAGCTACATCTGTATTAACTCCATCAACAATTAATAGTTTTGCAAAATTACAAACTGCTAAAGTCAAACCAATTAATAAAGCTACTCTAAATTCTTTCCATATAATTCTTAAGATATCTTTAAACTCAATTTCATTAAGAGATAACCCACGAATAATAGTAACTGATGCTTGCCCACCAGCATTACCACCAGTATCCATTAACATAGGTATAAATGATGTTAATATAACACATGCAGCTAAGCCACTTTCAAATGATTGAATTATTTTACCTGTAAATGTTGCTGAAATCATAAGAATTAATAACCAAGGAATTCTTTTCTTCCATGTTTCAAATACACCTGTTCTCATATATGGTTTATCAGATGGTGTAATAGCGGCCATCTTTTCAATATCTTCTGTTGTTTCTTCTTGCATAATATCTACAACGTCATCAATTGTAATGATACCAACTAATCTATTTTCACTATCTACAACTGGCATAACAGTAATATCATATTTTTGGAATAATAAAGCAACTTCTTCTTGATCTGTATTAGTAGTAACACTAATAGGATCAACTTCCATAATATCTTCAACTAATTTATCAGAAGGGGATAAAATAATTTGTTTTAGTGACAAAGTACCTAATAATCTTCTTTTATTATCTAAAACATAACAGAAATCTAAAGTTTCTTTATCTGTTCCAATTCTTCTTATTCTTTCTATCGCTTTGCTAATAGTATAATCACTCTTTATATCTAAAAATTCAACTGTCATTATACTACCGGCAGAATCTTCTTTGTAATTTAATAATAAATTTATATCTTTTCTAGTTTCACTTGTTGTTTTAGCAAGTATTTTTTTTACGACATTTGAAGGCATCTCTTCAATTAAATCAGTTGCGTCATCTGCAAACATATTATCAATAATAGATGCTGCTTCAGTTGCTGTCAAAGAATTTATAATGGTTTGTTGAACATCTACATCTAAAAATGAGAATGTTTCAGCAGCAATATCTTTAGGTAACAATCTAAATACTTTAATTAAATTTTCATTATTTAATTCTTCTAGTAATTCAGCTATATCAGCTTCATCTAATTTTATTATTTCTTTTTTTAATTGAACGTATTTTTGTTCTTCTATTAATTCCTTTATAGTATCAAACATAAAATCCCTCCTTCTTCCACGACAATTATATCATAATTAAAAAAAAAATAAAAAACTGAGTAAACAGTTTTTATCTATGATAATAAATATATGGTGGATAATAATAATTATATGAATAAATTGGTGGAGGAGGAGGATTATATCCATAACCATTATTATTAAAAAAAGGCGCTACTAAACCACCAGTTATACCACCTAAAATAAATGGTCCTAAGAAACCAAATCTTTCATCGTCATTATCATAATAAGTTGGATATTGATTATTATACATAATAACTCCTTTCAAAATATAATATGAAAAAAGTAATAAAAAGTGTATATTCAAAATATAATTAATTAGGTGTTATATGAGAGTGAATTTTAAGTATATTGGTTTATTTATTTTGATGATATTTAGTTTTTATTTTACAAACAAAGTATATGAATTAGCGTTAGATACAGATATTATAATGAAAGAAATAAAAAGTAATGAAGACAAATTTAATAAAGAACCTATAAATGCTAAAATAGATAATGATAAAATTAAACCAGGTAGTTGTGGTTATAAGGTAGATAAAAAGAAAAGTTATAAGAAAATGAAAAAAATTGGAATATATAATGAAAATTATTATTTATTTAAAAATATACTTCCAGTTGAAAATATAAATAATAATAAAAATAAATATATAATAGGTGATAATACTGAAAAGAATAATGTTTATTTATTCTTAAATATAAATGAAGATAATTATATGTATTTAAATGAATCATATAAAAATTATAATATTGTAATAACATATAATTTTTATAAAGAACATAAAGAAGTTTTAGATAAGATAATTAAAAATAATACTATATTAATAAGAGAAACTAACCATCAAAATTTAAAAGAAATTAATAAGTATTATACAAAATATAAAGAATCTAATATTACTTGCGTAAATAGTAATAATAAGACTTTTTTAAATCTATGTTCTTTAAATAATAGTTTAACGATTAGTTTAAATAATGAAATAAATAATAATTATTTATTAAATATAAAAAAAGAAATAATAAGTGGTAGTTTTATAAATATTAATTTTACAAAATCATTTAATAATATTAAAGATATAATAGATAATCAAATAGAAAATAAAGGATTGCATAAAGGATTAATTGATAAGGATATAAGAGAATGCTAATATTGTATAAAAAAATAAATTAAGTTATAATTATTTTGGTGATTTGTATGCATGTACCTGAATTATTAGCGCCAGCTGGTAATATGGAGAGTTTAGTAGCGGCAATACAAGGTGGTTGTGATGCTGTATATTTAGCTGGTAAATTATATGGAGCAAGAAGTTTTGCTGGAAATTTTAGTAATGAAGAACTAGAACAAGCATTAAAATATGCTCATTCATATGGTGTTAAAATATATGTAACAGTTAATACTTTAATATTCGAAGATGAGGTTAAAAATTTAATTGAATATATTAGATATTTACATCAAATAGGTGTAGATGCATTAATAATGCAAGATATTGGTATGGTAGATCTAGTTAGAAAAAAATTTCCAAATTTAGAAATACATGCTTCTACTCAAATGCATATTCATAATCTTGAAGGTGTTTTATTTGCTAAAGAATTAGGTATTAAACGTGTTGTTTTAGCACGTGAAACGCCAATAGATTTAATTAGAAATATTAAAGAAAAAACTAATATGGAAATAGAAATATTTATTCATGGAGCTTTATGTATAAGTTACTCTGGTCAATGTTTAATGAGTAGTTTAATTGGTGGAAGAAGTGGTAATAGAGGTACATGTGCTCAAAGTTGTAGACAACCATATAAATTATATTGTAATGATGAATTAGTAAGTGAGAATGAATATATATTAAGTACAAAAGATTTAAATACTTTAGAACATATTGATGAATTATTAAAAAGTAATATTGATAGTTTGAAAATTGAAGGCCGAATGAAAAGACCTGAATATGTATTTTATGTAGTAAGTTTATATAGAAAAGCTATAGATAATTATATTAAATATGGTGAAACTAAAATAACTGATAAAAATATTTATAATTTAAAGAAAATATTTAATAGAGAATTTACAAAAGGATTTATATTCAATGAAAAGAATAGTAAATTTGTTAATTCGTATAGACCAAATCATATAGGTATAGAAATAGGTAAAGTATTATCTGTAAAAAATAATAGAGTTACTATTTTATTAAATGATGATTTACATGTACAAGATGGTATTAGAATATTGGGGAAATATGATGATGTAGGACTAATAGTACAAAATATTTTTATTAAAGGTAATAAAGTAGAGAGTGCTAAAAAGGGAGATATTATAGATATCATTTCAGATAAAAAAGTATATAGTGATAATATCGTATTAAAAACATCGGACTATTTATTATTAAATGATATAGATAAAAATATAAATTCTAATAGTAGAAAAGTATTATTAAATGCTTATTTTGAAGCTAAATTAGGGACTAATTTAAGTCTAATAATAGAAGATAGTATAAATAATAGAATTGAAGTAAAAAGCTCTTATATTGTAGATAAAGCAATAAAAAATAGTACTACTAAAGAACAAGTATTAGAACAATTAAATAGATTAGGTAATACTATATATAGTTTTAATAATATAAATATAAATGTTGATGATAATATTTTTATACCTGTTAAATTTATTAATGATTTAAGAAGAGATGCTATAGAGAAAATAGATGAATTAAGAACTAACAAAAAAGATATAATAGAAAATGATTATTATATAGATTTACCTGATATTGAACATAAAGTAACTAATAACTTATATACTAACAATATAAAAAATATTAAGGGTAATTATGATAATTATATTTTACCTAGTTATTTAAATGAAGATGAATATATTAAAAGATTACCAAGAGTTAATGAATATATAGATAATTATAAAGGTAAATTACTAGTAGGAGAATTAGGTTCTTTATACAAATATAAAGATACTAATGAAATATATACAGATTTTTCATTAAATGTTACTAATTCTTATTCAGTAGCATTACTTCATTCTTTAGGAGTAAAAAGAATTACCTTATCTACAGAGTTAAATGAATATCAAATAAATAAATTATATGATAATTTTGTTAAAAGATATAACTGTAAACCAAATTTAGAATTGATAGTTGAAGAATTACCAGAAGCTATGATTTTAAAATATGATTTATTTAATGGTAATTATGACCCAAATAAAAAGTATTATATAAAGGATAAGTATAATAATAAATTTATTGTTAAGAGATTAAATAATCTTACATATGTATATTATTATGAAAAGATATTAAAAAATTATAATTTAGAAAATATTAGTAAAAGAAAAAATTCTATAGAAATATAGAATTTTTTTTTATTTAAAAAAAGGAAATAAGATAGAAATAAATAATAATATAGTAGGAGGTGATAAGACTGAGTTATCCGTTTGACAAACAAGAAGAAGCTAAAGACTGTGGAGCTGCTTGCTTATCTATGATAATAAAATATTATAAAGGTTATTTATCAATGGAAAAAATAAGAGATTTATTAAAAGTAAATCAAAGTGGTACAACTGCTTATCATATTATAGAAGGAGCAAAACAAATTGGTTTTACAGCAAAAGGGGTTAAATGTACATTAGATGATATTAATGAAGATAATATTGTTTTACCTTGTATTGCTAATGTGATAATTAATAACACATATAAACATTTTATTGTTATTTATAAAATTGATTTTAAAAATAATAAAATAGTTATTGCAGATCCTGCTAATAAAATAATGATAATGTCATTTGATATATTTAAATCTATATTTAGTGGCGTATTAATAATTTTATATCCTAATGATAATATACCTAAAGATAAAAATAAAAATTCATTTATACCTTTAATAATCAAATCTCATCCTAAACTCTTTAAACAAATAATTATATTATCATTATTTATAACTGTATTTTCTGTAACATCTTCTTTCTTTTTAGAATCAATTTCTAAAACAATAATATATGATAGTAAAGATTTAATTAATTTATTATTAATGATATTTTTTACTATAAAATTATTAAAATTAATATCTGATTATTTTAAAGATAAAATATTAATTTTATTAGATGAAAAAATTAATCTTAGATTAACATTAGATGTTTATAAACAAGTCTTATCATTTCCTTATAAAAACTATCGC
>DIMA01000006.1:0-22135 GCA_002425325.1 Caryophanales bacterium UBA5578 | reverse complement strand
TTAATTGTAGATTTACCTTTATCATTAATTTCTATGTTTGTTCTATATATGATAAATAATAAATTATTTTTTATATCTATCTTTATTCTTATTCTATATGTATTAACATATTTATTTTTTAAAGATAATTTCGATGAATCAATAAAAGAGATAAAAAGTAATAATGTAGAAACAACTAATTATATGATTGAATCTATTAATAATTTTGAAACAATTAAAGGATTAAATATATATGAAGATATTTATAATAGATTTGAATATAAATTTATTAAGTTATTAAAAAATAATTTTAAATATGAAAATATGTTTATAATTCAAAAATTTATAAAAGATTTTATAAGCGAAATAGGTTTATTTATAATTTATGGAGTAGGTACTATTTTAGTTTTAGATAATAAGATTACTTTTGGTTCATTATTAACATTTGGAGCGTTATTATCTTATTTTATAGAACCAATAAAAAATATTATTGGATTAGAAAGTGATTATAGAGAATTAAAATTAATTATAAATAGATTAAATGATTTATATGAATTTAATTCGTTAGAAAATAAAAATGAATTATATAAAGGAAATATTATTTTTAATAATTTAAGTTATACATATGATGATAAAAATATGATATTGAAAGATATTAATTTAGAAATAAAAGAAGGAGAAAAAGTAATTATATTAGGAAATAGTGGGTCAGGTAAAAGTACATTATTAAAATTATTAATGAAATATTATGAAACAAATAGAAATAGTATTTATATTAATAATATTGATATAAATGATTATAAATTACCCAATGGTATTTTGTATATTAGTCAAAATGAAAACTTATTTACAGATACTTTAATCAATAATATAACATTTGATAATAAATATAATTTATCTTATATAAATGATATTAGTAATATATGTTGTTTAAATGATGTTTTAATTAAAAATAATTTAAATTATGATTCTTTAATAGAAGAAAATGGATTTAATTTATCAGGTGGAGAAAGACAAAGGATTATATTAGCTCGTGCACTATTAAAAAAGTTTAATATATTAGTTATAGATGAAGGTTTAAATCAAGTTGATATTTCTTTAGAAAGAAAAATATTAAAGAATATTTTTAGAAAGTATAAAAATAAAACAATAATAGTTATATCTCATAGATTAGAAAATTTAGATTTATTTAATCACATGATAAAATTAGAAAACGGAGTTATTAAAGAGAATGTATGTAAGATATAATTCAATAGATATATTTAATAATAGGGAAGTATTATATAAAAATAAATCTAATTATAAAGTAATATCTTGGATAACTATATTATTGATAGGCAGTATAGTTTTATTATTAATTACTTTCTTTTATAAATTTAGATTATTTAGTATTTATACAGGAAAAATAGTTAAAAATGAAAAAGATAATTATATTGAATTAAATGTAGATGATAGTTTTTTAAAATATAAAAATAGAAATTATTATATTATTAATGATAAAAAAAGTAGATGTCACATAGAAGAGATTGTTGATAGTTATTATGTTAATGATAAAAAGTATTATAATGTAAAAATTAATTGTGATTTAAATAAAGAAATAAACATTAATAATAGTATATTAGATATAAAAGTGGATGAAGGTAAAGTTACTTTATTTCAAGTGTTTACTAAAAAAATAAAGAAAGGAATCAAAGATGCAAGAATTAAAAACTGAAGAATTAAAAGAAATTGATGGTGGTTTTTCACTTGGTATAGCTGAATTAACTTTAATATCTATAGGTGTACCATTTTTTGTAGGAATATTTGATGGTTTTATGAGACCATTAAAGTGTAATTTTTAAAGGAGGGATATAATGAAAGAATTAAATAATAAAGAATTATTAAATGTATCTGGAGGTGCATTTAATATAACATCAACTTTATTAAATGCTTTAATTAGAGGTTCTAGTATATTCTTAGAAACAGGAAGAAGTCTAGGAAGTTCTATTAGAAGAGCTTTAATGGGTTGTAGTTGTAAACTGTAAAAATTAAAAAGAAGGTCATTTTTTAGCAAAAAAGCTTAAAAAATTCCCAATTTTCCTTGAAAACGCTAAATATTAGTGCTATAATATGTCTAGCTTGTGAAAGGAGGGGAATTAAATGTCAAAGGTAGTAGTAAAAAATGGTAATGTTGATGGTGCAATTCGTACTATGAAACAAAAAAGTGCTAGAGACGGCCTTCTTAAAAAAGCTCGCGAACGTCAAGATGGATATAAAAAACCAGGAGTTCGTAGAAGAGAGAAAAAAGACGCAGGTATTAAGAATACACGCAAAAGAGAAAGAAATAACTATTAAGATTAATACTAAGAGCTTTTTTAAAGCTCTTTATTTGTTTATTGGAGGATATTATGAGAGAAAGAATTATTAAAGATATAATGGAAGCTATGAAAGCTAAAGATAAAGAAAGACTTTCAGTTTTAAGATTAGTTAAAGGTGCTATGCAATTAGAAGAAATCAATAAGAAAAAAGAATTAGATGATAATGAAGTAATAGCAGTATTAGCAAAACAAATTAAAACAAGAAAAGAATCTATTGAAGAATTTAAAAAAGGAAATAGACAAGATTTAGTAGAACAAACTGAAAAAGAAATAACAATATTAAATGAGTATATGCCTGAACAATTAAGTGAAGATGAAATTGTTAAAGTAATTGAAGAGGCAATTAATGAAGTTAACCCACAATCTCCATCAGATATGGGAAAAATAATGAAAATAATTACTCCAAAATTAACTGGTCAAGCTGATATGAGTTTTGTAAGTAAAAAAGTAAAAGAATTAATTAGTAAATAATTATGAGAAAAAGTAATGCATTATATAAGAATCAAGGAATACATGTAATAACTGCTATATTTACTGTAGAACAAGGAGTTACAAAAGTATTATTGGTTAAAAGAAAAAATGAACCATATAAAGGTGATTGGATATTAACAGGTGGAGCATTATATAATAATGAAGATTTAGAGACAGGTGCTTTAAGAGAAATTGAAGAGAAATCTGGTATAAAAAATATAGATATTGAACAATTTAAATCATTTGGTCGTGTTGATAGATCACCAGTAATGCGTATGGTAGCTGTAGCGTATATTGGAATTATAGATTCATCAAGAGTTAAAATTTTAAGAGAAACTACAAATACAACTAATGCCGATTGGTTTCCAATCGATAAAATTCCTGGTTTAGGATTTGATCATGAGGAAATATTAAATGAAGCATTAAAATATCTACAATCTAAAATAATAACAACAGATATTTTAAAATCATTATTTCCAAATGGATTTACGTTACCTGAAATACAAAAAACTTATGAAGCTATATTAAATAAAAAAATAGATAGAAGAAATTTTAGAAAAAAATTATTAAGTTTAGATTTAATAGAGGACACATTAGAAACAAGAAAATTTGAAGGAAAGAAACCTGCAAAATTATATAAATTTAAAAGTACAATAAAAAATAAGAATGTATTTTAAAAAATACTTGTATTTTAAGATTGTTTGTGTTACAATTAATCGTGACGTGATCCGCTGGATTTAAATTGTTTATGATCAAGTTGTAAAAGAAAAGGAGAGTGACATTGTGAATTTAATAGAAAAGGTAACAAACTCACAAATACGTAAAGATATGCCTGATTTCCGTGTTGGAGATACAGTAAGAGTTGACTTAAAAATTAAAGAAGTTGATTCTAAAGGTAACGAAAAAACAAGAATTCAAGCATTCGAAGGTTTAGTAATGGCAATTAAAGGTTCTGGAGTAAGTAAAACTTTTACAGTTAGAAAAGTATCTGGAAACGTAGGTTCAGAAAAAACATTACCAGTTAATTCACCAGTAATTGACTCAGTAACAATTGTTAGAAAAGGTAAAGTTAGAAGAGCTAAATTAAATTACATTAGAAATCTTAAGAAAACACCAAAGATTAAAGAAAGAAATTAGGCTTTTTATAAGCCTTTTTTAGTAGGTGATATTATGGAAAAAAAGAAAAAAGATGTTATTGAAGAAATAGAAACATCTGATAGAGTAGCTAGATTTTTTAAATCATTAGTTCCATATGTTGTAATAATTTTTGTAGTAGCAATAATTCGTACATTCTTTGTTACACCAGTAAGAGTAAATGGTTCTTCAATGGATCCATATTTAAAAGATGGTGAAATACTTATATTAAATAAAACAGATCGTTCTTATGATAGATTTGATATTATTGTAACTAAGGTAAATGGAACTAGTTTAATAAAAAGAGTAATTGGTTTACCTGGAGAAAATATAGAGTATAAAGATTGTAAGTTATATATTAATAATGTTGAACAAAAAGATTTTGTTGAAGAATGTATAACAGAAGATTTTAGTTTAGAAGAATTATATGACTATGTTGTTTTACCAGAAAATTATTATTTTGTAATGGGAGATAATAGAAAAGGTTCATCAGATAGTAGAGATATAAGAATTGGACTTATAGAAAAAAGTCAAATAGAAGGAACTGTAGCTATAAGAATAACACCTTTTAAAAGATTTGGTTTATTAAAATAGAATATTTTATTCTATTTTTTTATTTTATATAATGATATAATGGATTTGAGGCGATTTTATGAATGGCGGAAGAGGAGCGAAGGGGTCAATTAATGATAGATTAATTAGTATGCTTTATAGAAAAAGATATAAAGAATATATGAAAAAATTAGAATCATATAATAAAGCAGATAGAACTAAGAAAAAAGAATATTTAATTGATTTAAAAGAAAAAGTAGATATAGATGATCCAATGGATGATTTAGATATAGAAGATAGAAAAGAATTAGAAGATATTTTTAAAGATTTAAAAGTTGAAGATTTATTAGAAGTATCTGATACATATTTAGATGATATAGAAGAAACTATTGAAAAAAATAAAACTTCTATGGATTTAAGTTCATTAGATCAGCTATATAGTAATATTGATATGAATCAAGCTTTGGCTTCAATTGCTAAAGAAAGTTATTATGAGCTAATAAATAATAAAACTAGTGTAGGAACATTAGATCAAGATGAAGTATTAGATATAGATAATGAAATAACTAAAGCAGATGATGAATTAACTATAATAGAAGAAATGAATGATTTTATTAGTGATAGTTTAGAATTATTATCTGAGATAAAAAGTGAAATAACTAATATTAAATTAGAGATAAATGAGCAACATACACAAGAAGATATAAATAAACTTAATGAGAGATATTTAAGATTAAAAGAAAAAGTTACTTTATTAAAAGAACAATACCTAGTAGTAAGTGAAAAGTATGACTTTGAGGATTTTGAAATACTAGATAATATTAAAATGATGGATGCTATTGAAGATTATAAATCTTTAGCATCTTTAGAAGAATTAGAATTATTATCTGATGCATGTAAAGAAGAAATAGAAGCGATAGATGGTATTTTAATTGAAGAAAAAAGAAGAGTAGGTATTGAAGAAGAAATAGAGAATAAGAAAGATGAAATAGTAACTAGAGATAATGACTTTGATAAATCTAAAATGGATACTATGTATTATTCTAAATTTGAAAAAGAAATATCTAAAGAAATAGAATTACAAAAACAAGCTATAGCTGAATTTTGGGTAGGATTAAGTAAAGTAGATACTGAATTAGTAACAACTCATGATTATATATATCATACTAATAAAATGTTTGGTTCTTTTTTACGTATAGCTAGTGGAATATTAACATTGCCATTTTCCAATTTATTTGGAATGTCATTAGGTACTAATTTAATAAATAGAGGAGTTAAGGAATTAAGAAAGAGTATGATTCCTGAAAAAATTGAAAGACAAGAATTAGTTACTCACTATACAAGTATTGAAGATGATATTAGAAGAGCTAGAGATTCTGTTGATGATGCTAAAAAATTATTAGATGATACTATTGATCAAATAGATAAATTTGAAAAAGAATTTAAAGAAAAATTTAGTCAATATGCAGAATATATTCCTGACTATTATAAAATAGCAAATCAAATAGAAACATTAAATAAACAATTACGATATAAAAAAGAAGAAACAAAACAAATGGAAGAAACATTAAGTAAACAATATGAAAATAATAAACAAAAAGTATTGAGAGCTAGATAGAGGTGAGGTAATGATAAAAATATTAACAAGTAGTTTTAATAATTATTATGTAGAAGATAATAAAAAGAAAGCTAAAGAGTTAGATAATAAGAATAATATAATTGAATGTATTAAAGATAATTTAAAGTCTAATAAAATAATGTTATTTGTACCATCTGATTTAAATGATAAAGAAAAAGCTAATTTATATTCATCTCTAATATTTGAAAGTTTTAAATTATCAGGATTAGTATTTGATGAATATTTAGTATTAGATGATATTAACAAAACAAAGGAATATGTAGAAAAAGCTAGTTTAATATTTTTATCTGGTGGTGATACATATATTCAAAATAAACTATTTAGTAAAATGAATTTAAAACAACATTTAAAAAGTTTTAATGGACTTATAATAGGACAAAGTGCTGGTACTATTAATATGGCTTCTAAAGCGTATAATAGTCCTGAAGAAATGGAACAATCTGAACCTATATTATTTAATGGATTAGGATTAGTTGATATAAATGTTGAACCACATTTTATATATAATGAAGATGATTTTAATGAAGCAGAATTATATCAAAGAGAAGATATAATGTATAACTCTTATGAAAGAAAAATATATGGTCAATGTGATGGTAGTCACATAGTAATAGATGATAATAATATAAAAGTATATGGAGAAACTTATTTAATTCATAATGGTAGTATTAAATTAATATGTAGTGATAAAGAGGTAATAGATATAAATGACTAAATTAGATAAAATTACACATATATTATTATTGGATAAACCAAGTATTTTAATAAAAGAAAATGAAAAATTATTTTTTGAATTAATTCCAGAGTTAGAACAATGTAAAGGATTTAATCAAAATAATGATTGGCATATATATGATGTTTTTGAACATATATTACATGTTGTAGATGGTGTAGATAATGATTTAGTATTACGTTTAGCGGCATTATTTCATGATCTTGGTAAACCAAGTACTTATACTGAAGATAGCGAAGGTATAGGTCATTTCTATAATCATTGGAATGTATCATGTGATATTTTAAATAGATATAATATAGAAGATAAACACTTAATATCTATGTTAGTATATTATCATGATATAAATGTTGATAAGTTATCAACAGAAGAATTAAATAAAATGATAGATGATATTGGACAAAATAATATCCATAAATTATTTATATTAAAAAGAAGTGATTTATTAGCGCAAAATAGTAAATATCATAATATGTTAGAAGTATATAATAAACAAGAAGAGAAAATAAAAGAAGTTATATTGAATAGATATATAGATTCAATAAAAGAAATATATAAAGATAAATTAGTTAATATAGAATTAATAAGTCAATCAAATAATATAGTATTTAAAGTAACTTTAAAAGATGGTATATATGAATATGTAAAAATATATTTAAATAATTCATCACATATAGATCATGAATTAAGTTTATATGATAAAGTTGATAATAAATATTTAAAAGAAAAAATATATAGTCAAGAAAATCCAAAAATGGCTATTTATAAAGAATTAATAGGTAAAACAATTGATGAATTAAATTATAATGAATTAGAACAATATAATGAAATAATTATTAATAGTTTAATTGAATTCTTTGAAAGTATATCAAATTATAAGACAAATGGATTTGGTATTTTAGATAAGAATATGGAAGGTAAATATAATTCATTTATTGAATTTATAAAAGATAGACAACAATCTACATCTATAGAATTAAAAGATTATCCATTTTTAGAATGTATATTTTATGAAATATATAATAAATATAATCATTTGTTTATTAGTGATAATTCATTTGTACCTATAGATACTAATTTAAAAAATATAATATTATTAGAAGATGGTTCTATTAAATTTTCTGATCCTGGAGAATTAATAAGTGGACCAATATTAATGGGATATGGAGATTTTGTTGCTCATACATATAAAACAATTCTTTATGATAATTTAATAAAAAAATTAAATTTAAATGAAGAGGAGAGTAAATTAATTCATATATATGCTATATTCTCATCATTAAATATTTTAGCGTTTTTACATAAATTAGGTGTTAGTGAATTAGAGAGTGTAATACCATATGGTAATAATCAAACATTCTTCACACTTATTAGTGAACATTTAAAAGAAATAGATTTAGATGATATTAATAAAAAATATATAAAAAGTTAGGAGTAAGTTATGAACGAAGAATTAAATAATGAAATAGAGTTAATTAAAGAAAGAAATAAAAGAGTAGAAAAAGATAAGAAATGGGAAACAAGTTGGACTAGAAGAATATGTATAATGATTTTAACTTATATAGTAGTAGTAATATATACTTTTATTACAAGTAAAATAAATAATGTATTTTTAAGTTCATTAGTACCAGTTATTGGATTTACATTATCTACTTTATCATTAAGTGTAGTAAGAGAATTTTGGGATAAAAGAAACTAATATGAAATATGTTAGAGTAATGGATGGAACTAAGTCTAATGCATCAGGATTTGAATATAAAATAGATGAAATAAATTATGCTTTAAAATGGAATCCTGCTAGTATGGATCCAGAAGAAATGGGTGGATTTAATTTTTCTAATGAAGAATCAATCTTAAGATGGACTATTCGTGGTAATGTACTTTATGACGTAACTATACCAGAAGAAGCAGAAATAATATGTTGTGATAGTAAAAATACACCAAATGGTGTATTTAGATCTAATCAAATTATAGTATCTAATCCAAGAGAAATAGATGAAGATTTAATGTTAGAATTATATGAAAAATCTAAATTACCATTAAATACTTATTTTCAATGTTTATCATTTTTATCATTAAAGAATTATAAGAAAACTTGTTTAAGAATAATAATTGATAAAATTGATGAAAATAATATAGAGCAAGCTTATAATACTTTTATAAATTTTTTAAGTGCTGAAGATATAGAATTATATAATTATGTAAAAGATATATTAGAAGTATTAATTAAATTTTATAAAAATAAAAAATATTTTATAGATTTTGTTAATAACAACTATGATTTAAATAATGATAAAATAAAACATAAATTAAATCATACATTTAATGTCGTAAAGAATGCTTTAATAATAAGTTTAGATTTAGAATTAAGTAAAGAAGATTTATATATTGCATTATTAGTCGCACTATTACATGATATAGGCAGATTTGATCAAGCTATTAATATGCAATCATTTAGAGAAGATATTAAAAAATATGATCATGCATTATTAGGGTCTATATTATTATTTGATAATAATGAGATAATAAATTATACTGATGATAAAAATATATATGATATTATAAAATATGCTATTATAAATCATAGTAAGTATCAAGTAGATTATGAAAAATATACAGAACAAGAAAAAACTCATATTAAAATAATTAGAGATGCTGATAAATTAGATAGTTTTAGAGCAAAATATGAAGAAGATATTTATACTATGGCAAATATCACCACTGAAGATATAGAAAAATCTTATATATCTGATAAGGTATATAATGATTTTTTAAATCATAAAACGATATTAAGTAGTGATAGAAATAATGGATTAGATATGTGGATATCTTATATTGCTTTTGTATTTGATTTAAACTTTGATTGTAGTTTAAAGATAATTTATAATAATGATTATATTAATAAATTATTTGATAAATATAATTATGTTGATAAAGATAAAATTAATAAATTAAAAGAAGATGCTTTAAAGTATATTAAAAAGTAGATATTTATCTACTTTTTTTGTATAATAACTAATTAGAAATTGGTGATAATATGGTTAAAGATTTATGTTTTGAAATAATTGAAGCATGTCCAAATAATTGTAAATTTTGTTCTTCTAATTCTTGTATTACTAAAGAGAGAATTATTTCTTTTGACGATTTTAAAAGAGTAATTGATTATTTTATGAGTACGGGAGGTATAGAAGAATTATCTTTATCAGGTGGTGAACCTTTTTTACATCCTGATTTATTAAGAATGGTAGAGTACGCTAAAAGATATGATATTAGAACAGTAATTTTTACTAGTGGAGTAGCTAAATTAACTAAATTATCATCTAAACAAAAAGAATATTATATATCTGAAATGAATAAATATTTAAAAGATGTAGAAGAAAGAGAACCTTGGAATGAAAGATTAAAAAATAATATTAAAAGATACTATAATCATTTTATTAATCCTAATGAGTATTCTTGTCTAACGAAAGATATATTAAATAAATTAAAACTATTAGGATTAGATAAAATAGTATTTGACTTTCAAGCATATGAATCTGATACAGATAAATATATAATGGGTAGAGATGATAATAAAAGAATGGCTTTATTAGATTCTTTAATTAATGCTTCATCAATAGGATTAGATATAGATGTTCATTTTGTACCAATGAAACCAAATTATAAAGAAATAATAGATGTATTAGAATTATTAGAAATTGCTCATATAAAAAATATTAGTTTACTTAATTTTGTACCTCAAGGAAGAGGTAGAATAAATCAAGATGAATTACTATTAGATGAACATGAAAAAGAAGAATTTTTTGCACTTATAGATCAATCTAAAAAATATTATAGTGGTAATATTAGAATAGGAATACCTTTACAGGGAGAAAGTACACATAAATGTAATGCAGGATTAGAAAAGATAGATATTAAATTTGATGGAACTATATTACCTTGTCCAGCATTTAAAGAATTAACTAAAGAAGAATGTAAAAAATATAATATAAAGTTATATAGTATTTATGAAGATTTAGAATCATTTAATATACCAGGTAAAGGAACAAGAGTAGTACCATTATGTCAAAAAGTATATCAAAATAAAAAGTAGATAAATTATCTGCTTTTTTTATGTTATAATCTATTAAGGAGATAGTTATGAAGAAGATATCGGATTTAAAGAAAAAATATGATAAATTACAATTAGAATTTGGAGAGCCTAATTTAGATTCTATATATAATGGTGGTTGTGAAAATAATCCAGATATCTGTTTTATTTTTATGAACCCAACAGGTAGAAATATAGCTAGTGTAAAAACATGGAAGGGTAGAAAATCACCATGGTTAGGAACTAAGAATATATGGAAACTTTTTTTTAGTGTAGGATTATTAAATGAAAATTTATATAATGAAATATTAAATAAAAAACCAAAAGATTGGGATTATGACTTTTGTGATAAAGTATATGATGAAATAGAAAATAATAAATTATTTATTACTAACTTAGGTAAATGTACTCAAATAGATGCTAGACCCTTACCAGATAGTGTATTAAGTAAATATTTAGATTTATTATTAGAAGAAATAGATATAATTAATCCTAAAGTAATAATTACATTTGGTAACCAAGTTAGTTCAATTATATTAGATAAAAAAATATCAGTATCAGAAAATAGAAAAATATATCATGAACTTAAATATAAGAAAAAAATATATAAAGTATATCCTGTTTATTATCCAGTAGGTAATGGAATATTTAATATAGATAAATCAATAGAAGATATAAAATGGATAATAGATAACGAATTAAAGTAGTAAGGAAGTGAATCATGTATTTAGAATATTATTTAAAACAATTAGATTATGAAAATAAACCACAATTTTTAGATAAGTATTTAAAATCACCTTCATTACTTAGATTAAAAAAAGTAGGATACTTTTGTGGAATGGATTATGCTTCCAAATCAGTATATGATTTTAGTGAATATATAAGTAGATATGATCATTCTCTTACAGTTGCTTTATTAACATATAAATTAACAAAGGATAAGGTTCAAACTTTATCAGCACTATTTCATGATATAGCTACACCATGTTTTTCACATGTTATAGATTATATGAATAAAGATTATACTAATCAAGAAAGTACAGAAGAATATACAGAAAGAATAATAAAAGAAGATGTATATTTATTAGAATGTTTAAAAGAAGATAATATTGATATAGAAGATATAATTGATTTTAAAAAATATCCTGTAGTAGATAATAAAAGACCTAAAGTATGTACTGATAGAATTGATGGTGTAATATTAACAGGAGCTTGTTGGACTAAAAATATCACATTAGATGATATATATAATATTGTTAATGATATGTGCCTTGTAATTAATGAAGATAATGAACAAGAAATAGGATTTACAAATAAAGATACTGTAGTTAAAATTATTAATATTAGTAAAAGTATAGATGTATATTGTCATTCTAATGAAGATAATTATATGATGAATTTATTAGCGGATATTACTAAAAAAGCAATAGATAATAAATATATAAAATATGATGATTTATATAAATTAACTGAAGAAGAGATATTAGAAATATTTAATAGTAAAAAAGATTTAGATGAACTAATGAATTTATTTTATAACATAAAATTAAATGATATACCTAATATAGAATTACCTGATGTAAAAATAAGAGATTTAAATCCATTATTAAATGGAAAGAGATTAAAATAAGATGAAAGAATTAAAAGTTAGTTTAGTTATTTGTTTAATAACACAAATAATAAGTTGGATATTATTTATGATATGTGATTTTTTACCTATATCAATTAATAATAAAATAACTATTAGTTTAATATTAAATATAATTATATCTTTAATATGTATTATTATGTATTTTATTATGCATAATAAGATTATAAGTAAGTATAATCTAAAATCACTTAGATTTAATATATTTCTATTTATAATATGGAATATTTTATCTATAGGATTTATGTATTTAATATTATTTTTGGTAGATATTAAGGTATTACATTCATCTAATTCAAAAAGTTTTTATAATGGATTAGAATATGTAACAATAGGATTTACTTATTGTTTAACTTCAATTATAATTATAAGTGGTAATATCATAAAAAAATTAATTAAGTTAATTATAGATAAGTAGGAGAAGATATGAGATACGAACGTGGTTTGTTTATATTAGCACAAATAGTTGGAGTATTAATAATAGTAATAAATGCCTTTGGTGCTTTTCAAAAGAAAAAAGAAAATCTATTTTTTTATAACGCTATGACTAATATGTTATGTGCATTACAATATTTTTTATTAGGAGCATATACCGGTATAATTTGTTGTGTGATTGCGACATTAAGAAATGTTATATTTAGTAGATTTAAAAAAGGTGTTCCAATATATATATTTATCATTTATGCAATAATCATGATAAGTGTTAATGTTCCATTTATACATAGAGTATTAGATATATGTCCTATTATGAACGTATTATTATTTTCATTTATGTTATGTCAAAATAATATGAATAATATAAAGAAATCTTTTATATTTACTGGTATAGTTGGTATTATATATGACTTTAATAATAAAGCTTATTCAGGAATGATATTAAACTTGACTGATTTAATTGGTGGTATAAAAGGAACAATAGATAGTATGAAAAGGAAAAAACTAAAAGATAGTTAATAACTATCTTTTTTATATGTTATAATAAACTTAATAAGTGAGGTTGATATAATGGAAAAAAGAATGAATAAAAAAGAATTAATTGAATTATTAGAAACTATTAAAATAGATAGAGAAGAATTTTGGATTTTATCTTCATCAGCGTTAGTATTAAGAGATATTTACCCTGATGCAGGTGATGCAGATATAGCTGTTACTGATAAAGGATTAGAGCAATTAAAAAATAATTACGAACTAAAACAAAAAGATAATGGTTGGTATATTGTAAGTGATAAAATTGAATGTGTATGTGATGGGCCTAAGGAAAATTTAAAATATAAACCAGAAAAAGTAGGAGATTACTATTTACAAAATATAAATGAATATTATGCATATTTACTTGAAAGTACAAGAGAAAAAGATAAACAAAGAATACCATTAGTAGAAAAATATATAAAAGAAATGAGTAGATAATATGTCTAAAGAACAAAATGTTATTAATTATTATGTACTATGTAATAAATTAAAAAATATAATTAGAACTGGTTGGCAAGATTGGAATGTAAAGAGAGAAAGAGTAGAAAGCATAGCAGAACATATTTATGGAGTTCAAATGCTTGCTCTTGCTATGAAATCAGAATACGAATATGATATTGATATAATGAAAGTAATATATATGTTAGCCATACATGAACTTGGAGAAATTATAATAGGTGATTTAACTCAGTTTCAAATAACTAAAGAAGAAAAAGTAAAATTAGAACATGATGCTGTTCATAAAATATTAGGTTCATTAATAGATAAAGAAGAAATAGAAAAAATATTTTTAGAATTTGATGAGCATAAAACTAAAGAAGCGTTATTTGCATATCAATGTGATAAATTAGAATGTGATATACAATGTAAGTTATATGATTTAGAAGGTTGTGTAGATCTAAATAATCAAGAAAATAATAAAACTTTGAATAATGAAACTGTAAAAGAATTATTAGATAATGGTTCTTCTTGGTCTACAATGTGGCTTAAATTTGGTCAACAAAGATATTCATATGATGAAAATTTTAAAGCGGTTTCTAACTATGTCATTAATAATGATATTTTAAATAGATAGAAAGAATTACTTATGAAAACAATATATAATAATAAAAAAGAAATTATAGATTTAGATAAATTGAATTTATTAAGTAATATAGGTTCAGAAGTAGTAGTATATAATGATGAAAAATTAGTATATAAAATATTTAAAGATAATTATTCTTTTGAACATAAAGATGAAAGTTCTCTTAATTTACTATCAAGTATTAATACAAGTAGAATATTAATGCCTATATCACTTTTATATGAAGATGATAAATTAGTAGGATATACAATGCAATATATAATACAAGGTATAAATATATTAGAGGATACTCTAGATAACTTATTAAATGAATTATTAATTATTGAAGAAGATATAAAAAGAATAAGTAAACTAGGAATAAGATTAATAGATATTAATCCATCAAATACTATTTATAATGGTAATTTATATTTAGTAGATCCAGGTAATTATTATATTAATGATGTAAATGATTTATTGGTATATTATGAAAATACTGAATTAACAGAAGAAGATAAAGAAAGAATTATATTAGAATGGAATTATGAAAAAATAAATAAATTACTTCATCAATTATTATTTATGAATAATTCAGATATAGACTTTTATATGTTAAGAAAAATAATTGAATTTTTTAATAATGAAAAGAAAAAGAATAATAGTAGTTTTGAACTAAATGTATATGAACAATATTTTGATAAAAATTTGAGAATTAGAGATTCTATTAATAAATTTATAAAAGAAAACATTGTAGTAGATGAAGAAGAAAAAAAGAAAATATTAAATTTATTTTGTCGAAAATAAAAATTTTTAACTCAAAATAATAAAATTGAGTTATACTATAAGTAATAAGAGGTGAAGTAATGAAACTAAAATTATTACGTAACAGAACATTATTAATGGTTTATGTTTTATTCATTATTGTAACTATAATAACTATTATTTATGCAACTAGAGATACTTTCACACATAAGACTAAATATGATATGAAAGATTTTTCTTATGGTTGGGTATCTGATAATAAATCAGCAAATTTAAATGAATTATATAAATATGATGTAGTAAAAAAGAAAATACCTATATTAGAAGAAGATAGAGAAATTTTAATTAATTTTAAAAGTGTTAATGCTAATATATTGGTAGGGGATAAATACGTATATAAACATAAAGAGTTAAATAAACATTTATATGGTCATACAGAAGGATCTTATTTTGTAACTATTAATTTATTAAAAGAGGACTCTAATAAAGATTTAACTATTGAAGTACTTGCTCCATATGATGATGGAGGAAGAATTAATAAAATATATATTGGTGATTCATTAGATATGAATTTATATTTTATTAGAAAACATTTACTAGGTGGCTTAGTATCTGCAGCTGTTATATTAGTTGGTTTAATACTTATATTAGTATCAATACCATTAATATTTGTAAAAAAGATGGGTCATAAAATGTTATATATAGGAACCTTTGCTTTTATGGTTGGTTCATTTATGTTATTTGATTCAAAAATATTTCAATTAGTATTTGGTAGAGCATACTATTTCCATATGATTTCTGAAATATTAATGTTATTAATTATGTTACCATTAATGTTATATATAGGACATACATATAGAAAATCAAGTAATAGGATAATAGTAAATAGTTTATCTATATTAGCATTACTAAATTTTGTAATTAATTACTTATTAAATTTATTTGGAATATTAGATTATCATTCATCTATTAAAATAACACATAGTACGTATATACTTGGTATTATTTATATCATCTATGTTTGTATTAAATCATTTGTAATAGGCGATAAAAAAGAATTAAGACACACATTTGGATTATTATTGGTATGTTTATTTGTAATAATAGATATATTAACTATTCATTATGGTGTTTCTGTTGAATCATCATTATTTACAAGAATGGGTGCTTTATTATTCTTAATAATTGAAGCTGTAGGATATATATTTGAATACTATAGAAGATATGAAAGAGAAAATAAAGTAGACTTCCTTAGTAAATTAGCATATAGAGATGGTTTAACTGATTTATTAAATAGAACATCATTTATTGAAGAAATGGATAGATTAGAAAAAGAAAAAACAGGTGCTATAATAGTATTTGATGTAAATGATTTAAAAGTAATTAATGATACTTATGGACATGGTGAAGGAGATTGTCTAATTATAGATGCTGCCAATATAATTAGAGATAATTTAGATAAACATGGAAAATGTTATCGTATTGGTGGAGATGAATTTGTTTTTTTAACTCATATATCTAATAGAACAGAAATTAAAAATTTAATAAAATCTATTGAAAAAGATATTACAAGAATTAATAAAAATAGTACTAAAGAATATAATATTGCAATAGCTATTGGATTTGAAATAGTAACTGATAAAATAGATTTTAATAAAGCATTTAAAAATGCTGATAAGAAAATGTATGAAGATAAGAAAAAGAAAAAAAGTAAATCTTAATAATTTACTTTTTTTTATGTTATAATTTTATTAGATAGGAGAATAATATGAGAACAGAAAAAAATATATTAGTTGCATTTGTATTAAATTTATTATTTTCAATTGTAGAATTTATAGGTGGAACATTAACTAATAGTGTCGCTATTGTATCAGATTCTGTACATGATATGGGAGATGCTATTAGTATAGGTATATCTTATTTTTTAGAAAAGAAAAGTAAAAAGAAACCAGATAATAATTATACATATGGTTATACAAGATATTCTGTATTAGGAAGTATAATAACTACTTTTATATTATTTGTAGGATCTATTTTAGTTATATATAACGCTATTGAAAGAATATTTAATCCAGTAGATATAAATTATAATGGAATGATTGTTTTAGCAATATTAGGTTTTATAATTAATTTTATAGCAGCATATTTTACTAAAGATGGAGATTCATTAAATCAAAAGTCAGTTAACTTACATATGTTAGAAGATGTATTAAGTTGGGTTATTGTATTAGTAGGTGCAATTGTAATGTTATTTACTGACATAAAAATTATAGATCCTATTTTATCTATTATAGTTGCTTTATTTATTCTAATTAATTCAATAAAAACATTAAAAGAAATAATAGATATCTTTTTAGAAAAGAAACCTAGTAATATAGATATTGATGAAATAAAAGAACATTTATTAGAAATAGATGGAGTTATTGATGTTCATCATATACATATACGTAGTATAGATGGATTCAATAATTATGCTACTATGCATGTAATAGTAGAGACTATATCAAAAGATTTAAAATATAAAATAAAAGAAGAATTAAAAGAACATAATATAGTTCATACAACTATAGAATTTGAAGATAAAGATGAAGAATGTGATTTTGAACAATGTAATATAAATACTCCAACTAGTACACATCATCACCATCATCATCATTAATGAGGTTAATATGAATAAAAAAAATAAATTATTAATAATTTTATTATTATTGTTAATACCTGTATTAGTAATAATAATTCCAGCTTTATTAGCAATCTTATTAGGATTATTATTATCTTCAAATGATGGATATTTATTAATGGGATTATCCTTCTTAATATTTGTTAGTATTCTAATTATTTTAATCCCAATTATAATATTTTTATTAATAACTAAAAATAAAAATAAAATTGACTGTTTAAAAAAATTTATAACAAGATATAAAGTAGTATTTATAATTTTAGTATTAATATTTTTATTAATAGAAACTATTGTAATAAGTAACGCTGCTATATACTATAAAGATATTAAAATAGGGCAAAAAGAAGTATATATGACTGATTCTATTGTTAAGAAAAGACGTATAAATAGAAATCATTATACATATATTATTGGATATATAGATGGTAAAAGAACTAAATTAAAAATTACTAGTGATGCTAGATCTAAAGTAAGACATAATAAAAGATATAAATTAGTAAAAATAAAATATTATAAACATTTAAAAGAAGTATCAGATATAGATATATATGTTAATTATAAAGATTAATTATGGGAGGTATATATGAAAAATAAAATTATATTATTAATTATTATTACTATGATGATAATAATTCCTTTTGATGTATCAGCTATGCAAATTAAGATAAAAGATATATCATCTAATGAATTATTATTAGAAGTAGAATCAAGTGATACAATTGAAGCTTTAAAACAAAAAATATATGATAAAAATAATGTATTACCAGAAAAACAAAAATTATTTTTTAATGGTATAGAATTAATAGATGGTCGTACATTAGCTGATTATAATATTCAATCAAATAATACAATTGATTTAGATTATATTATTAAAGTAATATTTGATGCTAATGGAGGATTATTTGAATCTAGTACAACATATACAATTAATGATTGGAATCCGTCTCTTTACGATACTTTATCAATACCTTCTAGAGATGGATATAAATTTATTGGATATTATACAGAAAAAAACGGTGGAACAAAATTTGAAATGATATTAAATGAATCTGGAATAGATAAAGATTCTACATATTATGCTCAATGGGAACCAAATGAAATAAGTGAAGGTGAAGAATCATCAAAAATACCTGAACCTGTTCCAGAGACCGGAGATAATATAATATTTAGTGTTTCTATATTCTTAGTGTCATTAATTGTTTTAATATTAGTAGCAATTATTTATAGAAAAAGAAAAAAATGTACCTTGTATTTTTAATAATTGGGCTAATTTCTATAAAGGTGAATTTATATCTAATACAATATTAAATGCAGATTCATTTGAAAAGTTAATTAAATAGTAATTTGTTTAACTCCACACTTTGTTTGGTTACTTTTTATAAGAAACTTGATATGATTATTTATGAAAAGAGGGATAATTATGAATCAAGAACAAATAGGAAAATTTATTGCTGAATTAAGAAAAGAAAAAAATATGACACAACAAGAGTTAGCTGATAAAATAGGTGTAACTGATAGAGCAATTTCAAATTGGGAAAATGGTAGAAGGTTACCAGATTTAAGTTTAATAAAAGTAGTAGCAAGCGAATTAGATATTAGTGTTGCCGAATTATTAAATGGTAGAAAACTTAATAAAGAAGAATTAGAAGAATTAAAAATTACTATAGATAATTTGTTAGAATATAATACTATTGAAGAAATAAAGAGAATCAAAAAAAGTAATTCAGCTTTTACTTTATCATTTGTATTTATTGTTTTAGCAATAATTGCTAATGAACTAAATTTTACTTCAAATATATTTAATCTAGATGTTGCATCTTCTTATTTACTAGGTTCGGGTGTTGGAATTGGTTTAATTGCATTAATGAATAATTATTTGGATCTTTGCAAGCAAAAAAACAATTTAAATAAATCAAATGACAACTTAGTTTTAAGATTAAAAAAAAGAGCAAATTCATATGATAATAAAAGTAGATAAATTATAATTAAATGATATGTTAAAATACATTGCTTGTAGCAACGGAATATTTGTAATAAACTGAACTTGATGAAAGGAGAAGTGTAATATGTTAAAAGATAATTTAAAAACATTAAGAAAAAATAAAGGACTTTCACAAGAAGAATTAAGTATTAAATTACATGTAGTAAGACAAACTGTCTCAAAGTGGGAATCATGGTTATCTGTTCCAGATGCAGAAATGTTAATAACAATATCAGAAATTTATGAAACACCAGTTAGTGAAATTCTTGGTGAAAATATAGAAGAAAAAGAAAAAAATGATTTAAAAGTAATATCTGAAAAATTAGAAGTTATTAATGAGCAATTATCAATGCATCAAAAACAAAAAAGAAAAAGAATTATAAATCTTTTATTAATTGTAGATATATGCTTAATATTGTTATTTATATTATTAGCTGTATTAGGAAGTCCTTATTTATCGTGGGATTTTAGTAATCCGGAATGGGCTGTTATTGGAACATTTTGGCATATATTTGAGTGGGTATTTTTTAAAGTAGCTCCGCTTTTGATTATTGTGATCACATTAATATTAGGAATAATGTTAATAAAACAAAATAAATAACAAATTACAATTTATTGGGTAGATGAAAAATCTACTCTTTTATGTTATAATGTGAAGGAATTAGAAGTGATATTATGTCAAAAAGCAGATAATGTTAATGGTTATAATGGAAGTGTAATTAACTGGTAAATAACGATGTGCCACATCCTCCATTATTAAAAGTAGGTGATGTTATGGTTAAACGCAATTACATAAATATGATAGGCAAATTAAACGATGGATTTGGTGATACTGGTTGGGCAGATGGTTTTGCAGATATGCCAAGTGACCATGATGAAATTATTTCACAGTTATATGATAAAATAAAAAAAGAGGATTTAATTTCATATTTAGATATGTATTTGCAAGGTTATGATCTTGGAAATTTTATGAGTGAAGAATGTGAAGAAATATATGATGAAGATGGCTGTTTGAAAGAAGGCGTTAATTTAGATACTTGTCCGCAAGAACATTATGCTAGGCAGTTAGTCTTAGATTATAAAAGAAGGAAGTGATATTATGTCAAAAACAGATAATGTTAATGGTTATAATAGAAGTGTAATTAACTGCTTGAGTTTGTTTTATCTAACCCCTCCTGGAAATCCTTATAAAATAAGCAAAAAATAGAAATTAAATTTTACATCTTTTTAGTAAAAAACACTTCCACTTTAGTAAAAAACATCTAGAAACACCAAAAATAGTGCTTTTTTTTTGTATATATTTATTATGGTGATGTTGCAAGCTAACCCTCATTGAAAAATATACTAAAAAAATATGATATAATTAAATAGACATATAAATAGTAATTTGTGTAAATGTTAAATCTAAGTGCGAAGATTCCACTCTTAAATGGTGGATTGAAATTTATATAAAATATATAATTTCTATTGAGGGAGGAAAATTTAATGTTAAAAGATATAATTTTAGAAAAAAGAAAAGAGTATAATATGACACAAGAACAGCTTGCTGAAGAATTAGGAGTTGCTAGACAGACTGTTTCAAAGTGGGAAACAGGAGAAACTATACCTGATATTGATAGTTTAAAAAAATTGGCTATTTTATTGCAATTTTCTATTGATGAAGCATTAGGTATTGAGATAGAACATGATAATGATGATGAAACAGATTGGTTAATTGTTGCTGGTTTTATTATAGGTAGTGCATTAGGTATTGGTTTTGATAATTCTATATTAATGTTTGTTTGCGCTATGATTGGTTTTGGTTTAAGCTATGCTGTTAAGGTATTTAAAAAGTAATATAAATTACAATTTGTAGAGTAGATAGAAATAAAATGTCTATTCTTTTTTATTATATATGAAATGCCATATGACCTGGTAACTATATATTAAAGATTGATGTTGATTTATCTAACTCCAAAATAAATGGTATAAAAATTTGATAGGTTATTAAAAAAATACACTTTTTATGGTATAATCAAATAGATTGAAATTTTAAGGAAGTGGATAATATGAACGAAAATAAAACTAATATCAACTG
>DIMA01000028.1 GCA_002425325.1 Caryophanales bacterium UBA5578 | reverse complement strand
ATAGGTGGGAGACTATGAGACTATAACGCCAGTTGTAGAGGAGTCGCCATTGGAATACCACCCTTAATGAATTGAATTTCTAACTTGGTACCGTGAATCCGGTATAAGGACAGTGTCTGGTGGGTAGTTTGNNACTGGGGCGGTCGCCTCCTAAAGAGTAACGGAGGCGCCCAAAGATTCCCTCAGAATGGTTGGAAATCATTCGTAGAGTGTAAAGGTATAAGGGAGTTTGACTGCGAGACCTACAAGTCAAGCAGGTGCGAAAGCAGGGCTTAGTGATCAGGCGATTCAGAATGGAATGGTCGTCGCTTAACGGATAAAAGTTACCCCGGGGATAACAGGCTGATACCACCCAATAGTTCATATAGACGGTGGTGTTTGGCACCTCGATGTCGGCTCGTCACATCCTGGAGGTGAAGTCGCTTCCAAGGGTTGGGCTGTTCGCCCATTAAAGTGGCACGCGAGCTGGGTTCAGAACGTCGTGAGACAGTTCGGTCCCTATCCGTCGTGGGCGTAGGAAAATTGAGGAGAGCTGTTCCTAGTACGAGAGGACCGGAATGGACATACCTCTGGTGTATCTGTTGTCACGCCAGTGGCAGTGCAGAGTAGCTATGTATGGAATGGATAATCGCTGAAAGCATCTAAGCGAGAAGCCAACTTCAAGATGAGTTTTCCCATACTTTATGTAGTAAGATTCCAGTAAGACTAACTGGTTGATAGGCTAGAGGTGGAAGCATGGCAACATGTTGAGCTGACTAGTACTAATAGATCGAGGATTTAATCCAAAAGATTGAATTCTATTCAAGATGAGATAAAACACATTATCATGTTTTCAGGGAATTATTTCCCTTAAATTTGTGACGATAGCTAAGAGGATACACCTGTTCCCATCCCGAACACAGAAGTTAAGCTCTTAAGTGCCGACGATAGTGTAAGCGAAAATAGGGCGTTGCAAATTTTTTTTTGTGTTCATAAAAGACTAAAGAGGTCTTTTTTTTATAGTTTAATGTGTATAACTTTCTGTTATCAATCATTTGTAAACATTTTACTATTTTTATATCTTATTAGAATGTTCATAAGTTTTTATGATAAAATATATTTAGGTGGTAATATGTCTATTTTTGATATTATTTTTAATAAGAAAACAAAAAATGTTGATAATATTTCTTATGATATTGAAAGAGTTGAAAAAAAAGTTATTCCTGAATTTAATTCTGAAGAAATAGTAGAATTATATGTGGATAACTTTATTGATACGGAAGATCCACTTATTATTGCAAAATATATATCAAATTTAAAAAATATTGAAAATAGAGTATTACAAAGTAAGGAAATTGGTAATTTAGCACTTATTAGAAATGATTCTTTTTTACCTGTAGATTGGGTTTGGAGAGTTAATTCTAAGGACACTCAAATAGAAAAGATTAACATGAATCTTTCATTTCAATTAAGACGTGCTATTGCGAGAAATATTGTATGTAAGAAAAAAAATATAAATAATGAATTATTTAATGGTTTTGAATTACCTGTATCAGAAACAGATATATATGAAGAATTGAAAAATATTGATAAAACAATTGGTAATGTATATATGCCAACTAAATTTCGTTCAACAAAACATTTTACAATAAATACTGCTTTAGGTTATACAGGAAGTTATAATTTAGTTGATTCAACAAGAGATTTCACTGTAATTGATTCAATAGATAATTTTGTTAATTCTGGATATGTTTATTCTATAGCTGGAAGAGATGCATACTTAGATATTACACATAAAGGTTTAAATATCTCTAATAACGCTATAATATTAATAGAAAGTAGTAGATATAAAGAAATAAAAAATAATGAATCTTTGTTTAATCAATTAAAAGAAAGAAGAATAGTTACATATAAAGGTGATATTAATTTAGCAATTAATATGTTATTATCTGAAAATGGAATTTTACCATTTAATCCAGGTAATGTTGAATATAGATATAATGATGATACATTTAAAATCATTGAAGATAATATGAAATCATTAGCAAATTTATTAAATGTATACTATGATCAAGGTCATGGAAATATAGATGGTAAAGGTGGACATTTCTCTGATTTATATGATAGTAATAATCAAGATTTTAATATGTATAAAGATAGATTTACTAATTTTTTAAATAATAAATTTAATCTTGAAGAACCATTTAATAATATAACTATTGATAGAGAATTCTTATTAGATAGATTTATAAAAAAATATGGTATAGAAAATATATTAGCTGCTATTAAAGAATATAATGAAATGATAAAAGCTGAATATCCAACTATGTATAAAGAATATATAGAAGATAGAAATACAATGACAACTACAGATGATAAATTATTTCAAGATACTTTATTATTAATAAAGAATTATCATGAAAATCAATCATTATATGTTTCAAGTATGAATGAAAAATATTATATTGAAAGTACTATATGTCAATTCTTTCATTCTAATAAAGTAAATGAACAAAGAGAAGCAGCTATGAAATTAAATAGTTTATTAACACTTGAAAATGTTAATGAATACAATAAATAGATATTTTATATTATTAATATTGTATATATTAAATTATTTTTGTTATAATTAAGTAGGTGATATTATGGATTACAAATTCACATCTCATGATGAATATGAAACATTAGAATTAGCTCAAAATTTTGAATCAGAAAAGTTTCCAAATATGGTTATTTGTTTAAATGGAGAATTAGGTAGTGGTAAAACACTATTTGTTAAAGGAATAGCAAATGGTTTAGGTATTAGTGAAAGTATTACTTCTCCTACATTTAATATTGTTAAAGAATATTTAGATGGAGAAATGCCTTTATATCATTTTGATGTTTATAGATTAGATGGTAATATAGATGGAATAGGTATTGAAGAATACTTTAAAAAAGATGGTATTGTTATTATTGAATGGGCAAATACTATCGAAGATTATTTACCACAAGAAAGATTAGATATTAAATTTAAAATCGTTGGTGAAAACAAACGTGTTTTAACTATTGTCCCACACGGACAAAAATATGAAGAATTATGTGAGGCGGTATTGTGAAAATATTATTTTTAGATACTTCTTCTTTTTTTGTATCAATTGCTATAGTAGATAATAGTAATATATTATACAAATATAATGGAATAATAAAAGATGATATGTCTTCTAAAATTATGCCATTAATAAGAGAAGGTTTTAATAGTATAGACTTTGATATTAAAGATATTGATAAAATCATGGTTGTTAATGGTCCAGGATCTTTTACTGGTGTTAGAATAGGTGTTACTGTAGCAAAAACAATTGCTTGGTCATTAAAAAAAGATATAATTACTATATCTAGTTTAGAATATTTAGCTACTACAAATTGTAATACAAAATATATTATTCCTATGATTGATGCAAGAAGAGGTTTTGTATTTTCAGGAGTATATGATTCTGATTTAAATATTATTGAAAAGGATTGTTATACAGCAATAAATTCTTTTGATAAATATTTATCTTCAGGTACTATAGTAAGTAATGATGATATAGATGGATCAATAAATCCTAATTATGATATTATAAAAATTATTAATAAACATATTAATGATATACCTCAAAATCCACATAGTGTGAAACCAGAATATTTAAAATTAACAGAAGCTGAGGAAAAATTAAAGAAAAATGATTAGAAAAGCTGTTAGTGAAGATTTTACTATATTAACAAAGTATTATCGTGAATTTGTTGAACATGAAGTAGACATATTTGAATCTAATCCTTTTTCACATATATACGTATATGAAAAAGATAGAGAAATAGCTGGTTTTATAAATTATTCTATTATATATGATAGAGCAGAATTAGAGTATATATATGTAGATGAAAAGTATAGAGGTAATAAAATTGCAAGTGAATTAATGGAATTAATGATTACTGACGCTATTGATAATGGTTGTGATAATATAACATTAGAAGTGTCAAATAATAATGAATTAGGTATTAATTTATATAAAAAATATGGTTTCATGAAAGTAGCAGAACGAAAGAATTATTATAAAAATAGTGATGCTATTTTGATGATGAAAGAGTTGATAGTAGATGAATAAAGAAGATGTATTTATACTAGGTATTGAATCAAGTTGTGATGAAACTAGTATATCTATTGTTAAAAATGGTGTTGAAGAGATTTCAACAGTTATATTATCTCAAATGGATACTCATGCAAATTATGGTGGTGTAGTTCCTGAAATAGCAAGTCGTATGCATGTTGAAAATATAACTATTGTTATTGAAGAATGTTTAAACAAAGCTAATATGACTATGGATGATATAACTGCTATTGCAGTTACTTATGGTCCTGGTTTAATAGGATCATTATTAATAGGAGTAGTAGCAGCTCAAACATTATCTTATATATATAATAAGCCATTAGTACCAGTACATCATATTGCTGGTCACATATACGCTAATAATATAGGAAAAGAAATGCAATATCCATTAATTGCTTTAGTTGTTAGTGGTGGACATACTGAATTAATCTATATGGAAGATAACTATTCATTTAAAAAGATAGGTGGAACTTTAGATGATGCTGTTGGTGAAGCATATGATAAAGTTGCACGTATAATTAAAGTTCCATATCCTGGTGGTCCATTAGTAGACAAAATGTCTTATGAAGGTAATGATGTATATGATTTACCATTACCATTAGATGATGATACTTATAACTTTAGTTTTAGTGGTCTTAAAAGTGCTGTCATAAATTTAGCTCATAATGAAGAACAAAGAGGAAATGAAATTAATAAAAATGACTTAGCTTGTTCTTTTCAAAAGAGAGTTGTTGATATATTAACTAAAAAGACTTTAAAAACTATTAAAGAGTATAATGTATCTAATTTAATAGTAGCTGGTGGTGTAGCTGCTAATAGTGGAATAAGAAATAGATTAATAGAAGAATGTAAAAATAATAATATAAATTTAACTATTCCTGAATTAAAATATTGTACAGATAATGCAACTATGATTGCTGCAGCTGGTTATTATGCATATAAATTAGGTAGAAGAGCAGATATAGATTTAAAAGCTACTGCTGTAACTGAATTAAATTAGGAGGTAATTAAATGAAATGTATTATATTATGTGCTAGTCACGATGATAAACCAAAATCTTTAACAAAAATTGATGATAATTTAACTGCGTTAGACTTATTGATTGATCAAGTTTCTTTGATTGAAGAAGTAGATATGACTTATGTTGTAACTAATGGTGAAAGTTACAATAAGTTTGAAGATTGGTTTAAAAAAATAGATAACAATAAAGTTAAATTAATAAATGATAATACTACTTCGCCAAAAGCTAAGTTAGGAGCTATAGGTGATATGAAATATACTATTAATATGGAAAACATAGAAGATGAATTACTTATAATAGCAGGAGATGCTATATATGATTTTGAATTTATGGAAATGTATAATATGTATAAAGATAAGAAAGCACCAATAGTTGCTGTTAAGGATATTAAAGATGTATTAAACTTAAAAAAATATGGTACAATTTCGTTTGATAAATCGTTAAAAATAACTGATATGCATGAAAAAAATAATAATGCAATTGGAGATCATATAGCACTTGCATTATATATGTTTCCTATAAATATAATTAGAATATTAGAAACATATTTACAAGAGGGAAATTTAAGAACATCTCCTGGATATTTTATTGAATATTTATATCAAATTTTAGATGTTTATGCATATGAAATTAAAGGAAATTATTTTACATTAAAATAACTATATTATGTAGTTATTTTTTTGTGTGATAATTGACTAATATTGCCCTTTATGATATCATAATTCTAGAACGGAGTTGTAAAATATGGCTGAACAAAGACAAGCAAATGAAAAATTAAGATTACAATTTAGACATAAAGATTTTTTCTATAGTATTCCAGAAGGAATGGCTTTAGTTAAAAAAAGCTTTATAACAGGTAAAATAAAAGTAGTAGGTAAAGAAGTAGAAGCTAATGAAACAATATCTTCTAAATTAATGTTACATAATGAAAGTTTAACAATTACAAAATTAACTGAAATGAGAGGTATTGTACAAAGTGATGCAAATAAAAATAAAATAGATGCTGAAATATTATATAGAAGACAATTAGAAGCACATAGAGTGGACCCAAGTATTCCTGAACCAGTTGAAACAGAAGAATTAAAAAATGCTTCTATTAGTATTCCAGTAGGAACAGTTTTAGTAAAGAAAGTAAAAGAAAAAACTGGAATTAGAATAAGATGGCCATGGCAATCAGCTTTAGTATTAAATATGAAAGAACAAGAGATAGATAACGCTCCAATTCAAATTGATACAGGTGATAGAATTCGTCTACAATTTGATACTGATTATAAATATAAAATAGTTGATCCTAAAACTTATGCTGTACAATTTAATTCTTTAACTTCACAATATGGAAAAAATGCTACTAAACAATTAGATACTTTAATTGGAAATGATTTAGATCAAATTGTTACTGAATATGTTAGAAGAAAAGGTGTTGATTCATTTAAAAATGGATCAAATATATCATTATATGATGCATGTAAATTAGAAATTAAACAATTAGGTGTTAAATATGGTATTGAGGTAACAAATGTTTTAATTAAACAAATCAAATTTCCAGATAAAATGGTTGAAGCAGAAGCTGAAAGAAAAGCTGCTGAAGCAAAAGCTGCTGCATTACAAGCTGAAAATACTGATGCAAATAGAATGAGAGCTATGGTTTCACAACTTAAGGATATTTTCCCTGGTATGAGTGATTCAGAAATATTAGCTCATGTAGTAAGTATGACACAAGCTCAAAATATTACTACATCAGTTAATACTCCATTTAATATTGGAGTTCCACAACCAGCACCACAACCAGCACCTCAACCAGCGCCACAACCAGCGCCACAACCAGCGCCACAACCAGCGCCACAACCAAACTTACCAGACTGGTTTGATAATTATGTTGGTTACTTATATGATGATAATGGTAAAATATTACAAGATGTATGGGATGCATTTAGACAATCTCATCCTAGTATACCACCTGTTACACCAAAGGTTACTATAATGAATCCAAATTTATTCGATGAATTATGTAATGAAATGGGTGTTGTACCTCCTGTTAGAGGAAATCATATGTAAAAATAAAACTACACTAATGTGTAGTTTTTTCATACCTTTTTTCTAAATAATATATTATGTAATATAAAATAGTAGCAATAATACTTAAAAGAATTATACCAGTCATTACTAAATCAAGATTAAATATTTGTGAACCATACATAATTAAATAACCTAGACCTTTTTTAGATACTAGAAATTCACCCATTATAACTCCAATTAATGACATGCTTATACATATTTTTAAATTACTTATAATTGTAGGTATGTTACTTGGAAATACTAAATAATAAAATAATTTTAATCTGCTATTTGTTAATGATTTTATTAATTTTTCTTTATTTTGATCAACATTAGAAAAAGAATTATATATATTTAATGTTAATACAATAACAGAGATTAGTATTCCCATTATAATTATAGATTTCTCATTAGCTCCAAACCATATCAATATTATTGGACCTAATGCAACTTTTGGTAGACTATTAATTATTGTTAAATATGGTTCTATTATTTTATATAATGTTTGGTAATACCATAATATAGAAGCTAAAATTATACTTATTATCATGCTTAGTATAAAACTTATTAATACTTCAGATATAGTGGTATATATGTGTATAAATAAATTATTATTTATTAGAGTTTTAAGTGTCTCTATGATGTTTTTAGGACTAGATAGTATAAATGAATTAATTATATTTAAATTAACTAATAATTGCCATAAAAATAAGAAAATAAAGATAATAGATATTTGTATTAATATTATTATTCTTTTTTTTCTCTTTTTTTGTTTTAAATAGTTTAAATATTCCTTACTCATTTAGATCATTCCATATTAAATTATAATAATCTTTATCATTATTAATAGTATAGATATTCTTTATTTTACTAGGTCTTTTAGTTAAAACAACTACTTTATCGCATAAATTTAGTGCTTCTTCAATATTATGTGTTACTAATAATAATGTTTTTTCTTCTTGTCTCAATATATCATGAACATATGTAGATATACTTAATCTAGTTTGTGAATCTAAAGCACTAAATGGTTCATCCATTATTAATATATCTGGTTTAATAGCAAGAGTTCTAATAAGCGCTACTCTCTGAATACAGTGAAGACACTTTTTCTTTTTCCTTCTTTTTTATATTAATTTACAATGTTTCTTTAGTTTAACTTTATTTTTAACAGAGTTATTTGTTTTCTATTTGCTTATTTTCATCTATATATTGGTAGTTAAGTGCATTCCCGCTACTAATTACTGATTTACCTAAATTCTTTTCAATATCATCTCTAGCAACTTTGGCAGCAGGTCCACCCATTTTAGCAATTTTTTTATTTTGCTCTAATCCATAGGGTTTATGTTCTTTAGCAAGTTCACGAGTAGCAATTTCTCCTAAATCAGTAAGTGCAACTTCTATATCAGACATGTTATCCCTTAAAGATTCTTTTCTAATTCCTTTATATGCTTTATACTCACTTGCTTTCATACCAGACCATTCTTTATATATTTCATTAGTCAGTATTCCATATTCATAGTCTTTAGAAATACCTCCTTCTTTCCATATATCAGTAAGTTTATTTCTATCTAGTATTCCTTTTAATCTAGCTTCAATCCATTTGTCAGAATATCCTCTTTTACGATAGTAATTAATTGCTCTTTTAATTGCTATTTCAGGATCAAATACTTCATCAATTCTCTCACTACCTAAATTTGCCAACCACATTTTAAATGGCTCTGCTTTAGGACTAGGAATTGACTCAATAAGTCTTAAAATGTCATTTGTTTTCATAGCATCTCTTAATCTCATTTTTCCATCAGGTGCTAACATTTTCAACTGACTACAATTTGTAGTCACTTCACTACCTTCTTTTTTTAGTCTTGATTTCAATACTGACCAATATTTTCTGGCATCTTTTGGGTTTGCTAAAGCATTTACAACATCAACAACACTAAAGTAATAATCTTCTTTTTCACTATCCCAAATACTTCTAATTTCATTACCTTCAAATAATCCTACAATTGTTTCTAGTTTTTCTTGATTCATTCTTTATCACATCCTTTCATTCGATATTTGGCTATGTAAGTAGAGATTATTCAAAATTCCATTTGATTTGAATATCTCTACTATTTGTTTCTTCATTTAACTTTCCAATATAGATTTTATCTATAAACTCATCAACAATAACTCTGTTTAGTTCTTTAAGTTCTTGGTATTTACTGAATATTTTTTCATTATTTTTTGAAGATTCTTCTTTCATTTTATAATAAGCAATTTCATTATTAATTGATTTAATTTGATTACTATACATATCTTCATTTTTATTATAATCAGTAATTAAATCTTGAAATTGTTCTGTTGTGATAACACCATTTACTTTATCTTCATATAAATTTTTTAAATAATTTCTAGTTTTAGATATTTCCTTTTCGATTGTTTCTTTTTGTTTTTCTAATGATTTGATTTTATTACTAAATCTACTTAATTTCTTTTTAGAATCTAAATTGTTTAATTCTTCTTCATCATAGAATTTTTTAATTTTCTTATTAATTGCCTCTAAAACTAAATTAACAAGTAAATCATATCTAATTGAAGACTTATTAATACAATCATCATATCCATCACGATTGCCTGAGCATACAAGATATTCATGTTTAGTAGAGTTCTTTTTTCTCATATAGTGTTCACATTCAAGACAAAATACTTTACCAGAGAAAATGTGGACAATACCTGTTGTTTTCATAGGTTTTGTTCTTTCTTTCATAGCAACTTGGACTTTATTAAATGTTTCTTCATCAATAATTGCCTCGTGGGTATTTTCTATTTTAATCCATTCAGTTTTATCTTTGTTTTTAATTTTATGGTTTTTATAACTAACAGTAGTTCTTTTTCCCTGTATTAGATGCCCTAAATATAATTCATTCGTTAAAATTGTTTTAATGGCATTTGTAGTCCATTTTATTTCTTCTCTAGGTCTATTACTAATTACATTAAGTTTAATCCCTTTTCGATACTTATATAGGGAAGGACAGGGTATATTTTTACTATTTAAATATTTTGCTATACCTGTAAACCCGAGTCCTGTTAGATATAAGTCAAATATATCTTTTACAATTTCAGAAGCAACTGGATCTACTACTAATTTATTATTATCTTCTTTAGATACTTCATAGCCAAATGAGGCAAAAGGAGAAATAAATTCTCCTTGCTTCATTTTAGCATTGAAAGCACTTCTAATATTGTTAGATACATCTTCCAGATACCATTCATTAACAAGTCCATTTATTTGTCTTGATTTTTTATTACCTTTATTTGCTGTGTCAGCATTATCAGCAAGACTTATAAATCTAACTCCCCATTCAATAAACTTATTATGAAGATATTTTTCTATGATTTCCATATCTCTTGAAAATCTTGATTGGCTTTTGCATAAAACAACATCTATTTTGCCATTTTCACAATCTCTAATAAGTCTTTCAAACTCTGGTCTATAAGTTCCTGCTCCTGATAAATCTTCATCACAATATTCATCTACTAGTACAAATTCATCACGTTTATCAATCTCTGCCATAAGAAGATGTCTTTGATTTTTGATAGATTCACTATCATCTTCTTTATTTGCTTTGTCTTTATCTTCATCAGATAATCTCTCATAAATACCAACTCTTAATATTTTTTTACTCTCAACACTCTCCATTTCATTCATAACTATTACCTCCAATACAAAGGCAATAATTAAGTTTAAAGTTAAACTTATAACCAATACTATTATAACATTTATTTAAGAAGATTAACATTAAACTCCATCAGTTCTATAATTTTATATAGCTTTTTATTAACTATTTCTTTTAACTTAGTATCAGTTAAATTTTCTGGAACAATATCAATAATATTGTATTGCATAAGTTTTCTCCTTTCATACTCAAGTTTGAGAGATAAAAAGGCATTTGTAATTAATATTTTGTAAATTTTTCTTCATACTATCAATCCTCCATTCATTACTTAATTTAAAATAATATTTTGTGGTACATTTTTACTTTAAAAGGTTATTTTTATTTATAATTTAGCATTTATATTAATTTTTTATTTATTTTATGATTACAATGTCTTTTTATTAAAATAATAAGAGTTAGTTATAATTACATTCCTATTTCAAAGTCATCTGATTTATCTTTTTCAGATCGTTCAAATTTTCTATTGACTTTTCTCGCATAGTATTCCATATCATCATAATTTATCTCATCATCTTCTTTATAGTGGATACCTAACTTATGACCTAATGCTTTGCAAATCTTATCACAAAAATTAAACATTTTTTCTTTAAAATTATTAAAGGTTTCTTGTAACTTGTCTAATTTTTCTTCTAATGTTTCAATTATAGAATTTTTTTCTTTAATAATAGACTTTTGTTTAGAGATAGTTTGTTCTTGCTCGTATATTTTAAAATCTCTTTCTTTAATTGCTCTACCATCTTTTAACTTTGAATTTTCAGTTTGAAGATTTCCTAATTTTTTAGTAAGTTCATCAAGTAATACATCTTTTTGTTTTATTATATTTTTATTACTAGAGTTTTCTTTTTGCATTTGTTTAGAATAATCAATCAAATTATTAATATCTTCATCTTTATATCCTATAACTTTTCTTTTTACAGGATTTAAAATTTCATTTGAATCAAAATTAGATATTTCTTTTGAAGCTTCTAATTCAATTTCATTTAATTTTTTATTCTTTTCAAATTCTATTTTCATATCATTAATTTGTTCATTTAAATCTTCAATTTCTTTTTCAGCTTTTGTTTTATGATGTTTATTATCCCCAATGTTTCCTCTAAAGAGATGATAGCCTTTTTCAGTCATATACTTGTTGTAATCATCTTGGATTTTTGCATAAGATGTTTTCCCACCTAACGTTTTCCAAAACTGATCACAATTTAGAAATTTTCCTTTTTCTGTTTTAAAAATATTTTTTCCATTCTTATCTTTCTTTTGAACTGGGTACATTTTTTTATTTCCTTTTTTATCTATTCCTTCTCGATAAATTATATTTCCATTATTATCAGTTTCAAAAACTTTTCTTTTAACTTCATTAACAACAGGCATAAAGTAAAAGTGTAAATGTGGAGTATCTTCATCATAATGAACTTGTGCATATACTACATTATCTTTACCCACAAGATTTTCTAAAAAGTTATAACTATCATTGAAAAAGTTTTTAACCTTTTCAGGTATATCATCATTAGACTTAATATCAGGCACTAGAATAGCTTTACCCTTGTCTTTTCCGACTTGATGAGTTCTACCACTATCTTTAAATTTCATTCCCAAACCTTGAAAAAATTCTTTTCCACTTGTAACGATAGCACCATTTAATAAATTGGTATTCTTGCCATCATTATAATATATTTTATTATCTTTTAATTTAGAATAGACTTGCTCTTGTAGAGTAGGTTTAGATAAAGGTACATAAGAATAATTAAATATTGTTCTTTCTTGATCGTAATTACCTGTACCTTTTCTTTTTGTAAGTTCTATCCCAAGTCCACCTAAATCAGCAGATTTATATTTGCTTTCAAATCTTAATACTTGGTTTCCATCATACATTTAATTCCTCCTTTGCTTATGCATCTTTGGGGGGAAGGTCATTTATTGACCTATCTCACTAGGGCATAGCCCACGTGAGATTAGGGAGTTCCCTAATAACCCCTTGCTTGTTTAATCGCAGGATGCCTAAACTAACGTAAAGGCAAATGCTTATAAACAAGATTAAATAATAAGCACCTACTAGGTACTTATCATTTAATAAATTATGAAAGAGTAAACCTTTCATAATTGTAAAAATATTCACTATCGCCACTTTGGTACCAT
>DIMA01000012.1:24340-67377 GCA_002425325.1 Caryophanales bacterium UBA5578 | reverse complement strand
TGGATTAGTTTATTTAAAAACAAATACTCAGGAAACTGCTGAAGCTATATCTAAAAGATTAGGAAAAAGAACAATAGAACAAACATCGTTAAGCCAGTCTCTTAGTATAAGTAATTATAATGGTAATAAATCTACATCATTAATGTCTCGAGATTTGTTAACTCCAGAAGAAGTAAAACAGTTACATCATAAAATGATTATATTTCCAATTATAGGTTTTCCAATTATTAGAGATACAATTTTATATANNTGTTTTTAAATAAACTAATCCAGGTATGATTAATAGAAAAAATAATAGTTTAAAAGATATGTCTTATACATACTTTACTGTTGAAAATATTAATTATAATAATATAGAAAGTGAAGATTTAGAAAAAAAACAATTCTTAAATGATAAAATAAATTTTGAAAAAAATAAATTCAAAGAGATAGAGGAAATTTTAAGGGATGTGTTTGGTGAAAAAAATTATAAAATTTTATACGAGCAAGTTAATAATAGCTTTTTTATGAAAGTTATTGTTAAAAATATTAATAATTCTGAAACTTTTAAACTTAAAGTTAAGATATCAAAAGAAAAATTTCATATTGATTTTTTTAAAAATGAGATTAATACTATTATAGAAATTCATAGATTAAATTTGTTTTGAAAAAATAATAAATGTTATATAATATAAGCTAGGAGATGTAAATATGGATTTTTATGGATACGATAATTTAGTTAAAAGAATTGCAGATAAATTTTTATTCGAGTTTGAACAAATGGAAGCAGTATACAATTTTGATATAGGTGATGAATTAGAAATTGCATTTTGTAAGGTTTTAAGAAAATTTTTACCTTCAAAATATGGAGTGGTTAGAGGATTTGTTGTATCAAAAGATGGTGATAAAATTGGTGATGATGTAATTATATATGATAAACTCAATTTTCCTACTTTAAGGTTTTTAAATGATGATGATTTAATTATAAAACAACAGGTACCAATTGAGTCCGTCTATGCATACATAGAAATTAAGAATACATTGGACGAGACGAGTTTATTAAAAGCAGTATCTCAAGTAAAAGCTGTGAAAGAAATGTGCTATAAAAGAAATACTATGTTTTTATGGAATGTTTCTTCTGATGAAAAAGAGTATTTTTCCAATAAGTATAGTTATTCTGGTGCGTGGGAACCTACAATTATTAATCCTGTTTATGGAATGATTTTTTCAAGATTTTCCGTTGGTTTAGATAATAAAAAAACAGATAATTGTGGTAAAATTAATGAATTTGCTGTGAAAGTAATTAATAAACATAAAAAAATATTTATTAGTAATAAACATTATAATCCTGAAGTTATAGTTTTTGGCCAATCAAATATTGCAGTGAGTTGTCATAAAACTGAAATTGTAAAAAATGGAGAGAATCTTTTAGAACTGACTAAATTTCATACAGGTATATCACCATATTGCAGTTATCAAATAAATGAACATCCTAATATTTCTTTTGGATTAGCTCTTGCTCATTTAATCATGGGATTGAATTCAATTAAGTTATTGGATATGCCTTGGGAAAAAATATTTAATTGCGCCAAAGTTCCAAATAGTGATTATAGAAAGAGTATTGAAGATGGATTAAATGGATAAAATTAGTAATGAAGAACCTATCTGGTTCTTTTTTTCTTATATAAAAAATAAATATATAATGGGGGGAAGAATGAAAAATAAATTCACTGTGAAAGTTATATATTCTAACGATAAGATTGATGTAAACGATATTTTTATTGAAACTATTAAATCTTTGTTTATAAAAAGTAGGTTGCAAAAATAAAAAATAGTAGGTATATTATAATTATACAAATATAATTTATATCTACATTTTAAGGAGGTTACATGTGGTCAAATGTAGATAATATATCGAATAATATCTTTAAAGTCGGAATATATGCTAGGTTATCTGATGAAGATAAATACAAGAAAAATAAAGAAGATGATAGTGAATCTATAACAAATCAAAAAGATTTGTTAATTCAATATGTAAAAGAAAACAATTACCAATTAGTAGATATTTATGTTGATGATGGTTATTCAGGTACAAATTTTAATCGACCCGAATTTAAAAGAATGATTTCTGATGCTGAAGATGGAAAAATCAATATGATTATTACTAAGGATATGTCTAGACTAGGTAGAGACTATATCGAAACTGGAAAATTTATAGAAAAATATTTTCCAGAACATGGAATTAGATATGTAGCTGTTACGGATAATGTAGATACATTTATTGATGGTACACATAACGACATAGCGCCTTTTAAAGCAATTATGAATGATATGTATGCAAAAGATATATCGAAAAAAATACGAAGTACTTTAAATGCTATGAAGAAGAGTGGAAAATATATGTCAGGAAGACCACCATTTGGATATGATTTAGATCCTAATGATAAAAAGCATTTGATTGTAAATGAAGAAAAGGCAGAAGTTGTAAAAAGAATTTTTGAATTATTTTTAGAGGGAAATACTTTTTATATGGTTGCTGAAATTTTAACCAACGAACGCGTTAAAACTCCAGCTCAATACTTTGAGTTTAAATGGAATTACAAATATAATACTACTTTGGGAAAATGGAATGCTAAAACAATAGAAGATATAATAAAAAATCAAATATATATTGGTGACATGGTTCAAGGGAAAAGAAGGAAAGTTAGTTATAAAGTAAATAAAATTGTTAGAAACAATCCTTGTAATTACATAATTGTTTCTAAAACTCATGAACCAATAATTGATAAAGAAGTATTTTTTGAAGCACAAAAATTAGTACCTAAAAATGTTGGAAGAAAAGAAAAAAAAGAAAATCATTTACTTGATGGATTATTGTATTGTGGAAACTGCGGTCATCGTATATCAGTTACTTCGAGAAGGAAAGATAATAATCAGTGCTATACAATATGTAATCATTATAGAGCATTTATGAAGCAACATGTATGTACAACACACAGTAATAATTATGATAAACTAGAAAAATGTATTTTAGAAAAATTAATTAATGAGTGCAAAAAAAATATTAGTATTAATAAAATATCATCAGAAGTAAAAAAAATAAATATAGAAAAGGAAAAAAAGAAAAAACAAATAAAAAAAGAAAAATTAAAAAAAGAACTAGATAAAACAATATTAAATTTAGATGATGCATATATTGACAAAATAAGTGGAAAGATAAATGAAGAAATGTATAATCGCGTAAAAGAAAAACTCGAAGAAAAAATAGAAAACTTAAAAAGAAGTTTAGGTGATTTTGATATGGAAAAATCCTTAAATAATGAAGTGATTGGTTATGATGAATATGTAAAAAAATTTATTAGTGATTTTTTAAATCAAGAAAATCCAAGCAGAGATTTAATAGTAAAATTAATAGATAAAATATACATTTATGAAGATAAGAGAGTAGATTTGAAATTATGTTTTAATAATAAAATTTAATTTTTTTTGATAAGAAATTCTATCATCTTGTGGCAGTAACATATCATCCCAGTACATACTCATTTTATTAATAGACATATTTATAATCATACTTATACACCTCAATATTCATGTTCAGAAGAAAATCAAATTATTAACAATGAATGTAATAAATGTAATGGTTTTATAAACAGATAATTTTATCTGTTTTTTTATGTTATAATTTATATAGGTGATATGATGAAAGTATTAACAATAAAAGAACCATGGGCTACTTTAATAATAGATGGTCATAAAAAATATGAATTTAGAAGTTGGAAAACTAATTATAGAGGTAAGATATTAATTCATGCTGGATTATCATTAGAAAAAGAACAATTAAAAAAGTTTAAAGATTATAATTTAGAATGTTCTAAAGGAATGATAATAGGGGAAGCAGATTTAGTAGATTGTATATTAGTAACTGAAGAATTTGATAATGAATTGAAAAGTATTGATCCTATAGTATATGGTAATAGTGGACATGTACAAAATTATGCATGGAAATTAGAAAATGTAAAAAAATATGATGAATATATTCCAGCAAAAGGGAAATTGGGTTTATGGAATTATGACAAATAAAAAAGAAGTATTAACTTCTTTTTTTATTTCATATTATGTTCAATATAATAAGCATAATATTCATCATATGTAATATCATATGTATGAATAAATGTTGCTACTTCAACTCCAACATATCTATAGTGCCATGATTCATATTTATAACCTGTAATATCTTCTTTATCTTTTGGATATCTCATTATAAAACCATATTCATGAGCATGATCTTGTAACCAACTATATGCTTTAGATTCATGAAAGTTATCAGCATTATATCCATATGTTGTTAAATCCATAGCTAAACCTGTTTGATGTTCTGAATGTCCAGCTCTAGCAGCATAATTATCTGTTTCTTTTTGACCATTTCTTTTTATATAACTATTATATAATTCTTCTTGATAATCATAAGAACGATATCCAGAATTTATTATTAATGTAATATCTTCTTCTTTAGCTTTATTAAACATTTCTAAAAATGGTTCATAAGCTCTTTTGCTTAATTGTTGTTTACCATAAGAATACCAATTTGAAACATCAATTAAGTCTTCTGGAACATAATCTTTACTTAACTTATAATATTTATTATTGATAATTAAAGTATCTTTAGATGTATCAGTTTCTTTAGTTTCTTCATACCAATCTTTTGTAGCATGTATATTTACTTTAGTAACTACTTTATCAGGCTTTGTATTTAAGTGACTTTCATAATATGCTATATAATCATCTAAATTATCTTTTATATAATATATATCATTAATAATAGAGAAGTAATTTTCATCACGTTCTATTTCTAATAATGAGTTCATAAATTTAGTATTTGTTTTTTCTTTAAGAATATTTATTTCTTCTTTTGAATAACCTAAATTAAGTAGTTTATATTCTATTGTTTTATGATAATTATATTCTTTAATTTTATTAGTTATTGTAATAGATCCAAATATAATTATAAATAAAATTAAGAGTAAAACTACTACAGCTTTTTTCTTTAATTTTCTTCTCTTTTTCATTGGCATCCTCCATATTTTAATTATACATCATATTTCTAAAAATTTGTAGTATTTTAAAAAGCAGTGTGTTATAATATGTACGGAAGGTGATTTTGTGGAAAGTTTAGTTATAATTTTAGTAGTAATTTTAGTTGTTATATTATTAAGTTCAATTAAACAAATTAATGATTACGAAAGAGGAATTAAATTTACTTGTGGTAAATTTAGTAGTATTATGAATCCTGGATGGAATGTAGTATTACCTATATTTCAATCATACTGTAAAGTAGATATTCGTACTAAGGCAGTAGATGTTCCAGAACAAGAAGCAATTACAAAAGATAACGTATCTGTTAGAATTAATGCAGTTATCTATTATAAAATTTTTGATGCTTCTAAAAGTATTTTAGCAGTAGAAAATTTCTATTATGCAGTTAGTCAATTAGCACAAACTACTATGAGAAACATAGTTGGTTCTGTTACATTAGATGAATTATTAAGTGAAAGAGAAAAATTATCTTCACAAATTTGTGGAATAATTGATCAAGCTACAGATCCATGGGGAGTAAAAGTTGAAAATGTAGAATTAAAAGATATTTCTTTACCAGAAGAAATGAAGAGAGTTATTGCAAAAGTAGCAGAAGCTGAAAGAGAAAAAGCTGCTGTTATTACTAAAGCAAAAGGTGAAGTTGAAGCTTCTGAAAATTTAGCACTTGCTGCTGAAAAAATGGGAAGTACACCAGGTGCTTTACATTTAAGAACTTTATCTACATTAAATGATTTATCATCAGATCAATCAAATACAGTTATTTTTGCTATTCCAGTAGAAATATTAAGTGCATTTCAATCATTAGCAAATATGACAAATAAAAATAATAATAATAATAATAACAATAATAATATTCAATAAAAAAGATAATTATTTATCTTTTTTAAATTTTTAGGGGGATTTATGTCAAGATACGAATTAGTTAGCATTAGAGAATTTAACGGAGTAGAAGATGGCGCTTTTTCTTGGACATTTCTATCATATGCTATATTAGTAAGAGGATTAGATGGACAAGTAGTATGTTTAAGTGATGAAACAAAAACATATGATTGTATAACAGATGATACAGATAGATTAACAATTCCAATTGGATCTATTGTTGCTTATCCAGAAAGTAATCATTACTTTGATAGTATGAGATTTAAATCGAAAAAAACTTTAAAGAGATTTATGAAGAATAGTGACTTATATTTCGATGATGATACTAAATATGCTAAAGATGTAATTAAAAATGAAGATATTAAAGGTTATGTAAAGAAATAATACATAATCTTTTTTTGTTGACTTATGTTTTGTTTTATAATATAATGAGTGAGTTCGTAAAAAAAGGAGTGGCGTAATATTATGAAGAAAACAAAGATAGTAACAAGTATTGGTCCAAGTAGTTGTAGTGTAGAAGTATTTAAGAAAATGGTAGAAGCTGGAGCTAATGTAGCTCGTATTAATTTTTCACATGCTACATTAGAAGAAAGAGTTAATGTAGTAAATACTGTTAAAGAAGTAAGAAAATTAACTAATAAAAATATTGGTATCTTATATGATACTAAAGGACCAGAATTTAGAAATGGTGTTGTAAAAGAAGAAGGTATTAACTTAGTAGAAGGTAATACTATTAGAATTGTTAAAGAAGATGTAGTTGGTGACGAAGAAAGATTTACAGTTAATCATAAAGAAGCTATTGATTCATTAAGTATTGGTGATATCATTTTATTAGAAAATGGATTAATGAAAATTGAAGTAATTGAACGTGATGAAAATTCTGTTAATTGTAAAATTATAAATGGTGGAGTTTTATATTCTAGAAAAAGTTTATCAGTTCCAGGTGTTAAATTAGCAATTCCATTTATATCTGAAGTTGATAGAGAAGATATTATTTATGCATGTAATCATGATGGAAATTATTTAGCTGCATCATTTGTTGAATCAGCAGCAGATGTTTTAGAAATTAGAGAAATTTTAAAAAGCCAAAATAGAGAAGATATGAAAATAATTTCTAAAATTGAATCCCAAACTGGTATGGATAACTTAGATGAAATAGTTGAAGTATCTGATGGGTTAATGGTAGCTCGTGGAGATTTAGGTGTAGAAGTACCTATGGAAATATTACCAATTTGTCAAAAACAAATTGTTAAAGCATGTCGTCGTAACAAAAAAATTTGTATCGTTGCTACTGAAATGTTAGAAAGTATGAAACATAATCCAAGACCAACAAGAGCTGAGGTAACTGACGTTTCTAATGCTGTATACAATGGTACAGATGCTGTTATGTTAAGTGGAGAAACTACAACTGGTGAATATCCTGTTGAAACAGTAAAAAGTATGGCATCTATATGTGAACATATAGAAGAATCTATTACTTATAAAAATATATTTGCTGATAAAGTAGTTACTAATCCAACTGATGCAATTATTAAATCAGTAGCAGAAGCTGCTAATAGTTTAGACACTAAATTAATAGTTGTACCAACAATGACTGGTATTTCTGCAAGATTAATATCTAACTTAGAACCAAAATGTCCAATATTAGCTTTAGTACCATCAGAAGAAATAGCGTCATTATTAACATTAAATTATGGTGTATATGCTAAAGTTGTTAATTATTGGGGAAGTATGAATGAAATTATGGAAGAATCTATGAAAGAAGCTAAAGAATTCATTAACTTAAATGAAGGAGATAATGTAATTATTACAGGTGGATTTAGTTCTTCAAAAAGTATCATTCCTACAAATTTAATGAAAATAGAAACAATCTAAAATACTATAGTATATCTATAGTATTTTTTTCATATATTTTTATAGAGGTGTATATGAAAAAAATATTATTTTTAATATTAATAAGTTTTCTTTTTCTTCCAAATACTTTTGCTGAAAATACATTAGATAAGAATGCAAAAAGTGGAATAATTATAGAAGCATCTACAGGGACAGTATTATATGAACATGATGTTCATAAAAGATTAGCTCCTGCATCAATGACTAAGATGATGAGTTTATTATTAGTAATGGAAGCTATTGATAGTAATGTAATTAAATTAGATGATATGATTACTGTTAGTAAGAATGCTTCTGATATGGGTGGTTCACAAATTCTTCTTGAAGAAGGTGAACAAATGAGTGTAGATGATTTAATAAAAGGAGTTAGTGTTGCTAGTGGTAATGATGCTATAGTAGCACTTGCAGAAGCAATAGCTGGTACAGAAGAAAATTTTGTAAAAATGATGAATGATAAGGTAAAAGAATTAGGATTAAAAAATACTAATTTTAAAAACTGTCATGGATTAGATGCTAAAGATCATTATTCTAGTGCTTATGATATGGCTTTTATAGCAAAAGAATTAGTATCACATCAATTGATATTAGATTATAGTTCTATTTATGAAACTTATTTAAGGGAAAAAACTGATAAAAAAATATGGTTAGTTAATACTAATAAATTAGTTAGATTTAAACAAGGTGTAGATGGTTTAAAAACTGGTTACACAAAAGAATCAGGTTATTGTTTAACAGCTACAATGAAAAAAGATAATATGCGTATTATATCTGTTGTTATGGGTGAACCTGATAGTGGAACTAGAAATAGTGAAACTAGTTCTATGTTAGATTATGCATATGCTCAGTATACAATTGATACATTATATAAAAAAGATGATATAGTTGCTAAAAAGAAAGTATTAAATAGTAAAGAAGAAGTAGTAAATATAATACCTATAGAAGATATCAATATATTAAGAAAAAAGATAGATAAGGATAATAAATATACAATTGATTATAAATATAATGAAATTACTTATAAAAGTAAAAAAGGGGATGTAGTAGGTAAATTATTAATAAAGAAAGATAATGAAGTATTAAAGGAATATAATTTAACTATTGATAAAGATTTAAATAAGTTAAAATTTTATGAATTATATTTAAGAAATATAAAAGATATAATAATTGGAAAAATAAATATAAAACATTAACTGTAAGGTTAATGTTTTATTGATAATTAAATAGAAATATGATAAAATTATCTATAGCATAAGGAGTGTTTGTATGGATAAGTATGTACCAGATATGTACCAAAAAAGTATATATACAATTGATTATGACTTACTTTATTCAAGAGGTATAAGATGTTTACTTTTTGATTTAGATAATACATTAGTACCTATTACAGAAAACGTTCCAAGTGATGATGTAAAAGAATTATTTGATAAATTAAAAGAGAAAGGTTTTAAAATAATTATTTTTTCTAATAGTTTAAAGAAAAGAGTAAGACCATTTAAAGATATATTAGAAGTAGATTGTTGTGCATTTGCATGTAAACCACATCCTCGTAAATTTTTATCTATTATAAATATTTATGGATTAAAGTTTAGTGAAATTGCTATTATAGGAGATTCAATGATGGATGATATATATGGTGGTAATAATATTGGTATAACGACTATTTTAGTTAATCCAATTGGTAATAAAGAATTCTTTATAGCAAAGTTAAAAAGAAGAAGAGAAAAAAGAATTATAGAAAAACTTAGAAAACAAAATTTATTTACAAAGGGAAGATATTATGAATAAATGTACAGGTTGTGGTGTAGAACTTCAAAATATTAGTGAGAAAGAGTTAGGATATACTATTAATTTAGATAATAGTTTATGTGAAAGATGCTTTAGAATTAAAAATTATAATGATTATAAAGTAGTTACTAAATCAAATGAAGACTATATTAAAATATTAAAAGAAATAAATAAGACAGATAGTTTAGTAATATTATTAGTTGATTTATTTGATATACCTAAGGCTTTAGAAGATATTAATAAATATATTAATAATAAAATATTATTAGTATTAACAAAAAGAGATATACTACCTGTATCAGTTTATGATGAAAATATTATAAATTATTTTAAAAGATATAAATTAAATATAGTAGAAACTTTAATAATTAGTAGTTTAAAAAATTATAATTTTGATTTATTAAAAAATATGATTAATTATTATAAAACTAATAATGAAGTATATATTGTAGGATTTACAAATGCTGGTAAGTCAACTATGATAAATAAATATTTATATAATTATACAGATAAAAATGTATCAATAACTACTAGTCCACTTAGATCTACTACTATTGATAGTATTAGAATAGATGTAGATGATAATTTAACATTTATTGATACTCCTGGTTTATTAGATGAAGGTAATTTCTTAGATTATATTGATTCAAGTGATATAAAGAAAATAGTTCCTACAAGTGAGATTAAACCTAAGACATATCAAGTACATGATAAACAATCAATATTTATAGATGAATTATTTAGAATAGATTGTGAAAATGAAAATAGTTTAACATTCTATGTTTCTAATAAATTAAAATTTAATAGAGTATATAAAGATTGTGATAAATTAAAAGAATATAAGAAAAGAATAATTAGTGTAGATGATAATCAAGATATAGTTATTAATGGGTTGGGCTTTATAAAAGTAGTACATAAAGATGTATTTACTATTTATGTTAATGACGATGTTAATGTCTATGTTAGAGATGCACTTATATAAGGGAGGATAATATGGATAATAAATACGAAACAGAAGAAGAAATGAAAGAAAGATTAAAGAAAGAAATATTAGAAGAATTAAAAGAAAAAGAAACTACAAATAATGGTGATGCATTTAGAAAACAAGTTTTAGATCAATCTAATGGTGTTAATTATAATGCTGATGCATCAATTGAATCATTTGGTATGAAACAAAAATCAGCTGTTTCTTTTAATAAAACTATTGAACAAAAAAATGTAGTAAATGAAGTACAAAATAATGAAGTAGTTGATACAGGAAAAACTTCTAAATTAGTTATGGTTATTTTACTTATATTATGTTTAATTGCTATAGTTTTATTTCCTACTATCAGTAAAAAAATAAGTGGTATTAAAACATCTAATAAGAAAGTTCAAGTAACTATTGAGAAAGAGAAAGAAAAAGAATATCCAAAATTAAATTTAAATAGTGAAGAAGTTACTAAGTTAAAATTCCCAGTAATGCATAACGATAGAACTAATAAAGTAACATATTATAGTAAAGATAAAATAACTATTCAAAGTTTTTCAAATAATGATATTTTATATAATACTTTATTAGATATATATGAAGGAAATATGGGGGCATATAAAGGTGCATATGCTGCAAAATTTTGTGGTAGAAATAATCAAAAAGTAGCACTAGATGCAAGATATATAGATTTAAGAATTGATAATTTATATACTAAAAATGCTAAATATACATTAAAATCATTTGTTGTTCCTGCTAATAACACTAAAACAAGTTATGTTGGTACTTGGGTTTATGTAAAGAAAACTAATAAATATGTATATTATGGAAATTGTAAGAAAGTTCCTAATACTAATATTGAATATTATGATGTTAGAGTTCCTTATGAAGTAACAACATCTGATAAGAATGTAGAATTATATTTAAATAATTATGTAGCATTTGGTGTAATTAATAAAGCTACTAAACAATATGTTTTATATAAAAATGCTAATTATACAGAACAATTAACAAGTGGTACATTAACTACTACTAATTATGAAACAGAATTAACTAATATTTTAAAGAATTATGTAAAAGATAATAGTAGTAAGACTAAAAAATATAAATATACATATACCATCAAAGATTGTGCATATCAAGATTATTGTTTCTTAAGTGGTGAATGGATTGAATAATAATATTAATTATAATTTAGATAAATTAAGTTCTATAAAAAGTATGAAAAATAATTTTTATGCTAATAGAAATGCAAATAGTAATTTAAATAATAAATCACAAGATATGTTCAAATTAGGTGCACAAAGAAATAGAGAATTAAATAAAAGAATGGATGAGTTATCTATAAGTGGTGGAATATCAACAGGAAATTTAGCTCGTAATAAAATTATTAGTTCATCTAGTTCATTTGTTGAAGGTTCATTACCTGTTGTTAGTTCTTCAGAAATGGATTCTTCAAATATTTTTAAACCAGATGTAGAAGATGATCCAATAATTCGTAATTCATCAACAAGTTCTCAAAATTATTATGGTACAAATCGTAGTACTAATATTGTTTCAAATTTTAGAAATAATAATAACAATTTTTAATAAATAATCTAAAACATTTGATTTCATATCAAATGTTTTATGTTATAATAATCGTGTTTGAGGTGATATTATGGATAAAATAATAGTAAAAGGTGCTAGAGAGAATAATTTAAAAAATATAGATATTGAATTACCAAAAAATAAATTAATAGTAATGACTGGTGTTAGTGGATCAGGTAAAAGTAGTTTAGCTTTTGACACTATATATGCTGAAGGTCAAAGAAGATATGTTGAATCATTAAGTGCATATGCTAGACAATTCTTAGGTGGAAATGATAAACCAGATGTTGACTCAATAGAAGGTTTAAGTCCATCTATAAGTATTGATCAAAAAACTACTAATAAAAATCCAAGAAGTACTGTTGCTACTGTTACAGAAATATATGATTACTTCAGATTATTATATGCACGTATTGGAGTACCTTATTGTCCTATTCATAATAAACCTATTAGTAGTCAATCAATTGAAGAAATGACTAATCAAATATTAAAGTTAGATATTGGTACAAAAATTAGAGTATTAAGTCCAGTTGTTTATGGAGAAAAGGGTACACATGTAGATTTATTTGAAAGACTAAGAAAAGATGGTTATGCAAGAGTAATTGTAGATGATGAAGATAAAGACTTATCTGAAGAAATAGTTTTAGAAAAAAATAAAAAACATAATATTTTAATTGTTGTAGACAGACTAATAATTAAAGAAGATATAAGAAGTAGATTATATGAAGCATTAGAAATAGCTGTAAAAGAATCTAAAGGTAAAGCTGTTGTTAATGTTATTGGTAGTGAAGATATAGTTATGAGTGAAAAATATGCATGTCCTGATTGTGATTTTTCATTACCAGAATTAGAACCTCGTATGTTTTCATTTAATGCCCCATATGGAGCATGTCATGATTGTAATGGTTTAGGTGTTAAGTTAAAAATAGATGTGGATTTAATAATTCCAGATAAAAGTAAGAGTGTTATAGATGGTGGTATAGTACCATTTAGTTTAGATGCATCTATAAATAGAACTCAGTTATTAGCAGTTTCAAAAAAATATAATATAGATTTATCTAAACCAATTGAATCATTAAGTAAAAAAAGTTTAGATATATTATTATATGGTAGTCCAGAACCTTTAGAATTTAATTATGTATCTAATAATGGTAATACTAGAAATACTGTTGATTATTTTGAAGGTATTATAAATAACCTTGAAAGAAGATATATGGAAACTAAAAGTGGATGGATAAGAGATTGGATAGAAGGATTCATGACTGAATTAGAATGTCCATCTTGTCATGGTGCTAGATTAGATGATTCTATTTTATCCGTTAAAGTAGGTAATAAAGATATATATTCATTAACTAAATTAAGTATATCTAATATGATTACGTTCTTTGAAAATTTAAAATTATCTAAAGAAAAACAAGAGATATCTAGAATGATAATAAAAGAAATAAAAGATAGATTAACATTTTTAAATAATGTTGGATTAGGATATTTAACATTAAATAGAAGTGCTGGAACATTAAGTGGTGGTGAAGCTCAAAGAATTAGATTAGCTACACAAATAGGATCATATTTAACAGGTGTATTATATGTACTTGATGAACCTAGTATTGGATTACATCAAAGAGATAATAATAGATTAATTGAATCTATGAAAGAGATGAGAGACTTAGGTAATACATTAATTGTTGTTGAACATGATACTGATACAATGTTAGCTGCAGATTACTTAGTAGATATAGGACCTTCTGCTGGATTACATGGTGGAGAAGTAATGGCTGCTGGTACACCATCTGAAGTAATGAAAAATGAAAATAGTTTAACTGGTAAATATTTATCTGGTAAATTAAAAATAGAAGTACCTAAAAAACGAAGAAAAGGTAATAAGAAATTTATTGAAATAATAGGCGCTAAAGAAAATAATTTAAAAAATATTGATGTAAAAATTCCACTAGGTACTTTTACTTGTGTTACAGGAGTAAGTGGATCTGGTAAATCTACTTTAATTAATCAAATATTATATAGAAGTATTGCTAATACAATATATAAGAATAAAGAAAAAGTAGGGGAACATAAAAAAATAAAAGGATTAGAATATATTGATAAAGTAATTGATATTTCTCAAACTCCTATTGGAAGAACTCCAAGAAGTAATCCTGCTACATATACAGGTGTATTTGATGATATTAGAGATGTATTTACACAAACAAAAGAAGCTAAAATGCGTGGATATGATAAAGGTAGATTCTCTTTCAATGTTAAAGGTGGACGATGTGAAGCTTGTTGGGGAGATGGTGTTAAGAAAATTGAAATGCACTTTTTACCTGATGTATATGTTCCTTGTGAAGTATGTGGTGGTACTAGATATAATACTGAAACATTACAAGTAAAGTATAAAGGAAAAAATATAAATGATGTTTTAGAAATGAGAGTAGAAGAAGCAATAGAATTTTTTGAAAATCATGCTAAGATAAAAAATAAATTACAAATGTTATATGATGTAGGATTATCATATATAAAATTAGGACAAATTGCTACTACATTAAGTGGTGGTGAAGCTGGAAGAATTAAACTAGCTAAAGAATTACAAAAGAAACCTACAGGTAAGAGTATCTTTATATTAGATGAACCTACTACAGGTTTACATACTGATGATATTAAAAAATTATTAGTAATATTAAATAGAATAGTAGAAAATGGAGATACTGTTGTTGTAATCGAACATAATTTAGATGTTATCAAGACCGCAGATTATATTATCGATTTAGGACCAGAAGGTGGAGATGAAGGAGGTACTGTTGTAGCATGTGGTACTCCTGAGGAAATTGTAAAGGTTAAAGAAAGTTATACTGGTAAATTTCTTAAACCAATGTTGGAGGAAAAATAATGAAGTTTTCGTATGATTGGACTAGGGAAGATTTAAAAAAAGAATTAATTAATAAAAGATTTAAAGTAAATATTATATTTTTATTAATGGGAATTTTTATATATGGATATTTAATGTTTATTCCATTTACATCAAATGCTTTTGATAAAAAAATATTAATTATGAATAGTCTTTTATATTTAGTTTGCTATATAATTGTTTTAATTATATTTACTTGGATTTATATATTCTTATCTTTAAGAAAAAATGATAAAGGTACAGGTAATGCATATGGAACTTACTATGTTGAATATAATGATAAGAATATTAAAGTAAAAATAAATGATTTAGAAATTAAATATAATTATAAAGATATAAGTAAATTTAAAGTTAAGAAGAATAGATTTTTTATCTGTACTAAAGAAGATAAAATAGGTTTATTATTTAAAAAGGATATAATAGGGGAAGATAATTATAATAAATTATTAAAAACATTAGAAAAAAATATAATATTGTAATATATTTTTTCTAATGTTATACTTTTATAGTAGGTGATTTAAATGTTACAATTAAAAAACATAAATAAAGAATATGTTACAGGTGATTTTAAACAACAAGCATTATGTGACATAAATTTAAAATTTAGAGAATGTGAATTTGTATCTATATTAGGTCAAAGTGGTAGTGGTAAAACTACTATGTTAAATATTATTGGTGGTTTAGATAAATATACTAGTGGAGATTTAATAATTAATGGTAAATCTACTAAGAAGTTTAAAGATCGTGATTGGGATACTTATAGAAATCATTCAATTGGTTTTGTATTTCAAAGTTATAATTTAATACCACATCAATCAGCTTTAGAAAATGTTTCTTTAGCACTTACTTTATCTGGTATATCTAAAGATGAAGCTAAAAAAAGATCAATTGAAGTATTAAAAAAAGTTGGATTAGAAGATCATATGCATAAAAGACCAAACCAAATGTCTGGTGGTCAAATGCAAAGAATTGCTATAGCACGTGCTTTAGTTAATAATCCAGATATTTTATTAGCTGATGAACCAACTGGTGCTTTAGATTCAGATACAAGTGTACAAATTATGGATTTATTAAGTGAGATAGCTAAAGATAAATTAGTTATAATGGTTACTCACAATGCTGAATTAGCAGAAGAATATTCTACTCGTATTGTTAGAATAAGTGATGGTAAAGTAACAGGAGATTCTAATCCATATGAAGAAGATGATGATCCAGTTAATTTAGATGATGCAAGAAAGACTAAAATGTCTTTTGTAACAGCATTAAGATTAAGTTTAAATAATTTAATGACAAAGAAGGCTAGAACATTCTTAACATCTTTTGCAGGTTCTATTGGTATTATAGGTATTGCTTTAATATTATCTTTATCTAATGGTGTACAAAACTATATAGATAGAATAGAAGAGGATACATTATCTAGTTATCCAATTGTATTAGAAGAATCAACATTAGATATGAATGAAATGATGACTTCTATGTCAAATGATAAAAAAGATAAAGATAGAGAATTAACTAAAATATATACAAATGAAATATTAAGTAAAGTTGTTACAACAGTTACTACAACAGCAAAAACAAATAATTTAGAAGCTTTTAAAAAATATTTAGAAGAAGATAAAGAAATGAAAGAATATATTAATGCTGTTAAATATACATATAATTTAGATTTACAAATTTATAGTAGTGATACTAGTAAGGGGATTAAACAAGTAAATCCTTCTACACTTATGTCAGATATGGGGATTATGGATAATTCAACAGGATATACTAGTATGATGATGAGTAATTATAATGTATGGACTGAGTTAATTAATAATGATGAATTATTAAAAACACAATATGATGTAGTAGCAGGTCGTTGGGCTAAAAAATATAATGAAGTTGTTTTAATTGTAGATGAAAATAATGAAATAACAGATTATACTTTATATGCGTTAGGAATTAAAGATTCATCTGAATTAAAAAATCTATTTGATAGAATTATGGCTGATCCTAACTTAAAAATTGAATTTAAAAATAGATCATATGATTATGATGAATTAGTTGGATTAAAATTTAAATTAGTATTAAATAGTGATTATTATGAAAAGAAAGCTGGTATTTGGGTAGATCGTAGAACTGATGAAAAATATATGAAGAATGTATTAAAAAATTCTGAAGATATTACTATCGTTGGTATTATTAGACCTAATGAAGAAGCAGCTTTACAATCTAATAATGGTATGATTGGTTATAGACATGAATTAACTGAATATGTAATTAATAATATAAATGATTCTAAAATTGTTAAAGAACAAATGAAGAATAAAGATATAAATGTATTTACTGGTAAGAAGTTTACATCAAATGAAGATTTTGATATGAGTAAGTTAACAGCAGAACAAAAGAAATATTTAGCTAGTTTGTCACCACAAGAATTAACTACATTAATGGAATCACAAAGTCAAACATATGAAGATAATTTAAAGAAAATGGGAGTAGCTAATTTAGCTAAACCATCTACAATAAGTATTTATCCAAAGAATTTTGATACTAAAGAATTAATTATAGATAAGATTGCAGATTATAACGATAAAGCTGATGAAAAAGATAAAATTAGATATACTGATTTTGTAGGATTAATGATGTCTAGTGTAACTACAATTGTTAATATAATAAGTTATGTATTAATGGCATTTGTAAGTATATCATTAATAGTATCTAGTATTATGATTGGTATTATTACTTATATATCTGTACTAGAAAGAACAAAAGAAATTGGTATCTTAAGAGCAATTGGTGCTAGTAAGAAAGATATATCAAGAGTATTTAATGCAGAAACATTTATTGTTGGTTTATTATCTGGTATTATAGGTATTGGTATAACAGTACTATTAAATATTCCAATTAATATAATAATTAAAGGAATAACAGATGTTTCTAATTTATCTTCATTACCTATAATGGGTGGAATAATATTAATTATAATAAGTATGTCTTTAACTGTTATAGCAGGTTTAATACCTTCTAGAATTGCATCTAAGAAAGATCCAGTTGAAGCACTTAGAACAGAATAGACAGCAGTAGCTGTCTTTTTTGACAAAAATAATAAATAGTGCTAGAATATCAACTTACAAAAGGGATTTATACTGATTTGACATTTATAAAAAGTTTATATATAATAGCAAACGTATTTTAAACACAAAGGGATGTGATTAAATGGGTATCGAAGTATTAGGTAGTATTTTTACTATCCAAGACGGGACATTTCAAATATTATTAATGAAGAATACTAAGGAACCATACAAGGGATATTGGATATTACCTTGTGAAGTTATCAAAGATGATAAAACTGTTGAAGAATCTATTGAAAAAATAGTAAGTGAGAAATTTGGTTTTAATGATTTAAAATATGACCAATGTCACGTATTTAGTGATTTAGATAGAGTTCCTGGAAAAAGAATGGTTGGAATATCATTAATGAGTATAGTTGATGAAGTTACCGTTATGACTAAAAAGATAGATACTGAGTATGAAATTGAATGGTTCCCTATTGATAATTTACCAAAAATAGGGTATGATCATATTAGAGTAATTGAAAAGTCAATTGAGGTTTTAAAAGAGAAAGTAGTTCAAAGTAAAATGTTACAACAAATTTTCCCATGTGACTTTACATTACCAGAAATACAAAAAGTATATGAGCAACTATTATCAAAGAATTTAGATAGAAGAAACTTTAGAAAAAAATTCATAAGTTTAGATCTAATTGAAGAAACAGGGGATAAAGCTCCAGTTTCAACAGGTAGACCTGCTAAATTATATCGATTCAAAGAAGACGTTGATAATGTACTATTATTCTAGAGGTGAATAATTATGAAGCAAGACGTAACATCATTTACAAGATATTTCTTTATATTAATCTTAGTATTTGTGTTTTGGTTATGCCTTATTTATAGCAAAAATGTACATACTGTATTAAACCAATTATTTGGTGTTGAATCTAATAGTTTAAGTATCAATTGTAAATAGTAAAAAAAGAATAATATTTTTGTTGACAAACGCATAATTAAGTGTTATATTAATTATGCGTTTTAATTTGGATTTGCAAAGGCAAATCTTTAATTAAGAGTAAAAAAGAAACACCTGGAAGTGTGTAAAGAAAGGAGAAAAATATGCCAACTATAAATCAATTAGTTAGAAAAGGTAGATCTAATAAGACTAGAAAAAGTAAATCACCAGTTTTAGGAATAGGTTATAATAGTAAAGATAAAAAACAAACTAACCAAAATGCTCCACAAAAACGTGGTGTTTGTACTCGTGTTGGAACTATGACACCTAAGAAACCAAACTCAGCGTTACGTAAATATGCCAGAGTTAGACTTTCTAATGGTATGGAAGTTACTTCTTACATTCCTGGAGAAGGACATAACTTACAAGAACATAGTGTTGTTATGATTCGTGGTGGACGTGTTAAAGACTTAATCGGTGTTCGTTATCACATTATTCGTGGTACATTAGACACTGCTGGAGTTGAAAATCGTCGTCAAGGACGTTCTAAATACGGAACTAAAAAACCAAAAGCAAGTAAATAATAAAATAAAATTATAATAATATCAGAAAAGGAGGAATTAATTATGCGTAAAAGACGTGCAGTTAAAAGAGACGTTTTACCAGATCCAATATACAATTCTAAATTAGTTACTAAATTAGTAAATAGTTTAATGATCGATGGTAAAAAAGGTATAGCACAAAAAATCTTATATGATGCATTCGATAGTATTAAAGAAAAAACTAATGAAGATCCAATGGTTGTTTTCGAAAAAGCTATGGAAAACATCAAACCAGCATTAGAAGTTAAATCTAGACGTGTTGGTGGAGCTAACTACCAAGTACCTATCGAAGTTAAAGCAGATCGTAGTCAAGCTTTAGCACTTCGTTGGTTAACTCAATATGCAAGATTACGTGGTGGTCATTCAATGGCTGAAAATCTTGCAAATGAAATCGTTGATGCTTCAAACGGTGTTGGAGCAGCAGTTAAAAAACGTGAAGATACTCACAGAATGGCAGAAGCTAATAAAGCATTTGCTCATTACCGTTGGTAATTAGAAAGGAACACAGTATGGCTCGTGATTATAGTTTAGAAAATACTCGTAATTTGGGTATCATGGCACACATCGATGCTGGAAAAACTACTTTTACAGAACGTGTGCTATTCCATACAGGTAAAACACATAAAATAGGAGAAACACATGATGGTGAATCTCAAATGGACTGGATGGAACAAGAAAAAGAACGTGGTATAACAATTACTTCAGCTGCTACTACTGCATTCTGGAATAAACATAGATTTAATATAATCGATACTCCAGGACACGTAGACTTTACAATTGAAGTATCAAGATCACTTCGTGTATTAGATGGTGCTATTGCATTATTAGATGCACAAGCTGGTGTTGAACCACAAACAGAAACAGTTTGGAGACAAGCTACTGAATTCAAAGTACCTAGAATGATCTTCTGTAACAAGATGGATAAAATGGGAGCTGACTTTGAATACAGTTTATCTACTATTGCTAGTAGATTAGGTGTTAAATATGCACCAATCGAATGGCCAATCGGTGCTGAATCAGAATTCAATGGAATCGTTGATTTAGTTACTCGTACAGCTTATCATTACAATGGTGAACAACATGAAGAACCAACTGTAATTGATATTCCAGCTGATATGGTTGATTTAGTAGAAGAAAAACGTAATGAATTAATTGAAGCTGTAGCAGATTTTGATGATGAATTAATGGAAAAATATCTTGAAGGAGATGAAATCTCTGTTGAATTAATCAAGAGAGCTATCCGTAAAGGTACACTTGCTGTTGAATTCTTCCCAGTATTATGTGGAACAGCTTTAGGAAATATTGGTGTTAAATTAGCATTAGATGCTGTTATTGATTATTTACCATCACCACTTGATGTTGAATCAATCAAAGGTGTAGATTTAAATGGAAATGAAATTGAAAGAAAACCTTCTGACAATGAACCATTTGCATCTTTAGCATTTAAAGTTATGACAGACCCATTCGTTGGTCGTTTAACATTCTTTAGAGTTTATTCTGGACATTTAGCAAGTGGTTCTTATGTATTAAATGCTACTAAGAACACAAAAGAAAGAATCGGACGTATTCTACAAATGCATGCTAATAATCGTACAGAAATTAGCGAAGTATGGTCAGGTGAAATTGCCGCTGCTGTAGGTTTAAAAAATACTACAACAGGAGATACTTTATGTGATGAAAAACATCCATGTATTCTTGAATCAATGGTATTCCCTGAACCAGTTATTGAATTAGCTATTGAACCAAAATCAAAAGCTGATCAAGATAAGATGGCATTAGCTCTTCAAAAATTATCTGAAGAAGATCCAACTTTTAGAGCTAGTACAAATCATGAAACTGGACAAACAATCATCGCTGGTATGGGTGAATTACACTTAGATGTAATCGTAGATAGAATGAAGAGAGAATTCAATGTTGAAGCTAATATTGGACAACCTCAAGTTTCTTATCGTGAAACAATTACTCAAGCTGCTGAATGTGAAGGTAAGTATATTAAACAATCTGGTGGACGTGGACAATATGGACATGTATGGATCAAATTTGAACCAAATCCAGATAAAGGATATGAATTTGTTGACGCTATCGTTGGTGGAGTTGTTCCTCGTGAATATATTCCAGTTACAGATAAAGGTTTACAAGATGCATTAAAGACTGGTGTTTTAGCTGGTTATCCAATGGTAGATGTTAAATGTACATTATTTGATGGATCTTACCATGATGTAGACTCATCAGAAATGGCATACAAAATTGCTGCATCTATGGCTTTAAAAGAAGCTAAAAATAAATGTAAACCAATTTTACTTGAGCCAATCATGGCTGTACAAGTAATTACTCCAGACGAATATTTAGGAAATGTAATGGGAGATATTACTTCTCGTCGTGGACGTCCTATGGGACAAGAAGGTCGTGGTAACGCATTAGCAATCGATGCTATGGTACCATTATCAGAAATGTTTGGATATGCAACATCTTTAAGATCTAATACTCAAGGTAGAGGAAACTTTACAATGGTATTTGATCACTATGAAGAAGTTCCAAAGAACATTGCTGATGAAATAGTTAAAAGAAATGGTGGAAACTAGTAGTTAAATAACTAGTTTCTCACCAAAAAACTATTGATATTTTAATATTAATTAGTTATAATAATATTGTTATGTAAATAAAGGAGGAAATAATTATGGCAAAAGCTAAGTACGATCGTTCAAAACCACATGTTAATATTGGTACAATTGGACACGTAGACCATGGTAAAACAACTTTAACAGCTGCTATTACCAATGTATTATCTAAAAAAGGTTATGCTGATTTCGTAGATTATGCAAATATCGATAAGGCACCTGAAGAAAGAGAACGTGGAATTACAATTAATACTTCTCACGTTGAATATCAAACAGACAAGAGACATTACGCTCACGTTGACTGTCCTGGGCATGCTGACTATGTTAAAAACATGATCACTGGTGCTGCTCAAATGGATGGAGCTATCTTAGTTATAGCTGCAACTGACGGACCTATGGCTCAAACTCGTGAACATATCTTATTATCACGTCAAGTTGGAGTACCTCGTATCGTTGTATTCATGAACAAATGTGATATGGTTGACGATGAAGAAATGTTAGAATTAGTTGAAATGGAAATCCGTGACTTATTAAGTGAATACGGATTCGATGGAGATAACACTCCAATTATTCGTGGTTCTGCATTAAAAGCTCTTGAAGGAGATGCTGCATATGAAGATAAAATTATCGAATTAATGGATGCAGTTGATGAATGGATTGAAACTCCAGCAAGAGATACTGAAAAACCATTCTTAATGCCAATTGAAGACGTTTTCACAATTACAGGACGTGGAACTGTTGTTACTGGACGTGTTGAAAGAGGACAATTAAAATTAAATGACGAAGTTGAAATCGTTGGATTAAAAGATACTAAGAAAACTGTTGTTACAGGAATTGAAATGTTCCGTAAACAATTAGATTACGCTGAATCAGGAGATAATGCTGGTGTATTATTACGTGGTATTTCTCGTGAAGAAGTTGAACGTGGACAAGTTTTAGCTAAACCAGGTAGTGTTACACCACATACTAAGTTTAAAGCTCAAGTTTATGTATTAAGCAAAGAAGAAGGTGGAAGACATACTCCATTCTTCACAAATTACCGTCCACAATTCTATTTCAGAACAACTGACGTTACAGGTGTTATTGAATTACCAGAAAACGTTGAAATGGTTATGCCAGGTGATAACGTTGAAATGACAGTTGAATTAATAGCTCCAATCGCTATCGAAAACGGAACTAAGTTCTCAATTCGTGAAGGTGGTAGAACTGTTGGTTCAGGAAATATTTCTGAAATCATTAAATAGTAATATTTAGAAAAGTAAATCATATGATTTACTTTTTTTGTATAAAAAAACTATAAGATAATTCTTATAGTTTTTATTTAAATACTTTTCTAAGTGGAGCTGAATTTCTATAAATAGAATATAAAGGCATATTTACTATTAATTCAAAATCTCCAGCGTATTCAATTGAACTAGAGTTAAAACTTAACTTATGTTCTGTATTAGGTGAATATTTTTCATTATAAACATTTGGATTAGATATACCACCTAAGTTTAATTCTCTATATCCTAGAGAACCATATTTTTCCATTAATTTCCATATTAATAAATCTTGAGCACATAAGTGTTCATATTTTTTATCATAACCATCTAATGTTAAATATACTTGTCCTCTATGTTTAATAACCATTATAGATGCTATAACAATACCATTTTGATTTTCTCTTAATAGGTTAGTAGCGTATACTAATTGATTTTTTATTTGAGATAATTTATTATCTTCTTTAATTTTTAAAGAAATTACGTCATTGTTATTTTTGCCTTGATTTTCAAATAATTTTGAAGTAATTTGATTACATATTTGTATTTGTTTTTGATATTCTTTTTGTGTATTAATTAAGAATGCTTTAGTATCAAGTTGTGCAAAATAGACATCTACTTTTCCAGTATTATTAAAGTTATAATACATATCATTTACATATGTTTTACCTTTATCATTTTTTTCTCTCATTTGTTCATATATAAAATCTAGATTGTTTTCATTTCCTTTATATATTCTAATACCAGCTAAATCACAAGTTCTTATTTTCATTTTTATATCATCTGGTAGTTTATTAAACATATTAACAGGATCTTTATCTAATTCTACAATACATTCAAATCTAGGTTTTAAACTTTCAAAGAAATTATTATAACCTAAATGATAATATTTTAATTTTTTTAAATTATCATATAATTTTTCATATGATGGATTAGTTAATTTTATTTTAGTACTTGGTGTATATTTTGTTTTTGCTATAAGAGGACATATCTTAATAGCGATACAATTTTTTCTTTTTAAATATTTTTTTATTTCATTACTAAATTCACTTAATAATTCATAATTAGTAAAATCAACTAAATATCCTTTAGGAGCATAAGCATATTTGAACTTTCCAAGTCTTTCAATTAGTATTACCGTAGCAGCCATTACATCGTTAGTGTCATTTACTAATCCTACTAAAAAAGTTTCATAATCTTGGTTTTTCATAACCATTGAATATTCTGCTGTTTGATACATAGATGATAACATAAATTTTTCTGCAAAACGATTAAATTCATCATTACTTAATTCTTTTAGTATCATCTATATCACACTCCCTTTACATTAATAAATTATATCATAATATATATGTTTTGTCACTAATGAACAAATACTAAAATTAAAGAAAATAACGGTTAATTTGGTATTAAAAAATAATAAAATATCTATATTTTAGTTATTAAATTAAATCTTTTACATATATTTATAAATAAAGATAAAATTTATTTGACAAAAGAAATATTATAGTGTATAAAATATGAATAGATAAAAGGACGTGAAAAGAATGTCAAAAAATTTAGTTATAGTGGAATCACCAAGTAAAACCAAACCTATAGAAAAGTATTTAGGTAGTGATTATAAAGTTGTATCTTCAAAAGGACATGTTAGAGATTTATCAACTAAAGGTAAATTTGGATTTGGTGTAGATGTAGATAATGATTTTAAACCAGATTATGTTCCAATGAAAGGTAAGAGTAGTGTAATTACATCATTAAAGAAAGATGCTAAAGAAGCTAAACATATATATCTTGCTACCGACCCTGACCGTGAAGGGGAAGCAATTAGTTGGCATTTGTATGATGTTTTAAAACTAAAAGATGAAGATTATGAAAGAGTAGTTTTTAATGAAATTACAGAAGGTGCTGTTAAAGAAGCATTTAAACATAGTCGTAAGATTGATAAAGATTTAGTTAATAGTCAAGAAACTAGAAGAATATTAGATAGAATTATAGGTTTTAGATTGAGTAAATTAATTCAATCTAAAACAGATGGATCTAGTGCTGGTCGTGTACAATCTGTTGCTTTAAAACTAATTGTAGATAGAGAAAGAGAGATTGAAGCATTTATTCCAGAAGAATATTGGTCTATTAAAGGTATTTTTGATAATTTTGATGCTGAATTATTTAATTATAATAATGAAGATTTAGAAATTAAATCTGAAGAAGAAGTAAATGATATATTAAGTAAATTAGATGATAAGTTTGAAGTTGTAAATGTAGATAAAAAATTAAAAAATAAACAATCTAAATATCCTTTTATAACAAGTACATTACAACAAGATGCTTCTAATAAATTAAATTTTAATGCAAAAAAGACAATGCAAATAGCGCAAAAATTATATGAAGGTGTAGAATTAGAAGATGAAACTGTCGGACTTATTACTTATATGAGAACTGATTCTACTCGTTTATCAGATGATTTTATTAAATCTACTTATGCATTTATAGCTTCAAAATATGGTGAAGATTATATTGGATATGTAAAAGAATCTAAGAAAAAAGAAAATGTACAAGATGCACATGAAGGTATTAGACCTACTAGTATTAATAGAACACCTGAAAGTGTAAAACCATATTTATCAAATGATGAATATAAATTATATCGTATGATATATTATCGTGCATTAGCTTCATTAATGAAGAGTGCTCAAACTGAAAATACAACAATTATCTTAGATAATAATAATTATCAATTTAAAACAACAGGTCAAATAGTTGTATTTGATGGTTATTTAAGAGTATATAGTGATTATGAAGATACTAAAGATGCTATATTACCTGATTTAAAAGAAAAAGAAGTATTAACTAGTAATAGTATAGAACATGAACAACATTTTACTAAGCCACCAGCTAGATATACTGAGGCTAAGTTAATTAAAGAAATGGAAGAATTAGGAATTGGTAGACCTAGTACATATGCTACTACTATGGATATATTAAAGAAAAGAAACTATGCTATATTGGAAGAAAAGAAATTTGTTCCAACTAGTGTAGGTATTGAAATTACAGATAAATTACAACAATGTTTTAGTCATTTAATAAATGTTGAATATACTGCAAATATGGAAACTGATCTAGATAAAATTGCAGAGGGAAATGAAAATTGGATAAAAGTTTTAAGAGAATTCTATGATGAATTTGAACCAGCTGTAAAAAATGCATTTGATGCTATGCCAAAAAAAGAGGCAGAACAAACTGGTGAAGATTGTCCAAATTGTGGTCATCCACTTGTAATTAGAAAAGGAAAATATGGAGAATTTACTGCTTGTAGTAATTATCCAGAGTGTAAATATATTAAGACTGAACCAAAAGATATTGTAGAAGTATGTGATTGTCCAAATTGTAGTAGTAAAATAGTTGAAAAAAAGAGTAAAAAAGGGAAAATTTTCTATGGATGTAATAATTATCCAAAATGTAAAACAGCATATTGGGATAAACCTATTGGTAAAAATTGTCCAGAATGTAACAATATGTTAACACTAAAAAATAACACAATTAAATGTAGTAATTGTGATTATACAGAAGAAACTAATGAATAATTAGTTTTTTTTTAATAAAACTTTACTTTATATTTTAAAATATGCTAAAATGTTGGTGAAAGGAGTAAGATATAATGAAAAAATATCTTTGTGAGTTTTTAGGAACTTGCGTTTTGGTTTTATTTGGATGTGGAGTAGCTGTATTTACAGAAGCTGACTTAGTGGCAACATCATTAGCATTTGGTTTATCAATTGTTGCTGTTGCTTATACAATTGGAAAGGTATCTGGATGTCATGTTAACCCAGCTGTATCTTTTGCAATGTGGATTGATAAAAGAATTAGTGGAAAAGACTTTTTCTTCTATGTATTAGCACAAACTTTAGGTGCTATCGTAGGTAGTTTATTATTAATATTAATCATGAATTGTACAGCAATTGGTGATTTTACTACAGTAGGTTTAGGACAAAATACTTTTGCTTCTACTGCTAGTAATGGAATTACAATGTTAGGAGCATTAGTAACTGAAATCATTTTAACATTTGTATTCGTATTTGCTGTATTAGGTGTAACTAAAGAAAAGAAAAACGATGCTGTAGCTCCAATCGTTATTGGACTTACATTAACATTAGTTCATATTTTAGGAATTAAATTAACTGGTACTTCAGTTAACCCAGCTCGTTCTTTTGCACCAGCATTATTAATTGGTTTAAAATCTAATGATTTAACATTATTAACTCAAGTATGGGTATTCATCGTTGGACCATTAGTTGGTGCTGCATTTGCTGCATTAGCTAGTTTCTTTGTTGATGTTGAACCAGAACCAAAGAAAGAAGTTAAAAAAGAAGAACCAAAAAAAGAAGTTAAAAAAGAAGAAACTGTTGTTGTAAAAGCAGAAAAATCAACATCTGAAAAAACTCCTAAGAAAACTACAAAAACTACAACTAAAAAAACAACAAAACCAAAAACAACTAAGACAAAAAAAGAAACAAAATAAGCAGATAATATCTGCTTTTTTTTATTAACATTTTTTTTAATTTTTAATATTATATACTAGCGGTGATTTTATGTTATTAACAATATTATGTGGTTTAATAATTTGGTTTACTACTAGTATAGGCGCAATAATAGTATCATTATTTCCAATTAATAAAAAATATTTATATATTTGTTTATCTTTCTCAGGTGGAATAATGTTATCGTCTACTATATTTTCATTATTAATTCCAGCTTTAGAATTTTCTTTTATAAAAGTAGTTATAGGTTTAGTAGTTGGTTTATGTATAATAATGTATTTAGATAAATTAGTAGATAAGTATTCAGTAAATAAAAGTAATAATATGTTATTTATGGCTATGACAATTCATAATATACCAGAAGGTATATTAGTAGGTTTAAGTTCTGTTATGTATGCTAATGGGAATATTACTTTATCTTCTTTAATTTCATTATTTATAGGTATAGCATTACAAAATATACCAGAAGGGAGTAGTGTAGCACTTAGTTATAGATCTTTAGGTTATAGTAAATTTAAATCTATAATATTAGGTGTATTATCTGGAATAGTAGAACCTATAGCATGTATTTTAACTTATTATTTATTTAATATATTTGATAGTGTAGTAGTTTATTTTTTAGCGGGTTCAGCATCAATTATGTTATATGTAGTAATAACTGAATTAATACCACAAAAAAATGATAATAAAACTATATTATCATTCTATACTGGTTTTCTATTTATGTTATGTTTAGATTTTTTATTGTAAAAAAAAATAAAAAGATTTAATGTTAACTTATTAAGTCTTTTTATCTTGGTGTGGATTACCTCCACTGTATCTAAATTATATCACTATATTTTTATCTTGTAAATATCATTTTATCTTTCTTTTGAAAAAAAATAAACTATAGTCTTCTTCTTCATTATTTTCAAAGTCTACATCTTCTGTATGATCTCTATATAAATTTAAATCATATAAAATATTATGTACATACCATTCATTTAATAGTGAATCTCTAGTTCTTTGCCATTTAATATCTGTAGGATATTTTTCAGTATAATGAAATATTATATCTATGATTTGATTTCTTATGTTAACATCATCAATTTTATATGAATCCATTACAATTATATCTTCATTTTCACGATAATCAATTATTATGATATCATTGTCATTATATGAAATATTACCTAAATCTTTTCTACTATCTATTATATATACATCACCATTTTTATATGTAGCGTATTTATAATCATCTTCATAAGTTTGATAATATTTTATTGGTAAAGAAGTAATATTTGCTTCATTATTAACTAATCTTACAGTATTTAAAGTTAAAACGCTTATAATTGAACCAGCAATAATTTTAAGTTTTATCTTGTTTTTCTTTTTCTTTTCCATATTATCACTCTCATTTAAATATTTTAACATATATTTCATATAAATTTCACATTTGTAAGGTATATTTATTACAGGAAGAGAAATAAGAAGTAAAATGGATGAAATCCATTAAACAATTCTCTAGGAATAGTTATTGACTATACAAACCTTACTAAAATATACTTCTTCTTCTTATTTTTCTTCTTTTTTTAAATAAAATAAAGATGCTATGCATCTTTTTTAATAATATAATGTATAATAAAAGATGTTGGTGGTATTATGAAAATATTAATAGTAGATGATGAAGAATTAATAAGAGATATAATAAAAAATTATTGTGAAAACGAAGGTTTTTCTACAATAGAAGCAGTTGATGGTAATGATGCATTAAATAAATTTAAAAGTAATGATGATATAGATATTGTTATATTAGATATTATGATGCCTAATAAAGATGGATTTACTGCTTACCAAGAAATGAAAAATTTAAAAAATATTCCTACTATTATATTGTCTGCTAGAAGTGAAGAATATGACAAATTAAATGGGTTTGATATGGGTGTAGATGATTATGTAACTAAACCATTTTCACCAAAAGAATTAATAGCAAGAATTAAAGCTATATTAAAAAGAAGTAATACTTATATTGATTGTTATACATATAAAACATTAAAAGTAGATTATAAGGCTCATTCTCTACTTATAGATAATAAAGAAATAGAAATAACACCAAAAGAATATGAATTATTAATATATTTTATTAAAAATAAAACACATGCTTTATCAAGAGAACAAATAATTAATGAAATATGGGGATATGATTTTTATGGTGATGATAGAACTATAGATACTCATATTAAAACATTAAGAAAAAGATTAGGTATATATAGAAATTTAATAAGAACTGTAAGAGGTGTAGGATATAAATATGAAGAGAAGTAAGAAGTCTATTGCTGATAAAATATTAATTTATTTAATTATATTTAGTGCTGTTTTATTATTGTTTTTATATATATTCCAAATATCGTTTTTAAATATATATTATGAATCTTATAGAACTAAACAATTGAAAGTTATTATGAATGATTTAAATAAAAATTATAATAATGATAATTATAAACAATATTTTGAAGATATATCATTAAATAATGATGTATGTATAGAATTAGTTGTTGGTAATAAGATTGAATATTCTTCAAGTAGAAGAAATAGAAAATGTATGTTTAGAAATAATAGAGCAATACTACAATTTGAAGAAAATTTTATTATTACTAATGGAGAAGTAGCTAAAGCAGAAATAACTAATCCTAATTTTAATAATAAAACATTAATATCAGGTAAAAAGATTGCTGATAATACTTATTTATTTGTTAATACATCAATCGAACCAATTGATGATAGTATTAAATTATTAAAATCACAATTTATATATATCGCTATTATAATATTAGCGATGGCTGTTATAGTTTCTTATTTTTTATCAAAAAATCTTTCTTTTCAAATAATTAAACTAAGTAAAAATGCTAAAAACATAGGTAAAAAAGGTGTAGTATTTGATAATAATACTAAAATATTAGAAATAGATGAATTAGCTACAACATTAAATAATACTTCATTAGAATTATCTAAAACTGATGAATTAAGAAGAGAGTTATTAGCTAATGTATCACATGATCTTAAAACACCTTTAACATTAATTAAAGCATATGCAGAAGCTGCTAAAGATATAGATTCTAATAAGAAAGTTAATAGAGAAAAAGACTTAGATATAATAATTGAAGAAACTAATAGATTAACATTATTAGTAAATGATATTTTAGAATTGTCTAAATTAGAATCTAATATTAATGATATTAATATAACTGAATTTAATTTATATGATTTAGTAACTAGTATTATTTCTAAATTTGATATTTTAACTAAAGAAGGATATAAATTTATAATAAACTCTAATAATAATATTATTGTAAAAAGTGATTATAAAAAATTAGAACAAGCTATATATAATTTAGTTAATAACGCTATTAATTATATAGGAGAAGATAAAGTTGTTATTATTAATATTATTGATAATAATAATACAATTAGGGTAGAAGTAATTGATCATGGTATTGGTATTAAAGAATCAGATTTAGATTTAATATGGAATAAATATTATAAGGTTGATAAGAAACATAAAAGAAATAAATATGGTACTGGGGTAGGGTTATCTATTGTTAAAAGTACAATGATTAATTTAGGATATAATTATGGTGTTTTATCAAAAGAAGGTAGTGGAACAACATTCTACTTTGAAATAAAAAAATAGAAAAGATTATTAATAATCTTTTTTTTTATCAAAAAATAAATAACAAATGTTATTTTATATATTGACTTTATAAAAATAATATGATAATTTAATAACAACTGTTATTTAATGAGGTGATATTATGGCAAGAAAAGAGAGTTTTGATAAGGATTATATATTAAAAAAAGCAAGTGAATATGTAGATGAATATGGTATATATGATTTAAATGTTAGATCATTAACTAAATATATAGGATGTTCAACACAACCTATATTTAGATTATTTTCTAATATGGATTTATTTAAAAAAGATTTAAAAAAATATTTACATGATGAGTATGAAATATTTATAAATCAATATATAGATAAAGATAACTATTTATATACTATTAGTTATGCATATGCATTATTTGCGAGTTATAAACCTAATATATTTCATGCACTATTTATTACATCATTAGCAGGTTCTAGAACTGTTAAAGATGTAGTTAATTCTTCATGGAATAGAGATACAATTATAGCTTTATCAAAACAATATAATATTAGTTTAGAAAAGGCAGAAGAAGTTTATCGTGATGTTAGATTTTATACACATGGTATTGCAACACAATTATGTTGTAAAAGTATAATTTTAAGTGATGAAGAAATAGGTAATTTAATAAAAAATATAATTAATAAAGTATTATAAGGGGGAGTATTATGAATTTAGAAAAAAGATCATTAGAGATGCAAGATTTCTTTAATGAAAAAGCAGATGGTTATGATGAAGTTCATTTACCATTTATGGATAGTAAAAAAATGATATGTGACTCTTTAGATAACAGTGTAGAAAGAATATTAGATTTAGGGGCTGGAACAGGGTTAGAACTAGTTCCAATATTTGAAAAATATCCTAATGTACATGTAACAGCAATTGATATTACAGAAAAAATGTTAAATTTATTAAAAGAGAGAGATTTTGGAGATAAAGTGGATATAATATGTGGAGATTTCTTTAAAGTAGATTTTGGAGATAATTATGATGCTGTTATATCTAGTGCAGCTTTACACCATTTTGTTGGAAATGATAAATTAAATTTATATAAAAAAGTATATGATTCATTAAAAAAAGGCGGTTTATTTTTAAATTGTGATTGTCACGCTATTGATGATGAGGATGAAGAAAAAAGACTAAGAGAATTTATTGAAACACCTGATTTAATGAGACATATGGATACACCTGTGACTGTAGAACATGAAATAGAATTCCTTATAAATGCAGGATTTAGTGAAGCATATGTTAAAGGAGATACAGGTAAATATCAATTAGTTATTGGAAAAAAATAGAAGAGTATTTATTCTTCTTTTTTTATATGTTATAATTTATATGGTGGAATAATATGAAGAAGAAGATAATTTTATTAAGTGTATTAATTATAATTTTTATTTTATTAATTGGTTCTTATTTCTTTTTAAATTCTAAAAAATTAGTATTAGAATATGATGAAAAAGTAACTGTAGAATTAAATAATGAAATATATAATATAGATAATATTAAGAAAGTAACAAATGGATCAATAGAAACAAAAAAAGAAAAAATAGATACATCTAAACCAGGAGAAAAGAGAATAACATTTATTATTAAAGATTTTTATGGTAAAAAGAAAAAATATACATATACTATAGTAGTAGTTGATAAGGAGGCTCCTGTTATTACTTATAATAAAAATTTAACAACAATAGAAGGAACTAAAATAGATTTATTAAGTAATGTAAGCGCTACTGATAATTCAAATGAAACTATAGAAGTAAAAGTAGAAGGGCAATATGATTTTAATAAAGCAGGTACATATAAAATTAACTATGTAGCACAAGATAGTAGTAATAATAAGACTAGTGAAGAAGCTATCTTAAAAGTTGAAAAAAAAGTAGTTGTTAATAATGTAGTTGTAAATAATGGTACAGCTAATTATACAGGTACTACTTCAAAAGGTTTTAAAATAGAAGTTAAAAATGGTGTTACTTATATAGATGGTACTTTAATAGCAAATAAAACATATTCATTACCTAAAAATTATGGTAATGGTATTACTAAAGAAGCTCAAAGTGCATTTAATAGTATGAAAAGTGCAGCAGCTAAAGATGGTATTTCTTTAAAAATTATTAGTGGATTTAGATCTTACAATACACAAGTTAACTTATATAATAATTATGTTAAAAGAGATGGTAAAGCTGCAGCAGATACATATTCTGCAAGACCAGGTCATTCAGAACATCAAAGTGGATTAGGTATGGATATTAATCAAATATCGGATACATTTGGGTCTACTCCAGCTGGTAAATGGTTAAATAATAATAGTTATAAATATGGATTTATATTAAGATATCCTAAAGGTAAAACTAATGAAACAGGATATATGTATGAATCATGGCATTTTAGATATGTAGGGGTAGAATTAGCTACTAAGTTATATAATAATGGTAATTGGATTACATTAGAATCTTATTATGGAATAACTAGTAAGTATTAAAAAAAGACTTATGTCTTTTTTATTTATTATAAATATATCTTTTAGTACCAAAATTACTTAATGTTTCTATTGTATTAGCAATTTCATCTACATCTTCACTAAAGTCATTTTTTATCCAATAATTAATAACGCCTAAAGCACCATTAAATATAAATACATTGGCTAATAAGATGTTTTCATCATTAACATTAGGTAAATCACTTTTCCATTTATTAAAAAATTTATCATATGTAAATTCTAATATATCATTTAAAAAATTAGTGTTATTTTGTGTATTAAATAATATTCTTACTAATTCTTTATTACTTAAAAATACATTTAATATATCTTTTGAAAAAGTAGATACTGTATAATCATCTTTATCTAATACATTTTTTAATTCAGTACCAAATTCATCTTGTATTTTATCTAATAAATCATATACATCTAAATAGTATCTATAAAATGTTGCTCTATTAATATCTGCTTTTTTACATATTTCACTTACAGTAATTTTATTAATATCTTTTTCTCTTAATATTTCTAATAATGTATCTTTTATAATCTTTTTAGTATATTTTATTCTTCTATCCATAATTATACACTTTCTTCCTTCTTTGTTTAATAAATATCATTTTGTTTTAACTTTGATGATTGAATAATTTCCATACAAATTATATAATAATAGTGTAAATTATTCAACATTGTGTTTAATAATTTTAGGAGGGTTAAATGAAAATATTTGATAAATTAAAAAAATTAAAATACAAACATCCTTGGGATAAGTATTATAAAAAAGATGAAAGAACTATAAAAGTACCAGAAGAGTCTTTATATGAATATTTAGTTAAATGTTCTGAATATAATTTAAATTGTACGGCATTAAATTATTTTGGAAATAAAATGTCATATAAGTCAATGTTAAATAAAGTTGATTTATGTGCTCGTGCCTTAAAGAGTCAAGGTGTAAGAGAAAATGATGTTGTTACAATATGTATGGCTAATACACCAGAAGCTGTTATCGCTTTATATGCAGTTAATAAAATAGGTGCTGTAGCGAATATGATTCATCCTCTTTCTGCAGAAGAAGAAATAAAATATTCACTTGAATCAACTAAGTCAGTATTTTTAATTACTATTGATTTAAGTTATGCTAAAGTAAAAAATGTAATAGAAGGTACAGATATATATAAAGCTGTTATAGTTTCTGCAGCTGATTCTATGCCTAAATATATGGGTGTAGCATATAGATTAAGTACATTATTTAAAGTTGATAAACCTAAGAAAACAGAAAAATATATGTATTGGAATACCTTTATGGAAAGAGGTAAAAAATATAAAGAAAAAGTTTTAGTACATAGAAAACAAGATGATAATTGTTTAATATTACATAGTGGTGGAACTACGGGAACACCTAAAAATATATTACTTACTAATGGTAATGTTAACTCAATTATGGAACAAGCTAAAATTATTTTTCCAAATATTACTACTGGAGATAAATTCTTATCTGTTTTACCATTATTCCATTGTTTTGGATTAGTTGTATGTGTACATGCACCACTTTGTTTAGGAGCTACTGCAATATTAGTACCACAATTTGATGCAGGTAGATTTGATAAATTAATAACTAAATATCATCCAACTGTATTACCAGGTGTACCGACATTATTTGAAGCTTTAACTAAAAATAAATATATGGATAATGTAGATTTATCTTATGTTAAATATGTAATAAGTGGAGGAGATTCTTTATCTAAAACTAAAAATGAAGAAGTAAATAATTTCTTAAAAGATCATGGCTGTAATGTAACAATATTACAAGGTTATGGTATGACTGAAACTAGTGGGCCTACATGTATTGGATCTTTTGGTTCTGATAAATTAGGTAGTGTAGGTATTCCACTTCCTGGTAATGAAGTTAAAATTATTGAACCAAATACGGGATTAGAAGTTGGTCCAGGTGAAGTAGGAGAAATATGTTTAACAGGTCCAACTGTTATGAAAGGTTATTTAGATAATGAAGAAGAAACAAATAATATTATATTTGTTGAAGATAATAAAAGATGGGTTCATACTGGTGATTTAGGTTATATGGATGAAGATGGTGTTATATTCTTTGTTCAAAGATTAAAAAGAATGTTAATAGTATCAGGATATAATGTATATCCATCTCATATAGAAGATATTATTATGGAATTACCATTTGTTGAAAATTGTGGTGTAATTGGTGTACCACATCCATATAAAGTACAAGTACCTAAAGCATATATAGTATTGAAGAAGAATCAAAAAGCTACAAATGAAATAAAAAGGGAAATAAAACAACATTGTGAAAAGAAGTTAGCTAAATATATGTTACCAAAAGAATATGAGTTTAAAGAAAGTTTACCAAAGACAATGATTGGTAAAGTGGATTATAAAAATTTAGATTAATAAGAAAAGGGACATATTTGTCTCTTTTTTTATTTATATGATTTGACAGTATATTTATTTTGATCAAACATAAAAAAATAGTTTTAGATTTTGAAAAAAATTATTTTTATGTTAATATAATAATTAAATTATTTTTTTGTTATTGGAGTGTTATTATGAAAAATTTTTTTATAAGTAATTTGCATAAAAAAGATGTTAAACATTGTACTACAAATCTAGGTTTATATTTAAGAAAAATAAGTGATAAACCATTTAAAAAATTATGTAATTTATTTACTAATGCACATATTGTTAGAAGTGAATATCTAGATAAAACAGATGAAGAATATTTTAGTAATTTATCTGTAGAATATATCCCTTTAGATAGTTTAGATATTAAAAAAGGTAAAAATAATATTATAGTTGAAAGATATCCTAAATTAGATAAAGATGAACCATATATATTTGTATGTAATCATACATGTCCAGAAGATATTGAAACAATTTTAAATATAATAGATAGAAATGCATATTTAATATTAGGATCGATTGAATCATTACAATATAATAAAGAAATGTATTTATCTTTTTTAAATGGTATGATACCTTTTGATATTATGGACAATGATCAAAGAAAACAAGTATTTGAAAAAATGAAAAGAGTTTTAAATACTAATAGTATATTAATATTTCCTGAAGGATCTCATAATTATAGCCCAAATAAGTTAATAAATCCATTATTCGATGGTCCTGTTAATTTGGCACTTCAAACTAATAGAAAAATTGTGGTAGTAACTTTAATAAAAGATCAAGAGAATAATGTATCTTATATAGATGTAAGTAATCCAGTTGATGTTAAAAAATTAAATGTTGATATGGATAAAGAATTTGAATCAGAAGATTCAAAAAATAAATATTATGTTAATAGTTTATCTTCAATAATTAGAGATAAAATGGCAACAGCTGTTTATTATATAATTGAAAAACACTTTGAAACAATTATTTCTAGAGATTATGGTAATTTAGAAGAATATCTAAGAATGTCTAAAATAATTGATGCATTTAAAAAATTAAAATGGACTAGAGATGTTTTTGAAGCTGAATATTTAGTTAAGAAAACTAAAGCAGATAAAGAATATGAAGATGTAGTTAGAACCATAAGTAATTTAGTAATTAATCCTAACGCTATTACATCTAGAAGTTGGGTGCTTAGTGAATTGGATATTGATTCCAAAGATGTACCAAAGAGAATGAGAGAATATTGGATGTCAACTAAAAAGGAAAAAGTATCAAAAAGAAAAAAATAGCGAGTTATTTTTTCTTTTTTTATGTTAAAATAAATATAATAGGTGATATGTATATGATAGAATTTGAAATACCATTTGTATGTTTAATATTTTCATTGCTTATTTATTTTGTTTATACTATTAAAGAAAGAGCAAAATTAGAAGAAAACTCTTATTTTAAAAATGTATTAATATTTACAATACTTGTAAATTTATTTAATTTTATATCACATTATGGAGCTAGTATATATTTAGTTGATACAGTAGATCATTGGTATGCAGATTTATTTGCTATTATTAATAAAATTGGATCATGGTTTATAATTATTATTACTATTAATATTATGTCTTATATATTTTATATTAGTTTTGAAAAATATAGAAAAAACTTTGCAATGCACAAATTGATTAATAGAATTATTATTTTATTAACTGGTATTATATTGATATTCTTAGATTTTAATGTAATAAAAGAGGGAGAATTAACTAGTGGTGAGGGACCAGCTGTCATATTCTCTTTTGGACTAGTATTTTTAAATTTAATAATTGCTTTTATTGTTTCTCTATGTAATATAAAAAAATATGATAAAAGATATAATTCTATTTATATAATTATTCCATTAATATTTATATTAGGAATATTTGTTATGTTTCATCCTGAATTTAATATATATGATTTTATATTATGTCTAATGTGTTATTTAATGTATTTTACAATTGAGAATCCTGATGTAAAAATGATTGAAACTGTTAGAGAAGCAAGAGATCAAGCTGAAAGAGCTAATAGAGCTAAGAGTGATTTTTTATCTAGTATGTCACATGAAATTAGAACTCCATTAAATGCTATAGTAGGATTAAGTGAGGATATGCAAGCTAGGGGTAATTGTCCTGATGATATGAAAGATGATTTAACTGATGTAGTTGCTGCTTCTAGAACATTACTTGAAATAGTTGGAAATATTATGGATATTAGTAAAATAGAAAGTGAAAAGATGGAAATTACTAATATACCTTATAAATTTAAAGAAGAAATAGAATCATTAGCGCGTGTTACAGGTTCTAGAATAGGTGATAAACCTATTGAATATAAAATTAATATAGCTGAAGATATACCATACGAACTTATAGGAGATAAAGGACATATTAAAGAAGTAATAAATAATTTACTTAGTAATTCTATAAAATATACAGATAAAGGTTTTATTGAATTAAATGCTAGATGTATTAATAAAGGTGATAAATGTTTATTAATAATTAGTGTTAAAGATACTGGTAGAGGTATTAAAGCTAGTGATATTAGTAAATTATTTAATAAGTTTGAAAGATTAGAAGCAGAGAAAAATTCTACAACGGAAGGTACTGGATTAGGTCTTGCTATTACAAAAAAATTAGTTGAATTAATGAATGGTAAGATTAATGTTGAAAGTAGATATGGAGTAGGTTCTATATTTATGGTTCAAATACCTCAAAAAATTAGTAAGATGACTAAACCTTTAACTGAAGATGAATTATTAAATACTGTTGAATTAGACTTAAAGAAAAAAGATTTAAATTATGGTGATAAACGTATATTAATAGTTGATGATAATCCATTAAATATAAAGGTTGCTAAAAGAAATATTTTACCTTTAGGATTTATGTCTATTGATGAAGCAAGTAATGGACAAGAATGTTTAGATAAAATTAGACAAGGTTATAAATATGATTTAATATTAATGGATATAATGATGCCAATTATGAGTGGTGAGACAGCTTTAGCTGAGTTAAAGAAAATACCAGATTTTAATACTCCGGTTATTGCTTTAACTGCAGATGCTATAGCAGGTGCAGAAGAGAAATATAGAAGTCAAGGATTTACTGATTATGTATCTAAACCATTTAGTAAAGATATTATTAAGTTAAAAGTTGATAGTATATTTGTTAATCAAATAAAAGAAGAAAAGAAAGAATTAGAAAATAGATGGAATGATGCACCAGCAGCAGTATTTGGTATTGATTCTATTGATGATTTATATAAAATGTAATCTATAAAGATTACATTTTTTTTGATATAATAAGTGAAAGAGAAATTTATAAGTAGGTGTTTTATGGAAGAATATAAAGAGATTGAAAGAAGCATAATAAAAAAATATCGTAAAGAAATATGGAGTAAATTTGTTAGAGCTATATCTGATTATGAATTAATTAAAGAAAATGATAATGTAATGGTTTGTATTAGTGGTGGTAAAGATTCATTTTTATTAGCAAAATGTGTTCAAGAATTAATTAGACACGGTAAAATAAAATTTCAAGCTCATTATGTTGTTATGGATCCAGGTTATAATAAAATAAATAGAGAATATATTGAAAATAATTCAAAGAAATTGAATATTCCTATTGAAATATTTGAGAGTGATATTTTTAATGTAGTAGATAATATATCAAGTGATTCACCTTGTTATTTATGTGCTAGAATGCGTAGAGGTTATTTATATAGTAAAGCAAAAGAATTAGGATGTAATAAAATAGCTTTAGGTCATCATTTTGATGATGTTATAGAAACAACTTTATTATCAATGTTTTATGGTGCTGAATTAAAAACAATGATGCCAAAATTACATAGTGATAATTTTGAAGGATTAGAATTAATTAGACCATTATATTTAATTAAAGAACATGATATATTATCATGGAAAAAAAGTAATAATTTAGAATTTATAAATTGTGCTTGTAAATTTACTGATGGAGTAAATAAACATGAACAATTAAGTAAAAGAAAAGAAATAAAAGAATTAATTAATAATTTAAGAAAAATATATAGTGATATAGATCATAATATTTTTAAAAGTTTAGATAATATAAATTTAAATTGTGTTTTAGGTACAAAGAAAGATGGTAATTATAAAAGTTTTTTAGAAGATTATGATAAATAGAGGTATTATGTTAAAAAAAGTATATATTGAGATAACTAATAATTGTAATTTAAATTGTAGTTTTTGTACATTGAAAAAGAAAAAGAATAAAGTAGTTAGTGTAGATGAATTTAATATTATTTTGGATAAGTTAAAAGGCCATACTAATTATTTATATTTTCATGTATTAGGAGAGCCTTTATTACATCCTAATATTAATGAATTAATAGATTTAGCTAAAAATAATAATTTTAATGTTAATATTACTACTAATGGTTATTTTATAAATAAAATAAAATATAATGAAAATATAAGACAAATTAATATTTCATTACATAGTTATACAGATAATATAAGTATAGATGATTATTTAAATAATATATTTGATAGTGTTAATAATTTATCTAAATATACATATATATCATATAGAATATGGACTAAGAATAAATATATTAAAGACATAATTGATAGAATAAATAAATATTATAGTGTAAATATAGATATAAATAATTTAAAAAATATAAAGATAAAAGATAATATATTTTTTCATATTAATGAAGAATTTATATGGCCTAGTTTAGATAATAATATTTATAAAGAAGATGGTATGTGTCATGGACTTAGAGATCATATAGGTATATTATCTGATGGTACTGTAATTCCTTGTTGTTTAGATGGAGAAGGAATTATTAATTTAGGGAATATTTATAGTGAGAATTTATATGATATTTTAAATTCTTATAGGGCTTTAAATATGATAAATAAATTTAAAGAAAATAAACGATGTGAAGAATTATGTAAACATTGTGATTTTATTAAATAGGGGGATATAATTTGGATATATCAGAAATTATTATAATTGCTGTATCTTTAGCAGTAGATGCTTTTGCAGTTTCTGTTTGTTTTGGATTATCCTTAAATAAGATTAATATAAAAAAAGGTGTTATAGTAGGAACATATTTTGGTATATTTCAAGCTATAATGCCTTTTTTTGGTTATTTATTTGGTAATTTGTTTAAAGATATGATTATTAATTATGATCATTGGATTATATTTGTTTTGTTAAATATAATTGGTTTAAATATGATAATAGAATCATTTAATAAGGAAAATACAAGTATTGATGATACAAGTTTTAAAAATATGCTTATGTATTCTTTAGCAACTAGTATAGATGCTTTATCTGTAGGAATTACTTTTTCTTTCTTAAAAGTAAATATTATAACTTCTTGTATACTAATAGGCATAATAACATATATGTTATCATTTATAGGTGTGATAATAGGTTCTAAATTTGGTACTAAGTATGACAAGATATCAACAATTATAGGTGGATTATTTTTAATAATATTAGGTATAAAAATATTGTTAGAACATTTAGGCATATTATAGATATTTTTTTGTACTTTATGATATAATAATAAACTATTAGGAGGGATATAATGATTAAGTATTTTGAAGAATTAGAAAATAGAAAGAATTATTATTTGCCTCTTGTAAAAAATGATACTGAAAAATTAAAGGTATTTGATTATAAATTAACAATTAGCTTTATAGAAAAATATAAAAAATTATTTGATTATGGAGAAATATTAGTTAATAAATTTAAAGAATATTCTGAATGTAAGAATAGAAGTGAATATGAGAGTATATTAGAGGATTTATATCCTGTATTAGATGATTTTAAAAAAATAGAAGTTAGTTCTTCAGATATAGAAAATTATTTTATATTAATAAAGAAAATAATTATATTTTTAAGAAATGAAACAGGAGATAATAGTTATAGTATATTAGAACATAGATTTATGGAAGCATTAAATGAAATAAATGATATGAAAACTATAATTGTCAAATCTGGTAAAACAGATAATTTATATTTAACTGATTCATGGTTTATAACACCAACTAATAAGTTATATAATGCAGGACCTGAAGGTCATAAAGGAACTAATTTAGTTTATGCATATGAAGATGTTAAAGATTGTATATATAAAGGTAAAACAATAGATAAATCTAAATATTATTTATCTGTTTATCGAGATATAATTGAAAAGAAATATATAACTGAGGAACAATTTAAAACATATTTAAATTTTATTAGTCAACCAGTATATTCAAATTATATAATTAATCCTAAGGATGTTAAAAGGATAGATGGTGTTAATGTAACACATGAAAAAAGAATTGTTTTATATAACTTATTAGTTGGTG
>DIMA01000012.1:24056-24295 GCA_002425325.1 Caryophanales bacterium UBA5578 | reverse complement strand
AAAAGATTTAGATACATTAATTGATTTAACTAGAGATTTTATTCCAGATATATTAATTAGATGTTGTGGATTTCATAAGATAGATTCTAAATATAATCGTTCTATTATAACTAGTTGCTTAAATTATGAAAAAATATTAGAAGAATATATTGTTAGAGAATGGAATATTAGTTTTTTACCTCCAATAATTTTGGATAAAGGGGAGCTAAAGGAATACCCTAAAGAATATATTATTGCAA
>DIMA01000012.1:0-24046 GCA_002425325.1 Caryophanales bacterium UBA5578 | reverse complement strand
TGATATTCTTTTTTATGTTATACTAATAATAAGGAGTGATAGTTTGAAGAAGTTTTTTATGTTAATGTTGTCAATAACATTAGTTGTTACTTTAACTGCTTGCTCATCTAGTAGTGATAGTAATAAAGAAAAGAAAAAAGAAGATGAGACTGTTTCTAAGGAAGAAAAAGTACCAGAAGTTCNNCCCTGCTGAAGATTCTGAAGTATTAACTAAACAATTACCTAAATTAGAGGCAAAAAAAGTTACAAAAAATAGAATAGAATTAAGTGAAAATACTAAAGTAAAAGAAGGCGAAAAAATAGCTGTATGGATTTATTCTAAACCAAAATTTTTAGGATATTTTAAAGTTAAAGTTGAAAATGGTAAAAAAGTAATTGAAGGTTTAGAAGCTGCTTTAAAGAAAGTAGATGTTGAAGATGGAAATCATAATATTGCCTTAGTTACTGAAGAAGGAACTAATATTGGTTATGTAGATGTTTATGTACATAAAGATGGAGATGTAGTATCTAAAGAAGATGCAAAAATTGAAAAAGAAGAAACTGTAACTGGTACAATTGAATTTAAAGCTAAAAAAATATATGATGCAAATATGGCTAATGGTAAATCAGTAGTTACTACTAAAGGTGAAAAAGGTACTAAAGAAGTTACTTATAAAGTTGTTTATGATAGTGAAGGTAAAGTATTATCTAAGACTAAAATTAATGAAAAAGTAATTAAGGAAGCTGTTGATCAAGTAGTTAAAGTAGGTACTAGTGATTTTAATACTAAGAGTGCTAAAATGACTGGTAGTTCAGTAGGTTTTGCTTGTACTAAAACAATAACATATGGTGATACTGTTGGTTGTGATGAAACTAGTTCAAAAAACTTTAAATCCATATCAGTTAATAAAGTATCATATGTTTATAGTATGGATGGAGTTAATATTACAAAAGCTATAAAAATGACTAAGAGTGGTAATTTATATATTGCTACAATAAATGGTAAGAAATATTATTTAGATAGTAGAGCTGGTAGTGGAGATAATACACCATTAACTGCAGCTGATTGTAAAACTTATAAATTATCATGTGGAAGTTGGTAAAAAGGATATAAAATATATCCTTTTTTTGTTATAATTAAATAAATCGTTTATTTAGGAGGAGTAAGATGGAGAAAATAATAGAAGTAGAAAATTTGACTAAATATTATGGTAAATTTAAAGCTGTAGATGATTTAAATATTTATGTTGAAAAAGGTAAAATATTTGGATTATTAGGACCAAATGGTAGTGGTAAGTCTACAACTATAAATTGTATTTTATCTTTATTAAATTACCAAGATGGAAAAATAAAAATATTTGGTGAAGAAATGAAACCAAATAGTTATAATTTAAAATCAAAAATTGGAGTTGTTTTTCAAGATGTAGCAGTATTTGAAGAATTATCAGTTTATGATAATATTGATTATTTTTGTGGTTTATATATTAAAGATAAAAAGATTAGAAAAAAATATGTAGAAGATGCTATTAAATTAACTGGATTAGAAGATTTTATTAAGTTTAGACCAAAACAATTATCTGGAGGTTTACTTAGAAGATTAAATATTGCATGTGGTATAGCCCATAAACCTGAATTAATATTTTTAGATGAACCAACTGTAGCAGTTGATCCACAAAGTAGAAATAATATATTAGAAGGTATTAAGAAATTAAATAAAGATGGTGCTACTATTGTATATACAACACACTATATGGAAGAAGTAGAGCAATTATGTAATAGAATAGCAATATTAGATAAGGGGAAAATGATTGCTGTTGGTACAAAAGAAGCATTAAAAGAATTAATATTAGTTGGTGAAAAAATAACTGTTGAAACAGATAATTTAGATAAAAAAATAATAAAAAAATTAAAAGAACAAAAAAATATAATTGAAGTAAAATATGAAGATAATATATTAAATGTTACTTATGAAAAAGGTGAAGAAAATTTAGAAGAAATGATATCTTTCTTAAAAGATAATAATGTTTTTTATTCAAAAATATTTTCTGAATTACCAACACTAAATGATGTTTTCCTTGAATTAACTGGAAAAGAGTTAAGGGATTAATATTATGTTTTATCATTTATTCATTTATAAATTAAAAATATTATTAAGAAAGAAAACATTATTATTTTGGACATTTTTATTTCCATTTATTTTAGGTTTATTTTTTAAACTAGCATTAGGAAATATTGGTGCTGCATTTGAATTCGAACCAATTAATATTGCAGTAGTAAATAATGAAGAATATAAATTAGATACTAATTTAAATAGTATTATTACTAGTTTATCTAGTGATGATAAGAATAAAATATTTAATACTAAGTATGTTAATGAAGAAGAGGCTATTACTTTATTAGATGATAAAAAGGTAGCAGCTTATATAATAATTAAAGATAAAAATCCAGAGTTAAGGGTAAAATCATCTGGTATACAAGAAACTATTATTAAATATGTTTTAGATCAATATTACCAAACAAATGATACAGTTAATAATATGATAAAGTTTAATCCAGAAGTAGTTAAAAATGGCATTTTAAATCTAGTTGCTAAACAAAATAATTATGTTTTGGATGATTCTAATGAAAAAATAGATTTTACTTTAAATTATTTTTTAACTTTAATTGCTATGACATGTTTATATGGTGGGTTAATAGGATTAGAAGTAATAAAAGATTATGAAGCTAATTTAAGTCCTAATGGAGCACGTTCATGTGTTTCACCAATTCATAAAATTAAATTATTATCATCAGGTTTATTAGCTGGTTTTGTTATTCAAATAGTTATATTAATATTATTAATAGCGTTTTTAATAGTTGTATTTGATGTTAATATTAATAATCATTTACCTAAATTATTCTTATTATCATCAGTTGGATGCTTAGCTGGTACTTTATTAGGAACTTTTGTAGGTGTTAGCAATAAAAAAAGTGAAGGATTTAAAATTGGACTTTTAATAGCGGTTTTAATGGCTTGTTGCTTTTTCTCAGGTATGATGGGATCTCCTCAAGTAAAAACAATGTTTGATGAAGCATTACCATTATTTGCTAAAATTAATCCAATTAATATTATTACAGATGGTTTATATGCTTTATTTGCATATGATACATTTGATTCTTATTATAATTGTTTATTAAGAATAGGGGTATTTGCTATTGTAATGGCTATCCTAACATTTATATTTGTAAGGAGGAAAAATTATGATAGTATTTAATAAATATTTTAAAATAGTAAAACAACATTTAGGTACTATCATAATGTTTACAGCTATATGTGTTATAGTAACTATTATTAATACAAACTATAATACTCAAGATAGTTTTAAAAGTGTTGAAAATAATATAGCTATTATTAATCATGATAATTCAAAGATAGTTGATAATTATATTAAATATATTGATAAAGGTTCTAATTTAATAGATATCAAAGATGATAAAAAGGAATTTCAAGATGCATTATATAGTAATAAAGTAGATGCAATTATTATAATTCCTGAAAATTTTACTAAGGATTTATTAGATAATAAAAATCCTTCAGTTAAGATTAAGAAATCAAATCAAAGTTTTTCAATGATTACAGAATTACAAACTAATAAATATTTTAATTTAATTAATTTATATGCTAATTCTGGAATGGATGAAGAATTAATTATTGAAAATATTAATAAAAGTTTGGATAAAGAAGTAGAGGTTAAAATTATAGGTAATAATGATTTAGCTTCAAAGGCTAAATTATATATGTTTTTTAGTTTTACTAATTATTCTTTTTTAGCAATTTTTATATTCATTATTGGTACAATTATGTGTATCTTTAATAAAGAAACTATTGTTAAAAGAAATACAATTAGTTCTGAAGGTTTAAAATCAATATATAGACAATTATTATTAGGACATATATTATTAACATTAATTATATGGTTAGTTTATGTAATATTTAGTATTATATTATTTAAAGAAATGATGTTTACTATGAATGGATTATTATATATAATTGGTTCATTATGTTTTGCTATTACATGTACTTGTCTTGCATATTTTATTGGTACATTAATAAAGAAGGAAAGTATAATATCAGGAGTACAAAATGTAGTATCATTAGGATTAAGTTTTATATCTGGTTCATTTGTAGACAGAACATTATTAGATAGTAGTATTGTTAATTTTTCTAAAATATTTCCATCATATTGGTATATTGATGTAAATTATAGATTATATGATACTAGTACTTATAATATGGATGCTTTAATGCCTATTTTTAAAGATTATATAATAATATTATTATTTGGAATATTATTTATTATATTAAGTAAATTAGTAGTTAAATTTAAAAGAAAGTAGATATTTATATCTGCTTTTTATTATGTTATAATCATAATAATATAAAACTCAACCACAAGTTCGTGTTAATAAATTAGTATTTATTTTATACTTTAATTATGAAAGGAGATACTATATGGATCAAGAAAAAATAGGAAAATTTATAAGTGTTAAAAGAAAAGAAAAAGGTATAACTCAAAGTGAGTTAGCAGAATTATTAGGAATCAGTGATAGAGCAATATCTAAATGGGAAAATGGTAATTGTTTACCTGATGCTAGTAATATGCAAGAATTATGTAAAATATTAAATATTACAATTAATGATCTATTTAGTGGTGAAGTGGTTGATATGGAAGATAATGTAAAAAGATTAGAAGAAAATTTATTAGAAATGACAAAATTAAAAGAACAAAGAGATAAAGAATTATTATTATTAGAAATATTTATTGGTGTATTTGTTTCTATTATTTTATGTGCATCTATTTTAATAGTTAATTATATTGAAATAGATAATTGGCTAAAAATTATTATCGTTTTAAGTGCAGCTATACCATTTACTATTGGAGTGTTATATGCATTAAGGATTGAACAAATAGCAGGTTATTATGAATGTAGTAATTGTCATCATAAATATATACCTTCTTATAAAACAATATTATTTGCAATGCACATAAATAGAACTCGTAGAATGAAGTGTCCACATTGTAATAAAAAAACATGGCATAAAAAGAAAATTAAATAAAAAAGATTATCTTATGATAATCTTTTATTTTTTACATTTATAATGTATAATTTTTTTAGGTAGTGTGGTAGTGTGAATAATAATTTATATGTTAATTTTAATATGTATAAACCTAAAAAAACTTATTTGTATAAAATTTTTAAAATTTTATCAATATTAATTGATATTGGTTTATTTTTCTTAGTAACAGATAAAATGTTTAGTTATGGTGAAATATATGGTGGTAATGAAGGGTCTTCAAGTACTATACCAATTTATATAGCTAATCAAATTAGTGTATTTGTTTTTCCAATTTTAATATCATATGTGGCTTTTCTTATTATTTTAATTGTTGAAGATACTTATTATAAAAAATCTTATTATGGATTAGCAGCATTTACAATATTTACAATTATTTTTAATTTAGGTTTAATATATATTGGGTTTATGACGATTTTTTTATTAATTTTATTTTTACCGGTTATAGTTCCCGTAATAACCCATTTCCGCGATTTAGGTTATAAAAGAGATTTGGAGACTTATAAAAAAATATTTTTTATTTATTAAATTATAATTAAAAAGATTATCTTATGATAATCTTTTTTTAATAATGTTTTACACCTTTAATATAGCATATTTATGTTTTTTTCAAAATTGAGAAAAAGAAAACCCTTGATATTCAAGGGTTAAATTCAATAATGGAGCAAGTGACCAGAATCGAACTGGCATCCTAGCCTTGGCAAGGCCATGTACTAACCATTGTACGACACCTGCATCACATATTCATTATAACATAAAATAATAAAATTGAAACAAAAAAATTAAAAAAATATATTTTACTTTAAAATACATTGATTTAATGGTATAATAATATAATATGGAGGATAGCCATGGAAATAAGTGAAATAATTACAATATATCAAAATTACAACAATAAAGTTCAAGAATTATGGAGGTCACTTTGACCCTGATAACAAAACAATTAAAATTGAAAAGTTAACAGAGGAAATGAATGATATTAATTTTTGGAATCGTAATGATAGTGATCAAATTATAAATGAATTAAATAGTTTAAAAAATGATTTAGATCGTGTTTCAAAATTAATGAATGATATAAATGAAAATTTAGAAATGGCAAATATGTTGAAAGTTGAATATGATGAAGATATAAAAAATATGTTAGAAGAAAATATTTCTATCATAGATAAATCTTTAGAAGAATTAGAACTTTTAATAACATTAAATGAACCATATGATAAATGTGATTCTATTATTGAGATACACCCAGGTGCCGGAGGTACTGAATCTTGTGATTGGGCTAATATGCTCTATAGAATGTATACAAGATATTGTGAAAAGAAAAACTATAAGATTGAATTATTAGACTATCAAGATGGTGATGAAGCTGGCTTAAAAAGTGTATCTTTTATTGTTCATGGTTTAAATAGCTATGGATATTTAAAAAATGAAAAAGGAGTACATAGATTAATTAGATTATCTCCATTTGATTCAAATAATAGAAGACATACTTCTTTTGCCTCAATTGATGTTACACCAGTTTATAATACATCAGATATTAATATAGAAATTAATGAAACTGATATTAGAGTTGATGTATATAGATCTAGTGGAAAGGGTGGACAAGGTGTTAATACTACAGATAGTGCTGTTAGAATAACTCATATTCCAACCAAAATAGTAGTTACTTGTCAAAATGAAAGAAGTCAAATAAGAAATAAAGAAATAGCTTTAAATGTACTTAAAAATAAGTTATATCAATTAGAGTTAGAAAAAAGAGAAAAAGAATTAAAAGAGTTTAAAGGAGACAATGCTGATATAAATTTTGGTTCACAAATAAGAACGTATACATTACATCCTTATTCGTTAATCAAAGATCATCGTACTAATGTTGAAACAGGTAATGTCACAAAAGTATTAGATGGTGATTTAGATTTATTTATTAGTGAGTGTCTAAAAAGGGGAATTAAATAATGAGTAATGATGTTATTAATAGCGTATATAGAAAAAATTGGATTAAACGTTATTTAGAATTTGTTATTGGTCTTATTGTACTTGCAGTAGCATATAATATATTTGCTATAAGATGTAATTTAGTTTACGGTGCTGGTGGAATAGGTATTTTAGTTAATAAATTAACAGGTTTAAATCCATCTTTAATTATCTTAATATGTAATGTTATATTATTAGGATGTAGTTTAGTTTTCTTAGGTGTAGATAGTACGAAGAAGACTGTTACTGGTTCACTGTTATATCCATTATTTGTAAAGTTAACAGAACCATTAACTACATTAAATGTAAATGGATTAGAAACATTTATGGTTGTATTATGTGCAGCTATATTAAGTGGTTTTGGTTTAGGGTTAATATTTAAATCTGGTTATACTAGTGGTGGTACAGATATATTAAATCAAATAGTAAGTAAATATGGAAAAATGTCTATGGGAAATGCAATGTATTTTACAGATTTTATAATTATTATATTTTCTATATTTGTATTTGATTTACCAACATTTGTATATTCCGTTTTAAATCTATATATTGTTAGTATAATAACAGATAAAGTAGTACTTGGTATTTCATCTTCTAAAGCTTTTTATATTATTACAGAACATGAAACTGAGATTAAAAAATATATTACACAAAATTTATCTCATGGTGTTACAGTATTAGAAGCTAGAGGTGGATATACAGGTAATGTTGAAAAAGTAATTATGTGTATTATTCCAACTAAAGAATATTATGTTTTTAAAGAAGGAATAAAAATGATAGATGAAAATGCATTTTTCGTTGTAACCGATGCTTATGAAGTGTCTGGAGGAGCATAGGAGGTATATATGGAATTAATAACTATTAGAAATGCTAGTAAAACATATAAAACTGGTGTCACAGCAATTCATGATTTAGATTTATCTATTAAAAAGGGAGAATTTGTATTTATTATAGGTTCAACAGGATGTGGTAAATCTACATTAATAAAAATGTTATATAGAGAAGAAAAACCTACAAGTGGGCAAATATATATAGGTGGTATTGATGTTGCTAAAATAAAAAATAGAAAAGTATATAAGATAAGAAGAAAATTAGGTGTAGTTTTCCAAGATTTTAAATTATTACCTAAATCTACTGTATATGAAAATGTAGCTTTTGCTTTAGAAATATTTGGATTACCAACAGAAGAAATTCATAATAAAGTTGTAAAAGTATTAGAATTAGTTGGTTTAAAGAATAAAGCAAAACAATATCCTCATCAATTATCAGGTGGAGAACAACAAAGAGTTGCTATTGCACGTGCAATTGTAAATGGACCTAAAATATTAATTTGTGATGAACCTACAGGAAATCTAGATGAAAAAACAAGTTTAGAAATTATGAATGTTTTACAAGCAATTAATAAATTAGGTACAACAGTAATTGTTGTTACTCATGATACTGAAATTGTAGGTAAGTTAAAAAATAGAGTTATTGAATTAGATCAAGGACGTATTTTAAAAGAGTATGAGGAAGGAGCGTTCGTTTATGAAGGTGTTTAGAATATTATCTCGTAATATAAGAGACTCATTCAAAAGTGTATTTCGTAATTTCTCATTATCTGCTGCATCTATTTCATGTATTTCTATTACATTAGTTGTAGTATCAATAGCGTTATTATTATCAGTTAATGTTAATAGTTTTACATCAAAAGTAGAAAGCGATGTTACTATTGTTGTATTCTTAGATAAAGATATTTCTGAGGATAGAATGTATGAAATTGGTGATGAAATTAAACAAATTGCTAATGTAGGACAAGATAAAAGTGATGTTGTATTAAATGATAAGATGAAGATTAGAAAAGAAATGATGGATTCATCTGATACTTATAAATCAGTTTTAGATAATTATCCTGATAGAGCAACAAATCCATTACAAGATGCATATCATGTAAAAGTTGTAGATATTGAAAAAATGGGCATTACTGCTAAAGCGCTAGAACGTATTGATGGAGTTGAAAGTGTTAAATACGGAGAAGGTATGGTTGAAAGATTAATTAATATCTTTGATGTAGTTAGAAAAGTTACTTATATAGTTGTTATAGCTTTAATTATAGTAACAGCATTCTTAATTTCCAATACTATTAAAATTACTATTTTCTCAAGAAAAAGAGAAATTGATATTATGCGTTTAGTTGGTGCTTCAAATATTAATATTAAAATCCCATTTATATTTGAAGGTTTATTTTTAGGAATTATGGGTTCAATTATTCCAATTATTATTACTACATATGGATATAGTGCTATATATAGTTATTTTGATGGACAATTATTTGGAAATATAATTCATTTAGTTAAGCCTAATTCTACAATATTTAATATTTCAGGTATATTAATAATTATTGGTATGACTGTTGGTATGTTTGGTTCTTGGAGAGCTGTTAGAAAGCATTTAAAAATATAATGAGATTATATAGTTTTAAATATCCAATTGATTTTGTTAAATTAAGTAATAATGAATTAAAATTAATTCATACTAATGTAGAATTAACTAGTGAAAATATACCAAAATATCAAACATGGAGAAATAATATTTATGATATCTTTAGTAAAGATTTAAGTGGTAATATTACTCCTTATACAATTATTAATAAATTAAAAAAATATATAGATAATGCTTATAATAGTGATGAAGATTTGGAATTTATTGAATGTAATCAATGGTTACTTAGATTTGCTACAAATGATTTACGTAATAAACTAATTAATTCTAATTTATTTAATGTAGAAAAAGATTATATTGATATTCCAGTTGATTATTATGAATTAAATGGAAAAGGAAATATAGTATACAATAAAGAATTAGTTCCTGTTTGGGAGATTCCTATGAGAAAGGAATGTAATAAATTAATTAGTTGGATTTTAAGTGAAAATGGAAATAGTATTGCCGATAAGTTAAGTAGTTTATCATTATCACAAATACAATTCATAAAAAATACAATTAGAAGTAATACATGGTTATTAATGTTAATAGATGAACAAAAAAGAGTTACTATTTGTCAAAATCTAAATATTCCAGTAAGACAAGTTCAAAATTATTATACAGCTAGAAAAAGGGATGAAAAAGGTTGGTATGTAGATTATAAATTAGAATACATGCCAATGGATCAAACATTTAAACATAGTTTAGATTCAAGAAAAATACAAAATATATTCTTAGTAGAAAATATTTATTTAGCTTTATATAATATGTGCTACGAAAAGAGTAATATTTCTTTTATAGCTCATAATATGTGGTTATTAGATTTATTAAATGAAAATCAAAAAAATAGTATTTTATTCCTAATGGGTGATAAATCATTCACAAGTGATGCATATGAAGATGAAAAAGATTTAACTATTGATACAAGAAAAGTTATATCTATTTCACCAAAAGAAGGTAAAGATGGAATATATTCTACACAATTAGAAGTTCCTTTATATATATATAAAGAAGTAAAAGAATTAAATTCTACTTTATATGGTATTGTTGGTGGTACAGTAGATTTAAGTGTTGAAGATTTTATATCTTCAAGTCCACTGGTATTAGAATATTGGCCATGGCTAACAGAATATCATAAATATATTAATAAAAAAAGATAATTATTATCTTTTTTTTCATATATTTTAGTATGCATAATAAATTTTTAATAATGTTTATTACTATGTTATTAATAATAGTAATATTATCATTTATATATATAAATAAAAAAGTAAGTCCTGTTATGATATCAATAGCAGAAGAAGAAACTAATTCGTTAGGATCTATAATAATAAATGACTCTGTTCATAAATATATATCTAATAATTTAGATTATAATAAATTATTTATAATAACTTATAATAGTAATAATGAAATTGAGACAATAGATTTAGATACTATAGTTGTAAATAAAGTTATAACTAATATTAATAATAATATTCAATTAAATTTAAAATATTTAGAATTAGGAAGAATAGATAAATTAAATATTGACGATAATTTATTAATTCAATATAGTAAGAAAAATGATAAAGGAATTATTTATGAATTACCTATTTCTTTAGCTTATTCTAATCCATTTATTGCTAATATTAGTCCTAAAATACCTGTTAAAATAAATGTTATTGGTAATGTAAATAGTACAATAAATAATACTATAAAAAATTATGGAATAAATAATATATTATTAGAAACATATTTAGATATAGAAGTAACATTACAAGTTATATTGCCTTATCAAAAAGATAAAACTATAATAAAAAATCACATACCTATTGGTGTAAAAATAATAAAAGGTAATATACCAAATTATTATTCAGGTGGAGGATTAGATTTTAGTGTACCAGTTAAATAAATTATGTTATAATAAATAAAGAAAAAGGTGATTTATGCAAAAAGTATTATTAGAAAATTTTGAATGGGAACTTATAGAACAATATAAAGATGGATATGATGAAAGTGCCTTAAAAGAAAGATATACTGAATATTTTGAACCTTATGATTACATATTAGGTGATTGGTCTTATGGAAAATTAAGATTAAAAGGGTTCTGTAAAAAGATTAATAAAATATGTAATAGATCAAATGATATTAAATTTAAAGATGATTATATTAGAGATTTATGTAGCTATGAATGTAGTTGGTTTTTAATACAAAAAATAAAGGACAAGTAATATTAAATTACTTGTTTTTTAATATTAATTAAGATATAATTATTTATAGTAGGTGATTATATATGAATAGTAAAATTATTAACATTTTAGATACTGATGGTAGGAAATTAGAAGTAGAAGTAATCACTTTAATTGAGATAGATTTAAAAAAATATATTGTATATACAAAAAATGAAAAACAAAAGAATGGTAATTTGATTGTATATATAAGTAAATTAAGAATAAATGATGGGGTATATTCTATTGAAAATATTGAATCTGAAGAAGAATGGAAGAAAGTAAAATCTACATTAGGCAAGATTGCTAATAAATAGTTTAAATGGGGTGTGTGATATGAGTTTATATAATAATCCACTAGTTACATATGATGAAATTATTTCAGCTATAATGGATATAATAGATTGTTCTGTTAATACAACTTATTTAGATGATATATTAACTACTAAATATGAATCTAGTGTAGAAATTGAAAAGAATAAAGATAAGATATTAAATGAAGCTATTGAAAGTTTAAAGGAAGCAATTAATTCTTCTAGTGTTATTATTAGAAAAACATTAGAAAATAAAATTGGTGATAATGATAAAAAACTTACTATTAATTGTAACTATAAAATAGGTAAAGAATTAAGAAAGTTAGCTTGTCCTAGTACAATAATTGATAAGTTAGAAAAAGCTTCATTAGATATAAGTGAATTATATATAATACCAAGTGAAGATTTTGAATATAATAAATATGATAAAGTAGATACTAATAAAGTATATAGTGATTTTGAAAGAAAAGCTGTATTGGATTTTCCTAGTTATTTTAAAGAAGAAATTTCTATAGCACAAGAATATAATGAAGAAGAAGAATTATTAGATGCTGATTTATTTAATACAATGGAATTAAATAATTTATTAACCGAAATAAAAAGAATTAATATTAATACTACTCCGAATAGTAATATTAAGAAAGATTCTAGTTTAGAAAATGAAGTTAAAATAATTAAAGAGGAAAATAAAAAAGAAGAAAAAGTTGATTTAGTTGATACTAAATTATATACTAAATTAAATTTAATTAATAAGGCTTTAAAGAAGGCTAAAGAAACTGGCAATAGTAAAATAGTATCATACTTAGAAAAAGAACTTGCTAGAGAGTTAAATAGATAGGTTGTGAAAAATGAGTAAAGCTGTAATGGACCATAAATGTAAAAGTTGTGGTGCTGAATTAAAGTTTAATCCACATGGACAAAATTGGAAATGTGATTATTGTAAATCTGAGTTTACAAAACAAGAAATTGATGAATATGAGGCTTCTAGAGGTGTTGAACAACTAGATAGTGATGCAAGTGCTGTTAAAGTAGAAAAAGTTGATGGCATAGATGAATATGTTTGTAATAACTGTGGAGCACGTATAGTTGCTGATGAACATACAAGTGCTACTTTCTGTGTATATTGTAAAAATACAGCTATTATAAAAAATAAATTAGTTGGTGAATTTAATCCTACTAAAGTTATTCCATTTTATAAAACTAAAGATGATGCAGTAGCGGCTTTTAAAGGATTAAAAAAAGGAAGACCTTTTATGCCTAAAGAATTTAGTGATAAAAAGAATATTGATGAAATTAGAGGAATATATATTCCATTCTGGTTATATGATTATCAAATTGGTGGCACATTAGAAGCTAGAGCTACTAGAGTTAAATCTTGGACTTCTGGTAATACTAGATATACTAAAACGGATGTATATCGATGTGTTCGTGGTGGTACTATGCGTTTTAATAAAATACCTGTTGATGGATCTACTAGATTTAATAATGATATTATGAATTCTATAGAACCATTTGATTATAGTAAATTAGTAGATTTTTCACATTCATATTTATCAGGTTTCTTAGCTGAAAAATATGATGTAGATGCTACTCAAGCTAATAATGAAGCTATGATGAGAGCTAAAAATTCTACAGATGATGTGTTAAAGAAAGATATTAAAGGATATTCTACAGTAGTTAGAACATCTTCATCTCATAATATAGCACAAGCTATGAATGAATATGTTTTATTACCAGTTTATATGTTAAATATTAAATATAATAATAAAATGTATACATTCGCTATGAATGGACAAAGTGGTGAAATAGTAGGAGATATTCCTATAGATAAAAAGAAAGCATTAATGTTCTTCTTTGGAATATTTATTGGTACTATAGTTATTTTATCTCTAATATGGTTTATAGGAGGTAAGATGTAATGAAAAAGATATTAAGTATATTAACAATATTTATAGCTTTATTTATAGGTATTAATACAGTTAATGCAGTTCCTAAAGTAGATAGTACTAAGAAAGTATATGACTATGCTGAAAGATTAACTGATGATGAGGAACAAAAATTAAAACAACAAATAAGTGAATATACAGAAGAATATGATATGGATTTTGTATTTGTTGTTTTAAATAATTATACAGGTAGTCTACAATCATATGCACAAGATTTTTATGATTATAATGATTTTGGTGTAGGTAAGACTCATGATGGAGTTATAATTGTATTAAATTATGATGCGTTAGGTATTGATTGTTGGATTACAACAACTGGTAATGCTATATTAATGTATGATGATGCTAGAATTAATTCTCTTAAACAAAGAATGTCTAGTGTAAAAAATCAAGGTACATATACTATATTTAGTTCAGCTTTAAACTTAGCTAGTTCACAAGCTGATAGTGGTATTCCATCATCTAATAAAGATTATTATATTGATGAAAATGGAGATTATGTTAGAAAAAGAACTTATCCATTTATGGGAATATTAGTAATTGCTTTATTAGCAGCTGGAATTCCTACAATAGTATTTGTATGTAAAAATAAAATGGTTAAAAAAGCAACAATGGCTAATGAATATTTAGAAGGTGGATCTGTATCTATTTATAATAGACAAGATCAATTTGTTTCTACTCATACATCTAGTCATACAATATCATCATCAAGTGGTGGTGGAAGAGGTGGTTCTTCTATCAGTCGTGGTAGTAGCGGTAGATCACATGGTGGTGGCGGAGGCCGATTATAAAATAAAAAAGACTATTATTAGTCTTTTTTTATTACATTATTTTTATATTCTAATTCATAATAATTATTATCTTTAAGCAATCCAATTATAGTAGATACTCTAAGTTCCATATTAAGATATTTATTATTATAATTAGTTAGTATAGGAATGTCTATTTCTTTTTTAATATTATGTAAATATTCTTTTCCTTTATTATTAAATCCTAAAATTCTTATATAGTTTATATCTATATTATTTGCTTCTTCTTTAGTAAAAGAAAATAATATATGAATAAACATTCTTTTTAATTTTGTATAAGTATAATTTTTAGATTTTATGTTTAATATTAATTCATCTAGACTATTAGACTTATTGATATATTCTAATACTCTAGGAATTATTTTTTCATCTACTGTTTGATATTTAATAATATTTTCTCTTTCACTTAATATTTTATATTTTAAAAATTGATAATAATCTTCTATAAATGTTAAGTTGTTTAAGTATTTAATAGTATTATTAGGTACTAAATTAGATACATCTTTTCCTTCTTTTAATAGTTTTCTAATTCCTGATGCACTGCTAATATCATTATTATAATCATCAGTTCTTTTAATAGTTATTGGAGTAATAATATAATTATTTTTTAATATTTCTCTTATATATCCTATACCTAGTATATCATTTGGTTTTTCAATATTATATCCTGTAATATCATTTAATGATGCTGATAAAGCAGCAGGATAACTATATCCGTCTTTTAAATAAGATTTAATTTTATCATTATATTCATTATTATTTAATTGAGTTTGCGCTAATGATTTTAATATTTCAATATTATCTGATTCACTACCAAATACTATTTTATTAACACCTAATAAATGAAGTAATTTCATACTTCCATAACAAAATACATCAGCACTTTGACTAGAAAATTTAAATGGTAATTCAACTACTAAATCTATATTATGATCTAAAGCTATAGATGTTTTATCCCATTTATTTATTATTGATAAATCACCACGTTCACAAACACTACCAGATAGTACTAATATTAATATACTATTTGGATACATTTCTTTAATTTTATTTATATGATATAAATGACCATTATGAAATGGATTATATTCACATATTAAACCAACTATATCCATGTGCATCACCAAATATATATTATCATGAATTCGTTTATTTTTAAATGAAACTTGATTTTTTTTGAATAAAATATTATAATGTTATGGTGTCGGGTGATAACTATGGAAATTGATTTATTAAGACTTAGAAATGGTATTGATAAAAAAATAGATGTTGATGCCAATTATTCTTTTAGTAAAGATGAATTATTAGGAACTGATGTAACTAGCTTAGATGATATGCATGTTGAAGGAGAAATTACTTTAAATGCTTTAGGTGAGTTATATTTAAGTTTAGAAGTTACTGGTACAATGATTATTCCTTGTGCTATAACATTAAAACCTGTTTCTTATCCATTTGATATAGTTATCGAAGGAGATTTAGAAGAAATTTCAATAGAATATGCCGAAAACAATAAAAAAAGTTTAAATACTATTGATATTTTACCGATAATATGGGAAAATATAGTGGTAGAAATTCCAATGCGAGTTGTAAGCCCTGATGTTGATATGGATAATATCGATATGCATGGTGATGGTTGGGACTTCGTAACTGGAGAAAAGAAAATAGTTAATTCGGAGTTTTCCAAATTATACGACTTATTAGAAGATAGTGAGGTGAAATAATGGCAGTACCATTTAGAAAAGTAAGTAATACAAGAGGTAGAAAAAGAAGAACACACTATAAAATTAGTGAAAACGGAACTACAAAATGTCCAAAATGTGGTGAAGAAATTAGACCACATAGAGTATGTTTAAATTGTGGAACATATAAAGGAAAAGAAATTATTAAAAAAGAAGAAGAAAAATAAAATATTTTTCTTTTTTTTGTGCTATAATTTTAATAGTAGGTGAATATATGAAGAATAAAAATAGGTTAACACCATTCTTAATTATTTCATTAATAATATTAATATGGATTTTATTAGCTGTTTTAATATTTAAAAATAGTGAAATAGAGAAGGTTATTGATAATGAAAAAAGAATTAAAATAAATGATGGATTAATACAAGAATTATATGATGGTATTTTAGATGAAGATATTAAATTATATGATTCAGGTGAATATACATTAGATAAATTACCAGAAGATTATATTTTCTCTAAGGCTACTAGATTTATGACTAGTGAAGATATAGTTTTAGGAAAACAAAATTTTATATTAAATGAGGATACTTTAGCTAATGCTATTAAAATGGGATTTGGTCCAGATATCAATTATAATCTTACTAATATAAATAAAAAAGTAGATACTGAGTTATATTATGAAGACAAATTATTAGAATTAGATGTTAAATATGATGCTAATAAAAAATGGTATTATGGTACATATACTTTTAAAGATAAAGAAGAAGAAGATATTAAAGTTTATAAAAGTATAGTTAAAGCTACAAAAGATGATTATATTAATCTATATATAAATTATATTTTCTATGTAACTGAAGAAGATAATATTTATATTTGTAATAATATAAATTGTACTAAAAAAGATAAAATTAATGGTTTAAGTAAATCTATATTTAAGAATAAGTATAGTAAAAAGATAATAGTTTCTTATAAAAAAGCAGGGGATGATGTCTTCTACTATTATAAGAATGTTATTGACAAGTAATTATTTTATGTTATAATTAGTGTTAGTTATTTAACAACGAATTAGTAGTTTTATATTTAGTAATTAGAGATTTTGTGGTTGGTGAAAACAAAACAAGGATATAAAATGAATTACCTGTTAAAACGGTTACGCGTTATAGTATATAGAGATAATCAAGTATTATGAAGTAGGGTGGTACCACGTCAATCGTCCCTATAACATAGTACTTTTTTTGTTAGGAGGATATTATGGAATTAATAAATAGTTATATTGATCATACAAATTTAAATAATTGTGCTACATTAAAGGATATTGAAAATTTATGTAATGAGGCAATGAAATATCATTTTGCTTCAGTTTGTATTTATCCTTATTATGTACCTTTAGCTGCTTCATTACTTAAAGATAGTACTGTTGAAGTATGTACTGTAATTGGATTTCCAAAGGGATGTAATACTAAGGAAGTAAAAGTATTTGAAGCTATTAATGCTATTGAAAATGGTGCTAAAGAAATTGATATGGTAATTAATTTATCAGCACTAAAAAATAAAGATTATGATTATGTTAAAGAAGAAATTGAAGAAGTTAGAGATGCAATTGATGGTCATACTTTAAAAGTAATAATTGAAACAAGTGAATTAACAGAAGAAGAAATTATTAAAATGACTGAAATATGTAATGATACTTTTGTTAATTTTATTAAAACTTCTACAGGTTTTAGTTCATATGGAGCTAGAGTAGAAGATGTTGAATTAATAAATAAACATAAAAATGAAGTATTAGAAATAAAGGCAAGTGGAGGTATTAGAGATGCTAAAACTGCTTTAGATATGGTTAAAGCTGGTGCTACAAGATTAGGATGTAGTAGTGGGGTAAAAATAGTTGAAGAAAATTGCGATTGTGATTGTCACTGTGATTGTGAAGATCATGATTGTCATTGTAAGGAGGAAAAATAATGACTTTATTTGAAGATTTAAAATGGAGAGGACTTATTAAAGATATTAGTAGTCCTGAATTAGAAAAAAAATTAAATGAAGAAAGTTTAACATTTTATATAGGAACAGATCCAACTGCAGATTCAATGCATATTGGACACTTTTCTTCATTCTTAATTGCTACTCGTTTAGCTAAATATGGGCATAAACCTATTTTATTAGTAGGTGGAGCTACAGGATTAATTGGAGATCCAAAACCAAGTCAAGAAAGACAAATGATTACAAGAGAAGAAGTTGAAAAGAACGTTATTGGTTTAACAAAACAAGCTGAAAGTATATTTGGTTTTGAAGTAGTTAATAACTATGATTGGACAAAAGATATAAGTGTAATAGATTTTTTAAGAGATTATGGTAAATATATAAATGTTAATTATATGTTAGATAAAGATATTATAAGTAGAAGATTAGAAACAGGTATTACATTCTGTGAATTTGCTTATACTTTATTACAAGGTATGGATTTTGTATATTTAAATAAAGCTAAAGGAGTTACATTACAAGTTGCTGGTTCAGATCAATGGGGTAATATTACTACAGGTATTGAAATGGCTCGTAAAATGAATGATACTGAATTATTTGGTATGACAATGCCTTTAGTTGTAGATGCTAATGGTGTTAAGTTTGGTAAAACTGAAGGAAACGCATTATGGTTAGATAAAAATAAAACATCTTCATATGAATTATATCAATACTTAATTAATTCAGATGATAAATGTGTTATTCAATATTTAAAGCAATTAACATTCTTATCTAAAGAAGAAATAGAAGAAATAGAAGCAAAACATAATGAACGTCCAGAAGAAAGATTAGCTCAAAAAGCTTTAGCACATGAAGTAATTACTTTCTTACATGGAGAAGAAGAATATAATAAAGCTGTTTTAATTAGTGAATCACTATTTAGTGGTAATATTGCTAATTTAACATTAGAAGAAATCGAATCAGGATTAAAAGATGTTCCTAATTTTGAAATAGATAGTGAATGTACTTTAATTGATTTATTAGTTAATAATAAAGTAGCTTCAAGTAGAAGAGAAGCAAGAGAATTTTTAACTGCTGGTTCTATTACATTAAATGGTGAAAAAGTTACTGATGAAAATATGATGATAAATAAAGAATTAGCTATTGGAAATAAAGCTGTAGTTATTAGACGTGGTAAAAAGAAGTACTACATGGGATTATTTAAATAAAAAAAATACTAGATTTAAATCTAGTATTTTTATTTTATTATCTATTGTAGTATTCAACGATTAATGATTCGTTAATATCAGCATTTAATTCGCTTCTTTGTGGAATTCTTACATAAGTTCCTGACATTTTTTTGTCATCAAATGTAACGAAGTCAACTCTTCTAGCTAAAGCTTCTAAAGCTTCTTTTACAACTTTTAATTCTTTATCTGTATCTTTTAATGCAATTACATCTCCTGGTTTACAAGTGTATGATGGAATATCAACTTTTTTACCATTAACAGTAATATGTCCATGGTTAACTAATTGTCTAGATGCTCTACGAGTAGTAGCAAGTCCTAAACGATAAACTAAGTTATCTAAACGACTTTCTAATAATACTAATAAGTTTTCACCATGTACTCCATTCATTTTACCAGCTTTTTCAAATAATTTTTTGAATTGTTTTTCATTTAGACCATACATAAATCTAACTTTTTGTTTTTCTTGTAATTGAGTACCATAATCAGATAATTTTTTACCACGTTTTCCACCATGTTGACCTGGAATATAAGGCTTTTTAGCTAATTCTTTACCATTTTCTAAAGTAGAGAATCCTAAACGACGTGATACCTTATAACTTGAACCTGTATATCTTGCCATTTTCTTCATTCCTTTCTAATATACATTGATGAATGAAGCAACCTTTCTAATATATAGGGTGTATTATTTAAAGTATATTCGCCTGCAGCAAGGTTACAAATAACCCCTATAGGTAATAAACACGTTATATATCAAAAGATTTCACTGCTTTTTTCATCGCAGTTTTAATTATATTATCATTTTACTAATATGTCAAGTTTTTCTATTGTTTTTAAAAGAAAAAAGTATAACAAACCAATTGCCAATATAATTAAAATTATGATATACTTAATAATAGGTGATAGTATGGATAATTCGTTTTTAGTTCTTATAACAATTTTATTTGTAGCAGTATTAGCTATTATCCTTGTTATTTACTTTATCCGTAGTAAAAAAAGAAATCGAATTAAAAGACGTTTAGAGGAATTAGAAGTTGAGAAAAATAAAATAGATTCATCTCCAATAATACCTGAACTTGCTAAGGTAGAGGCCTATTTGAAAAATACAAAGGTAAAAAAAATGTATAATGAATGGTCTGAAAGATTAAAGTTTATTAAGGAAAAAGAAATACCTGAAATAACAGATATGATTTTAGAAACAGAGTATTCATTAGATAAAAAAGATTATAAAGCTACTATATATAATATTTCTAAGTTAGAAATGAAATTATATAAAGTTAGAACTAATTCTGAATTTTTATTAGGAGAAATAAAAGAAATTACTTCTAGTGAAGAAAGAAGTAGAGTAGTTATAACTGAATATAAAGTTAAATATAGAGAGTTATTACATAAGTTTCAATCATCAAAAAATGAATATGGTAAATTAGAAGCTACTATATCTAAACAATTTGAAGTAATTGCTAAAAGATTTGAAGATTATGAAACTATAATGGATAACAACGAATATACAGAAGTTAATAATATTTTAAAGATTATAGATGATCTTTTAAAACATATGAGTATTGTTATTGATGAAGTACCTTCTATTATACTTATAAGTACTAGTGTTTTACCTAGAAAAATAAGAGAAATAGATGATGTATATAATAAAATGCTTAAAGCTAATTATCCATTAGAATATTTAAATGTTGAATATAATATTAAAGAAGCAGAACAAAAAATTAAAGATATTAAAGCACGTACTAAAGATTTAAATTTAGAAGATAGTTTATTTGAATTAAAAGTATTATTAGATTATTTTGAATCTTTATATAATGATTTTGAAAATGAAAAGTTAGCTCGTGCTAAATATTCAGATAATGTTATTTTATTTAGAAATAAATTAAAAAAGATTAATGATGTTGTAGAAGACATATTTGAACAATTAGATGATTTAAAAAATGTGTATAACTTATCAGAATCTAGTATTGAGTTATTAAAACAAATATATGATGAATTACAAGTTATGAATAATGACTATGTAGCTTTATTAGAACATGCTAATAGAAATTCTATAGCATTTACCAAGTTATTAAAAGAATTAGAAATTTTAAGTACTAAATTAGCTACATTAGAGGATAATTTAGATACTACATTAGATTCATTAGGTAATATGCGTGATGATGAAATAAGAGCTAGACAACAACTAGAAGAAATAAAGGTAGTATTAAAAGATGCTAAATTAAAGATGCGTGAATATAATTTACCTGTTATACCACAAAGTTATTATATTGAATTAAATGAAGCTAGTAGCGCTATTAGAGAAATTATTAAAGAGTTAGATAGAAAACCTATTACTATAAGTGTTTTAAATACTAGAGTTGATACTGCTCGTGATCTTGTTTTAAAGTTATATACTAAGACAAGAGAATTATTAAAAACGGCAGCATTTGCTGAATTAGCTATTGTATATGGTAATAGATATAGAAGTAGCTATGATGGATTAAGTAATAAGTTAAATTTAACAGAACAATTATTTTTAAAGGGTGAATACAAGAAGTCATTAGAAATGACAATTAATCTTTTAAATAGAATTGAACCAGGAATATATGATAGATTATTAAAATTATATAATCCTAAAAATGAAGAAGAGGTTGATGATTATGAATAATTTAAGTGCTGATAATTATGTTGATTCAGATATAAAAGAACTTGAAATTGTTGAAGAAGATTCAAATTTAATTACAAAACTTAACACACCACTTAACATCTTGCTTTTGGCCTTAAATTTCATAGTCTTAGCGGCAATTATTGTTGTTCTAATTGTATTTTAAAGTACCATTTTGGTACTTTTAATTTGCCAACTCTCCAATTTTGTGCTAGAATAGATTTTGCTGTCTATAATTGGAGGGAATAATGATTTCGAAACAGAAGAGAAATACAATATTAGCGTATTGTATAGCATCGGTGATAATTTTATCGCTCTTCGCATCAGCAGTTGCACCATTTTCAACCAAATTAAGTAGTACCAAGAAAGTAGCAACTGAAGGAAATAACTATTTAGAAATTGAAGAAGAAGAGGAAGTTTCTTATGGTTTAGTAGCGATGGAAGCATCACAAAGTATTAAGAAAGAAGAAAATACTGAATTCGTGACAGAAGAAAAAAAAGAGGATAATTCATCTAAGGATGATAAGAATAAAGAGAGTGAAAAAAAAGAAGTAAAGAAAACTACTCAAAAGAAAACGACAGCAAAAAAGACAACAAAGAAGGTTACCACAAAAAAAGTTTCTAAGAAAAAAGTAGTTAAAAAAACTTCAACCCCTGTAAAAGCACCTGCTAAGGGTAATGTTGAATTAGGTAAACAAATTGTTAGTTATGCTAAAAGATTTATTGGTAATCCATATAGAATGGGTGGAACTAGTTTAACAAAAGGTGCAGATTGTAGTGGATTTACTCAAAGCGTATTTAAAAACTTTGGAATTAAGCTACCTAGAACAGTAGCTTCTCAAGCTAGAGTAGGTAGATATGTTCCTTGGAATTATTTACAACCAGGCGATTTAGTCTTTTATAGTAATGGTGGAAGAACTCCAACTCATGTTGCAATATACATTGGTGGAGGAAAGATTATTCATGCACAAACACCAAAGCATGGAATTGGTATTACGACTTATAAGATAATGACTAGAATCACAGCACGTCGAGTTGTATAATTGATGCGATAAAAAAAAGAAAGGTTACTTTCTTTTTTTATTTTTGTTATAATAATTATAGGAGGATAGTTTATGGAAGAAAATAGAATTGAAAAGAAATCTAATAACACTATGATAATTGGTAGTGTTATAGTAGCTGTATTACTTTGTGCAGTTGGTGTTTTAACATTTTTATTATTAGGTAAAGATAATAATGAAAAGACTAGTAAAGTAGAGGAAAAAGATATTACTACAGTAGCATTAAAAGAAGAATATACTGGAAAAATTGATACAATTGAACTTGCAAGATTAAAAGGTAAATTATCTATATCAGAAAGCAACTCAATTTATACAGTAGATGAAGTAACTATTGATAAATTAGATAATAATACATTATATCAATCAGTATTTACTAGAAATTTAGAAAAATTTGAACCAGTAATGAATATGGAGTATGAAGAAGAATATGATAATCAAGCTGAGGCATCTCCTTTATTTGCTGAAGTAAAAAATATATATGGTGATATTCCTGCGTTAAAAGATGGTGCTGAAATAACTGGTTGTCCAACATTTATGTATGATAAAAAAGAAGATTTAATTTATTCAGCAGAAAGATGTGGAGGTGGAGCTCTTCCTTATACTTTCTTTGTTATTGATAAAATAACTGAAACTTGCTAACATAAATCA
>DIMA01000015.1 GCA_002425325.1 Caryophanales bacterium UBA5578 | reverse complement strand
ATAGAAAGAGAGGTGTTTATAAAAACATATCTATATGAAACTAAAGATGATATTATTTGTTATGAAATGAATTTGATTTTTCATAAACTATTACAAATAAGAAAGTCGGCATCAATTAAATTTAATATGATGTTGGATTTAGATAGTATTTATAATTAGAGTTTGATAATACTAATATATGATATTATGCGTGTAGCGTTAATAAATTTTTGCAGGTTATTTATAAAATGATTATAGGTGATAAATGTGAAATTAAATGATGCTATTTCTGAAAAATTAATACTATATGTGATGAATCGAATATTTCTGTTAATAAATTAGCAAGTATAAGTTGTCTAACACAAAGTACTGTGCAAAGATTATCTGAGGGTAAGAGTAAAAATCCTAAACTATTAACTATTGTAAGATTATGTGACGGTTTGCATATATCATTAAAGGATTTTTTTGATGATGAGTTGTTTGAGGATATTGAGAGAGAAGACTAAAAATGATAAAATAATATTATTATAGTTTTTGCTAGGAAGTGTTTTGATGAATCAAGAAAAAATTGGAAAGTTTATAGCACAGTTACGAAAAGAAAAGAAGATGACCCAAGAAGAATTAGCACAACATTTATATACAGATAGAACAATAGTATCTAAATGGGAACGTGGTTTATATATACCAAAACATGATATAATTTTAAAACTTAGTCAGTTATTTGATGTAAGTGTAAATGAAATTTATTATGGAGAAAGGCAAAATGATGAGAATAAATTACAAGTAAGCGAAGTAACAATAGATATTATAAAAAATAATAATAAAAAAATAAGAAAAATAATATTTATTTCTTGCTTATTTATTACATTAATGTCTATTACTTTTCTAGCATATTATTTTATAAATAATTATAAATCAATAAGTGTATATAAGATTACTGAAAATGAGAATGACATCGATATTAATGGATTGCTTATTGTTTCTAATGAGGAAATGTATATTCAGTTTGGTGATTTAGGTGACATAGATAATATTGAGAAAATTAGTTTGTATTATAAAAAGAATAAAGATAAAAAAAATATAATTGAAGATAATAATAAATTAAACTTATATATAAACAGTTTTGGTTATGATGAAGATATTCCATACAGCGATTTTAAATACTTGAAAAATAATTTATATGTGGAGATTTCAGATAAAAAAGGTGCTACTAGAGAAATTAAATTAGAATTAACAAAATCATTTACTAATAATAATATTTTTAGTAAGAAAAACAATAATATATCAGAAAAAGATATAATAGAATCTAATGAATCTATACCTGAATTTTTTAAGATTAATTTTAAATTAGATGAGGATGAGGAATGTTACTATAGAAATACTAAAGAAAAAAATTTCAAAATTAGAGAGATGTATTATTATGAAGCTGAATTGTATGTTGTAGAAGAAATATATGATGATTATATATTGAGATATGAATATTCATTTGTATTTGAGGACATTCATTTTTATAAAATGGTAGGGGATAATGAAGAACAATCTTTTAATTATACTATATCAAAAAATAGTTGTTATTCAGGAACATGTGATGAAGAAAAAATTGAATATTTTATTGAAAATTATTTAAGCAAATTTGACTAAAAATAATGTGAATAAATTTCACAATCAGTAAAGGGAATTTTTTGCCCTTTACTTTTTTTATGTCTATGCATTATGATGAAGTTAGAAACGGAGGAGAAAGTTTAATGAAAAAAATTAAAATGTTATTAGCGATTACAACAATTTCATTATTTGCACATATAAATGTATTTGCATTAGATGATGTATATTATCGAAATAATAATGGAGTGGATTTTACAGAGAAAGAATATAATTATTTTTATGATGTTTATGGTATTTCGTATATAGATAATATGACCCAAGAAGATTTCAATTGGTATTCTGATTTTGATATAAATAATAGTAATATAGAAACTGAAACTTACTACGACATTCCAATATCAATAATGAGTACAACTCATAAAACAGCAAGTAAAAAAATAACAATAACAAAAAGTTGTTCATCTGTAAAATGTACCATCAATATTTCATTAAAATGGTTAACAAATCCAACTATTAGAAGTTATGACGTCATAGGTGTTAGATTTAATGGAACAAGTTTGCAAAATAGTATAATAGATACTAAAGTACGCTCAAGTGCAGGAACTAGCTCATTTAATAATTTAAATAGTTTTATATCTGGTTTTGGAGTATCAGTTAAATTACCAGAATCAGCTACTAACATAATTATAGATCAAAAGTTTTATACAACTACTAGTGGAAAAATATATGCTAGTTATCAACATGCCACAAGTAATGTAACATTAGCAACGAGTAAATTATATACGATAAGTTCAAGTGGATATGGTGGTGTTTTTAATTTTTATAGCACTGCTTTGAATAAATACGATAAAATGGGTGGCGTTAATATAACACTATAATTTATGGTATTAAGCTTTATGTTTTAAGGTTTAATATAGATTCGAAGAGAGGTGGTGAGAACATGAAAAAATATTTTGCTGTAATTTGCTGTGCAATGGTACTATCAATATTTGGAGCTGGTTTAGTAAAAGCTGGATATGGTTGTGGTCCAAATAAAAATAGTCTTTGGATGACTGCTTCAGCAGGTTCTAACTGGGTAGAAGGAACTTTATCAAATTATAAAGAAGATCTTTATAAGAAAGTATATTCACAATCTGGAAGTTCAGGAAGCTGGAGTTCTTTAGTAGCGCCTAGCGTTCATTCTGTAACTCATAAAAATAAATCTTCACTATTTGATAAAGATTACGCAGAAACAAAGCCTTGTTGGAAGGTTAAACAAAGTGACAGCTTATCATGTGCATGGTAATAAAAAAAAGAAAATAAAAACTTTTTTATTTTCTTTTTGCGTAAAAGAGGTGAATAGTATGAAAAAAATTACGAAAATAATTCCTATTATTTCAATGATAGTAATGAGTATTTTGATTCTTATATACTTGGATTTTAATGAGTCTAAAAGGTATTTAAAATTTAAAAATTATAATGTAGAAACCATTTCAATACATTATGATGAAAATACGGAAAATTTTAAAGAAACAATCCAAAATATTTTTTCAATTGCAAAAAAAAATAATATTATTCTTGCTAAATCAAACGTTGACCATAAAGTAAAAAATGGTAATTCAGTCTATATATTGTTAGATGATTTAGAACAATTAAAAAAATTATTAGGAGATAACTTTAAAATAGACTACTTTAATAATGAAATGACATCAAAAGGGTTTATTTCGACATATAAAAATTCTGAAGAAAATCAAATTGGATTGATAAAAGATTTGTTTGGTGATCATTTTTATAGTTATTATTTAATGGATCAAATATTTGAGAATAAAGATAGTTTAGTTGGTACATATCATGTATTTTACAAAGATTTTCAAGATTATAGTAATTTTATAAATTCTGTTAATGAATTTGTAGGATATGATGTACATTCTGTTTTATTATATTCAACAATACAAAGAGATATATTTATTTTAATAGTAGGTAGCTTTATATTTTTATTTTTATTTTATTTTATATTTCAGGTATATGAATGTTATAATAATTCTAATAAAATTGGAAGCATGAATTTGTTAGGCTTTGATACATTTAAAATGGGTATTGTTATGACACGAAAAAGTGTTAAAGCCAATTTATTAGCTATGTTTGCTATTTTAATACTATCCCTTTGTATTGTAAAAAATTTAATGATTAGGCATTTTGTATTAATTATAATAGTCAACTTAGTAATTATTTTGATAACTTATTTAATAAATTGTCTATCGTGTAAAATTATTAACAAATCACATAAATCTGTAAATATTTTAAAAAAAGAGAATGTTGCCTTCAAAATCAGCAAGATTTCATACTGCTTTAAATCAATAATGATTATAATGGTTATAATATTTTCAATGTTAGTCTTTAAAAATGTTGATGATTTGTCGGGAAAATTGAAGAATTATAAGAATTCTAAAAATCTTCTAGATTATGGAGTTTTCGACAGTTTTATTGCTGGACAATCAGAGTTATATTATTATGATAATCAAAATCAATTATATCTGGATATCGTAAATAATTTTGAGACTATTTATGCACAATTTTATGATTATTCTCAAATAACTTCATCTGATTGGGATAGCATAAATCAAGCAGAGAAGAGCGGAACTAATTTTATATATGATTCAGTTGATAAAAATTATTTAAGGAAAGAGAAATTTATTTTATATGACATGAATGGTAAAAAAGTTGAAATTGATTCAATTGAAAGTATATGTTTTTTATTTCCTATGAGTAAGAGAGATTATATTAAACCTTTTGAAAAGTTTAATGAAGAGTTAGATGATTATTATCGTAAATATAATAAAAATTATAAATTTACAGCCTATTTATATGATGATAGAAAAGTCGATACATATTCAGTTGATTACAAATATGTAGAGAATCCAATTTTAAGAGTGGTTGATAATGTTTTGCCTGCTCAAAATTTTCTTGATGGTATAAGTATGGATTTTTTTGGAACTGGAATGAGTACAGGTTTAAAAATCAAACTCGTTGATAATGATAAAAAAGAAACTTTAAATCTTTTGCAAAAATATATTGAAAAAAATGAATTAACAAATTTATTAGATCAAAGTAATTTCATTTCATATAGAGAATATTTTAATGATGAGATATTAGCAAGTAAATTAATTTTATTGTTTATAGGAACTGGAATCTCAATAACTATTATAGTATATATTTTAATATCATCACAATTATTAAAATTATTTATTAGTAACCAAAAACAAAGAGTAGCAGTAAAAAAATTATTGGGATTTGATAATAATCTTATTTTTAATCAGTTATTTCAAAAGAATTTAAAGAATATGCTTATATCTATAATAATAGCATTACTAATTTTAATTTTATTAAAACAACTTAATATATTTTTTATCTTTATAGTTTTTGGATTATTAATTTTAGACTTTTTTATGATATTGTTGAATATACAAATGACAAAATTATCTACTATATACTTGGTTTTAAAAGGAGGAAATTATGATTGAAATTAAAAACTTGAGTAAATCATATGGAAAAAATAAAGTTATTTCTTGTTTTAACTGCAAAATAAAAGATGGAGTATTGTTAGCTATCGTTGGAGAAAGTGGATGTGGAAAATCAACTCTTCTTAACATACTAGGATTGTTAGATAAAGATTATGACGGAGAAGTTTTATATGATGGAAAAGTGATATCAAAAATGAATACTAGAAAAAGAAACGAGTTTATTAGAAATAATATTAATTACTTATTTCAAAATTATGCATTAATTGATGAGGATAATGTGGAAGAAAATCTTCTTCTTGCATTAGAATATGAAAAATTATCAAAAAAGGAAAAAATACAAAAAATTAATAATGCATTAGAAATGGTGAATTTGAGAGATTTTAATAATAAAAAAGTATATACTTTAAGTGGAGGTGAACAGCAAAGAATTTCTTTGGCAAGAATAATACTAAAACAAGGTGATATTATTTTAGCTGATGAACCTACTGGTAATTTGGATAAAGAAAATAGCAAGATGGTAATAAATATACTAAAAAAATTAAGAAAAAAGGGCAGAACAGTTCTAATTGTAACGCATGATCGTGATATTGCTAAACAATGTGATGATATTATAGAATTGCCAAAATTATGAAGAAATTAAAAATAATTGTTAAAATATTTTTGATTCTCATTCCAATTTATTTGATTTTTAATTTTAAGTTTGCTATTGTAGAAGGTGATTCCATGAAACCTAATTTAAATAATAATGATATTATAATTTATAAAAAAAATGTAAAAAAAATAAAAAGATTTGATATTGTAATTGTTAAGGTTGATGATTTTAAATTTATAAAAAGAGTTGTTGGACTTCCAGGGGAGAAAATTGAGTTTGTAGATGGAAAATTATATGTTAACGGATACTATGTAGAAGAAAAATTTCAAAAGTCTATAACAAAAGATTTTAATAATAGTGATATAATTTCTACAGATGTAATCCCAAAAGATAAAATTTTAGTGTTAGGTGATAATAGATTGTTTTCTAGTGATAGTAGAGAATTTGGATTGGTAGATATTAATGACATTGAAGGAATGTTTATTATCAAACTTTTTAAAAAACAATAATATTTATTGGAAAATTATGTAGAAACATATTTAAAAAAATTTATTTATATTACGTTAATTTTTTTATATTTGTAAGTATATTATTATTTGTTAAAAATGAAATTACTTTTTAGTTTTTTAGAAAAATTCTTATTTTTCATTTTCAAATTCATCCTCCCATTTAGAACANNTAATGTATAACAAGTTTATTGAGTCTTTATGACTCTTTTTTTTAGGAGGTGATGCTTATGATTGTAGTAAAATAAAATTTAGTAGTATAGAGAGTGGGAGGTTTTGATATGAAGATAATATTAGGTTTATTAGCAACACTATGTTGTTTTTTTTTATTATGTTCTTGCATAGTGGCAGGAAGATGTTCTAAATGGG
>DIMA01000022.1:52307-52451 GCA_002425325.1 Caryophanales bacterium UBA5578 | reverse complement strand
TATATACCTAGTAATAATAATATATTATTAAATTCTATATTATTACCAAAATATAATAATATACATGTATATATAATCATATTTTCAAATTTTATAGATCTTGTAAATATTAAATATAAATAATTAATGATTATTAAAATAGCG
>DIMA01000022.1:0-52290 GCA_002425325.1 Caryophanales bacterium UBA5578 | reverse complement strand
ACTAGTAATTAAATTTAATATAAATAGATTTAATAATAATGGTTGAATAATTTCTTTTTTGAATATTAATTGTAAAATATATTTTATTAAAATACTAATTATAATACTAAATACTAAGTATAATATGCTAGTTTTATAATCTATTAATAATACTAATGCAATAGCGTTTATAATTGAATAGTTATTATTAATATAATTAGAATTTTTATTTATTAATATATGTGTTATTAAATCAATTGCTATATATATTAGAATAATTAATAATGCTTTAATTAAATAATATATATTATCTAATTTTATTGTGTAATAAATAATTAAAGGTAATAAAGTTACGAAATAATTTAATATAATTTTATTAGTAGACAACTTATTCTTTAGGTAATTCATTTATTATCTCCTTAATCTTATTACACAAATCTATTCTAGAAGGACATATATAATTACATAGTCCACATTCTGTACATTTATTTATATTTTTATTACTTAATGGATATATATTATATGGACAATATTTAATACATTTTCCACAATTAATACAACTAGAACTAATATCATTATTATTTTCTAATATAATAAGATTATTTAAACTATCTGTAACTATAGTATTATCTACATCTATATGAGGTCCATTTAATGGATTATTAGCTATAATAACACTGTTATCTTTAATATGTAATAAATTGATTAATTCAATTAAAGGTGTACCTTTTTTAATTTTTAATAACTTAGGTTTATTAATATTCCCATCTACATATAAAAAGTTATAATTAAAAGTTTTTCTATGTTTTAATAAATGATATATATTATAAATATTAACAACATCATTAATAACTATACCTTTACTACCAGGATTATTATGATAATCAATATTTATTAATTCTTTTATTATATATTCATTGTTATCAAATGGATAATTAATATTCATTTTCACTAATTTAATATTTATGTATGTAGCAATATATGATTCTATTTTATCTATTAATAGTTTGTCATTAGCATTAACTACCAAATAACATGTATTAATTTTATTAATATCTATTAAAACATCTATTGTTTTTAATAACTCTTTTACATAAATATAAAGTATAGAACTATTTAATTTAACATATGGTAAACATTCATATGCATTTATAACTAAATAATTAATATTTGAAATAGAATAATCTAAATATATTGGGTTATTCTCTCTTTTTATACCAGATTCTCTTAATAATTCAATAAAAGAGTTTTTATCATAATCATATATATTTTCTTTTATTCCTTTTCTTTCTTTACTGTTTTCTTTATAGTCATTCTCTATAGCTAAACACTTAATAATATTGCCTTCTTCATTAGTTTTATCTATAGTATCAATAACATTACCACTTATAGGACTATAGGTATAATTTTTAATTTCTCCCTTATTATGGGCGATAATCGCCCCTTTATATATATAATCATTCTTTTTAGGAATTATAATTGAATGATTATAATCAACTTCTAAATATACTTCTGTAGGTTTATATTCTAGTATTTCACTATCATATAAAATATTATATTTAAAATTATATCCACGCATATTATCATCCTATACTTGCTTTAATTATACACTTAATAAGTAAAAAAAAGAAATACTTTTTGTTGTTTTTTTTATAATTATGTTTTATAATATATGTGTTATTACAAAAGCGTTGAACTTGAGGAGTAAATTAATTAGTAATTATTAGAGATGAAAAGTCACCGGCTGAAAGCTTTTCTTAATGAAACTTAGTTGAAGGTAGCAAGGGAGTTGTATATCTGAAATTAGTAGGATATAACGTTTACTGCGTTAAAGTATTAAGTGCATAATAAAGTATTATGAAATAGGGTGGTACCGCGTATTTCGTCCCTATAACATAATACTTTTTTTGTTTATGGAGGGATTATATGTTAGAAGTAGCATTTGATAAATATGTTAGTAATTACGATCTATCTAATGAATTAATAAAACTAAAATATGATCATTCCTATCGAGTCATGGAATTAAGTATTAAGTATGCTAAAGAATTAGGATTTAGTGAAAGTGATATAGAGTTATGTAAGATAATAGGATTACTTCATGATTTTGGTAGATTTGAACAATTAAAAGTTTATAATACATTTGATGATGATAAATCTATTGATCATGCTGATTATAGTGTTGAACAATTATTTGATAAAAATTTAATAGTTAATTTTACTGATAGAGTAGAAGATTATGAACTAATTAAATTCGCTATTCAAAATCATAATAAGTTTGATATAGAATATACGAAGGATGAGAGAAAAATTAAATTCGCTAGATTTATTAAAGATATGGATAAATTAGATATAGTTTATTTACTAGGTTATTTAGGACAATTAGATTCAAAAGCAACTAATGATGAAATTACATTAGAAGTTTTAGAAGATGTTAGAAAACATAATTTAGTAAAACATACAGATGTAAAAAATAACAATGATGATAAAGTATTAGTATTTTGTTATGCATTTGATATATATAATCCAATTTGTTATAAAGAATTAAAAAATAATTTATACTATTACTATAAACAATTAGATGGAGAAAAAATATTTAAAGAAGTATTTGATATTATAAATAAATATATAGATGAAAGGATGTGTTAATGTGTTAGCACCAAAATATGAACATATATCTGTAGAAACAGGTAAATATGAAGAATGGAAAAATAAAGGATACTTTAAATGTGGAAATAAAAGTAAGAATCCATATTGCTTAGTTATTCCACCACCAAATGTAACAGGAAAATTACATATTGGGCATGCTTATGATGTATCTATTCAAGATGCTATTATAAGATATAAAAGAATGATGGGTTTTGATACATTATGGTTACCAGGAATGGATCATGCCGCTATTGCTACTGAAGCAAAGGTAGTTAAAAAATTAAAAGATCAAGGTATTGATAAATATGAATATGGAAGAGATAAGTTCCTAGAAGCATGTTGGGATTGGACTCGTGAATATGGTGGATCAATTCGTGAACAATGGGGAGCATTAGGTTGTTCTGTAGATTATACTAAAGAAAGATTTACTTTAGATGAAGGTTTAAATAAAGCCGTTACTAAAGTATTTGTTGATTACTATAATAAAGGATTAATATATCGTGGAGAAAAGATAATTAACTGGGATCCAGTAGCGCAAACAGCTTTATCAAATGAAGAAGTTATTTATAAAGATGTAGAAGGTGCTTTCTATCATTTAAAATATTTTATTGAAGGTACTGATGAATATTTAGATGTTGCTACTACAAGACCAGAAACATTATTTGGAGATACTGCAGTAGCAGTAAATGCTGAAGATGAAAGATATCAAAAATATATTGGTAAAAATGTTATTTTACCAGTAGTAAATAAAGCTATTCCTATTATAGCTGATGAACATGCTGACCCAGAATTTGGAACAGGTGTTGTTAAAATTACTCCAGCTCATGATCCTAACGATTTTGAAGTAGGTAATAGACATAATTTAGAAAGAATAGTTGTAATGAATCCAGATGCAACTATGAATGAAAATGCATTTAAGTATAATGGAATGACTAGAGAAGAATGTCGTGAGGAATTATTAAAAGATTTAAAAGAAATGGATTTATTAATAAGTATTGAACCAATGACACACTCTGTAGGACATTCTGAAAGAACAAATGCTATGGTTGAACCATATTTATCTAAACAATGGTTTGTTAAAATGACACCATTAGCGCAACAATTATTAGATGTACAAAATGATAAAGATAATAAGATTAACTTTGTTCCAGAAAAATTTGAAAAGACTTTAACACACTGGATGGAAGATTGTCATGATTGGTGTATTTCGCGTCAATTATGGTGGGGACATAGAATACCTGCATGGTATAAAGATGATGAAGTATACGTAGGTATGGAAGCTCCTGAAGGAGAAGGATGGGTACAAGATAACGATGTATTGGATACATGGTTCTCAAGTGCTTTATGGCCTTTCTCAACATTAGGATGGCCTGAAAAAACAGAAGATATTGAAAGATACTTCCCAACAGATTGTTTAGTAACTGGATATGATATTATTTTCTTCTGGGTTGCACGTATGGCTTTCCAATCAATTGAATTAAATGGAGTAAGACCATTCAAGGATGTAGTTATTCATGGATTAGTTCGTGATAAAGAAGGAAGAAAGATGTCTAAATCATTAGGAAATGGTGTAGATCCATTTGATATGATTGAACAATATGGAACAGATGCATTAAGATATTATTTAAATACAGATTGTGCATTTGGTACAGATTTAAGTTTTGATGAAGTTAAGATGTCTTCTACATGGAATTATATTAATAAAATATGGAATGCATCTAGATTCGTATTAATGAATATAGAAGGTTTAGAAGAATTAACATTTGATAATTTAACTGATGAAGATAAATGGATATTAACTAAATATGAAAATATTGTAGATAGTTCTATTAAACATATGGATAAATATGAATTTAATTTATTTGGAGCAGAAACATATAACTTTATATATAATGATTTCTGTAGTAATTATATTGAATTCTCTAAATTTAATTCAGAATCTAATACTACTAAATCAGTATTATGTTATGTGTTAACTGGTATATTAAAAATGTTACATCCATTTATGCCATTTGTAACAGAAGAAATATATCAAATGTTACCAATTAAAGATAGTGAATCAATTATGATTTCAGAATATCCTAAATTTAATAAGGATAATATCTTTGAAGAAACAACTAAAAAAGTAGATAATAAAATTGAATTTATTAAAAACTTTAGAAATATTAAGACTGAAAATAATATTCCAAAGGATGCTAAAGTATTAATAAATACAGATGATGAAATAATTATTAGAATGCTTAAATTACAAGATGTAATTATTAACGAAAAATTAGATATTAATTCATATGAAGTAAAGGCAAATGAATATGAAGCTACTATTTATTATGAAAAAGTAGAAAGTGAAGAAGATAAAGCATTAAAAGAAAAACAAATTAATGATTTAAGAAATTCTATCGAAAGAAGAAAAAAATTACTTTCTAATGAAAATTATGTAGCTAAAGCTCCTAAAGAATTAGTAGAAAAAGAAAAAGAAAGTCTTAAAAAAGAAGAAGAAAAATTAGAACTTTTAACAAAATAAACTAGGTATCTAGTTTTTTTTCTTTTTTTATGGTATCTTTATATAGGATAGGAGTGTGTTTTTATGATATGTAAAAATTGTGGTGGTCAAGTTAACGAAAATATGAAATTTTGTGCTATATGTGGTGCTAGTGTAGAACCAGTTGCTCAACCAGTTCAACCAGTACAACCAGTTGTTCAACCAGTACAACCAGCTGTTCAACCAGTTCAACCTGTTATGAATCAACCAGTACAACCAATGCAACAACCAATGCAACAACCAATGTATAATCAACCTTATACTCAACCTACTAAAGGTGGAGGAAATAAGGCAGTAATAATTATACTAGTTGTTGTTGCTGCATTAATCGCTATTGGAGTAGTAGCTGCTGTTTTAGGATCTAATAACAAAAAATCAGATAATGAAACTACAACTACAGAAACTAAGAAAGAAGAAACTAATACAGGAAGTAGTTCAAATTCAGGAAGTAGTTCAAACTCTGGAAGTAGTTCAAATTCAGGAAGTTCTAATAGTGGAACAACTACTGTAACAGGAACTACTGTAACTCATGGTGGATATACTTTTGTTGTACCAAGTGAATATACACATAAAGTAAGTGGAAATAACTTACAATTAATTCACAGAAATCAAAAACAAGTTGCTTTAGTACAAGTATCAAAAGTTAATTTTGATGCAGTTAAAAATAATTCAACATATATCAAAAATTCATTAGCAAATTCAGGATATGCAATATCAAATATGAGATATACAACTGCTTACTCTGGTGTAGAAATGGTTGTAGCAGATGCTAAAACATCTGGTAAAAACATGGTTATGGCATATGCAAAAATTGATAATGATTCAGTTATGATTATTGTTACTGCTAGAACAGATAATATTGCAGATTATTCACAATTATCAGCTTTAGCACCTATGGTTAAAACTGCTAAAAAAGCATATTAATAACTAAAAGAAATTCAATTGAATTTCTTTTTTTATGCTCTTAATATGGTATAATTATATTAGGGTGAGAATATGATAGAGCAAAGAATTGACGAACTTATAAAAATAATAAATAGAGCAAGTTATGAATACTATACACTTGATAATCCAACAATAACTGACCAAGAATACGATGATTATTATTCAGAGTTAATAAGACTTGAAACAATGCATCCAGAATTAGTTAGAGAAGATTCTCCAACTGTACGCATTGGAAATCAAGTAATAAGTGAATTTAAAAAAGTCACTCATGAAGTTCCTATGATGAGTTTAGATGATATATTTAGTGAAGAAGAAATAATAGATTTTGATGAAAAGGTAAAAAAAGTTATACCTAATCCTACTTATGTATGCGAATTAAAAATAGATGGATTAAGTGTATCTTTACTATATAAAAACGGTAAATTAGTTAGAGGTGCTACACGTGGTGATGGTACTACAGGTGAAGATATTACTCATAATGTAAAAACTATTAAGACAATACCATTATCTTTACCAGAGGATATTGATATAGAAGTTAGAGGCGAAATATATATGCCTAAAGCTTCATTTAATAAATTAAATGAAATAAGAAGAGAAAAAGGGGAAAAAGAGTTTGCTAATCCACGTAATGCTGCAGCAGGTTCTGTTAGACAATTAGATTCTAAAATAGCAAGTGAAAGAAACTTAGATGCTTTCTTATATCATTTACCTAATCCAACTGACTATAAAATAGAAACACAATATGATGCATTAGAGTTTATGAAGAAATTAAACTTTATTGTTAATCCTAATATTATTCATGCAAATAATATTAATGAAGTAATTGATTATATTAAAAATTGGCAAGAACATAGACCAGAATTACCATATGAAATTGATGGTGTAGTAATTAAAGTAAATAATTTAAATGATCAAAGAAAATTAGGGTTTACTGCTCGTGTACCTAAGTGGGCAATTGCATATAAATTTCCAGCAGAAGAAGTATTAACTAAATTAGAAAATATTGAATTCTGCGTAGGAAGAACAGGTAAAATTACTCCTAGAGCTGATTTAAGCCCAGTACATTTAGCTGGATCAGTAATAAGTAGTGTAACACTACATAATGAAGATTATATAAATGAAAAAGATATAAGAATAGGTGATATAGTTGCTATACATAAAGCGGGAGATGTAATACCTGAAGTAGTGAGTGTAAAAAAAGAAAGAAGAACTGGTGAAGAAGTACCATTTAAAATGGTAGATAATTGTCCTATATGTGGAACTAAATTAATTAGAAAAGAAACTGAATCTGCATACTTCTGTACTAATGAAAAATGTGATGCTAGAAATATAGAAGGCTTAATTCACTTTGCTAGTAGAGATGCTATGAATTTAGATGGTTTTGGTGAAAGTATAGTGGAAGATTTCTATAATATGGGATATTTACGTAAAATAAATGACTACTATACGTTAAGTAAATATAAAGAAAACTTAAAGGAATTAGAAGGATTTGGAGATAAAAGTATTAATAATTTATTATCTGCTATAGAAGATAGTAAGTCTAATTCATTAGAGAGATTAATATTTGGTTTGGGTATACATCATGTTGGCAAAAAGACTGCTAAAATATTAGCACAAAATTATCATACATTAGATAACATTATTAATGCTGATTTTGATTCCCTAAAAGCTATACCTGATATAGGTGAAATAATAGCGCAAAGTATAATAAATTACTTAAGTGATGAAGAAAATATAAATATGATAAATAAATTAAAAGAATATAATTTAAATATGAAATTTATTGGTAAAAAACAAAACTTAAGTGACTTATTTGATGGAAAAACATTTGTATTGACAGGTACACTTAACATGCCTAGAGAAGAAGCTAAAGAGATGATTGAAAATCGTGGTGGGAAGGTAACAGGTAGTGTGACAAGTAAGACAAGTGTTGTAATTGTAGGTGTAAATCCTGGTAGCAAATATGACAAGGCTAAGGAACTTGGAATAGATATATGGGATGAAGAACTATTCGTAAATAATATAAATTTATGATAATATATTATTGTAGTATGGAAGTGATAAGATGGAACAATGGTTAGGATTTAACGGAAAAAAATGGCAACAAGTTATTGATGTTGAAGACTTTATTGTTAATAATTATTCTGAATATACTGGTAGTGAAGACTTTTTGAAAGGTACTACTAAAAAGACAAATAAATTAATTGGTAGATTTCAAAAATTAATCGAAAAAGAAGATATCAATAAAATATTAGATATCGAAAAAGATATATATTCAGGTATAGATAAATTTGAATGTGGTTACTTAGATAGAAGAAATGAATTAATAGTAGGGTTACAAACAGATGAACCATTAAAATTAATTATTAATCCATTTATATCTTTAGATTCATCTGTTGAAACTGCTAAAAACTATGGATATAGAATTAATTCAGATGTATTAGATAAATTTGAAGATGTTGCTAAGTCACATGAAGAAGCAGTAGTTAATACTTATACTGATGAAATAAAAAAATATAAAGAAGTACATTTATTAGAAGGATTACCAGAAAACTATGGTAGAGGACATATAGTTTCTGATTATAGAAGAGTAGCTTTATATGGAGTAGATTATTTAATAGCTAAGAAAAAGAATGATTTAAATAGATTAAGAAAAGATATTAATTATTCAATGGTTAGAACTAGAGAAGAAGTAGTTAACCAAATTACAGCATTAAATGAATTAAAGAATATGGCTAAAAGATATGATATTGATATATCTTATCCTGCTTCAAATACTCGTGAAGCTATTCAATGGTTATATTTTGCTTTTTTAGCAAGTGCTAAAGAATCTAATGGTGCTACTATGCCATTATCTAATATTACTAGTTTTTTAGATATCTATATTGAAAGAGATTTAGAACTAGGTAATATTAAAGAAGAAGAAGTACAAGAATTAATTGATCAATTTATTATTAAATTAAGACTTATTAGACATTTAAGACCACTTAATTTTAATAATTATTTTGCTGGTAGAAGTCCTATTATTACAGAGGTAATAGGAGGTATTAGAAATGATAAGTCTATGATTACTAAAACAGCATATAGATTTTTAAATACATTTGAAAATTTAGGAGTATATGCTAATCCTAGTTTTACTATTTTATGGAATGATAAATTACCAGATAACTTTAAAAACTATTGTAGTAAGATAATGACTAAATATAATGTATTACAATTTTTAAATGATAAATTAATACAATCTAATTTAGGCATAGATTATACTGTTAATGGTAATATTGGAACAAATAAGATTGGTAAACAAATAGACTATTATGGTGGAGTATGTAATTTACCTAAAGCACTTTTGTATGCTATTAATGGCGGTAAAGATGAAATAACAGGAGAAGTTATTATTCCTGGTATTGAACCTATTACTACTAATACAATTGGATATTCAACAGTAGTTAAAAATTTTGTTCAAGTAATTAGGAAATTAATTACAGTACAATGTGATGCTTTAAATATTATTCATTATATGCATGATAAATATGCTTATGAGTCTAGTATGATGGCTCTAAATGATACTGTAGTTGAAAGATATATGACTTTTTCGTTTGCTGGTTTTTCAACTGTTGTAGATTCATTATGTGCTTTAAGATATTCAAAAGTAAAAGCAAATAGAGATGATAGAGGAATTATAATTGACTATGTACATAGTAGTGGATTCCCTAGATTTGGAAATAATGATGATCAAGCTGATAAGATGGCTTCTGATATAGTAAAAATATTAAATAGAGAATTAGGTGAACATCATTTATATAGAAATGCTAAAGTAAAAATTGGTTTAGATTCTAATATAATAAATATATTCTATGGTAATAATACAGGTGCAACACCTGATGGTAGATTTAAAAATGTAGCATATCCATTTGGTGCTAATGCAGTAAGTAATGTAGATCATACTGGTGCATTAAATGCTATGAAGAGTATTATTAAATTACCAAATTCATTCTTAACTAATGGAGTTGTTAATACAATTAATCTTAATATGACAGCTTTAGGAGATAAAAAGAATGAAAGAAATGAGAAATTAGTTAGTTTATTAGATAGTTATTTTAATCAAAGAGTATATCATATAGAATTTAATATAATAGATAAAAAATTATTATTAGCTGCTCAAAAGAAAGAACAAAAATATGATAATTTAATTATAAGAAATGGTGGTATTCCAGTTAGATATTGTGAACTTAAAGAAGTAGAACAAGACAATTTATTGGATAAAACATTTCATGGGAGTCTATAATGAAGGGGTGTATTAATTCAATCAATCCTATGGCTATGGATTGTGGGCCTGGAATAAGAGTTTTAGTAGATATAGAAAAAAAAGAAGATGGAATAGAATTAACACCTAATGAGATGGTTGATAGAATAAGAAAATTTAGACCATATTTTGGGCCAGAAAATGGTGGAGTAACTTTTACAGGTAAAGATTTAAATGAATATATTGAGTTTGTTATAGAAACTTGTCATATATGTCATAAAGCAGGGATTACTACTTGTATAGAAACAGAAGGATTATTAACTTGTGATATCAGTAGATTATTGCATGACTTAGATTTAGTTTTATTAAATATTAATAGTATACCAATGTATAATTATAATAATTATGATATAGATACCTTAATGAATATTTCTAAGTTTATAGATGAAATAAATATAAATAAAAAAGAAGTATGGGTAAGACAAGAAATAAATGATAAAAATAGTAATGAAAAATATATAGAAGAATTAAAAAGATATTTAAATAGAATTGATAATATAGGAAATATAGAATTGATTCCTAATGGTGTAGATAGTGATACAATAAATAAATTAAAAGAATTATTATAATGTTTGTTTTCTAAATAAAATATGTTATAATTCTTAATAGATAGGTGATAATATGAAAAAGAAATTATTTTTAGTAGCATATGTTTTATTAATGGGATTTATTTTATTTAATTCAGAAAATTTAGGTCAATTTGGAACTGCATTAGAATATGTTAAATGTGGTACAGCAAATGGTATTCCTAAACCTGTTCCTCAAATGACTTCAATAGCCTTTACTATATTAATAGTAGGAACACCAATTGTATTAATTGTATTTTCAATTATTGCTATGGTTAAAGCAATTTCAAGTGGAAATCCAGATGATGTTGTTAAAGTAAGAGGAAAATTATTAAAGAAAATTATTGCTACAGTTATTATTTTCTTATTAGCAGGAATTGCTAGATTTGCAATTAATAAGGTTGCTACTAATACATCTGATAAAAATTCTGCATCAAAATGTATAAGTTGCTTCTTATATAATTCAAACTGTGAACAATCTGATTCAGGTAATGATGTACAATAAAAGAAAGATATTATATCTTTCTTTTTTATGTTATAATTAATTAAGGTGATAAATATGAAAAAATTTATAACTGTTGATGGAAATGAAGCATGTAGTTATACATCTTATATGTTTACTGAAGTAGCTGGTATTTATCCAATTACTCCATCAAGCCCAATGGCTGAACATGTAGATGAAATGAGTAATAAAAGAATTAATTTATTTAATGAAAATGTTAAAGTAGTAGAGATGCAAAGTGAAGGAGGTGCTGCTGGTTTTGTACATGGATCTTTAAAAGCAGGATGTTTAACAACAACATTTACTGCTAGTCAAGGATTATTATTAATGATACCTAATATGTATAAAATAGCAGGTGAAATGTTACCTGGTGTAATTCATGTTGCAGCTCGTTCATTATCTACACATGCATTATCAATATTTGGTGATCATCAAGATATATATGCATGTAGACAAACAGGATTTGCTATGTTAGCATCTACATCTGTACAAGATGCTGCATATTTAAGTGCAGTAGCACATTTATCTAGTATTAAAGCTAGTATTCCATTTATGCATTTCTTTGATGGATTTAGAACTAGTCATGAAATACAAAAAATAAGTGTATTGCAAGCAACAGATTATGCTGATTTAATAGATTATGAAGCATTAAATAAATTTAGAAATAGAGCTTTAAATCCTTTAAAACCAGAAACTCATGGAACAGCACAAAATGAAGATATATACTTCCAAACAACAGAAGCTAGAAATATATATTATGATGCTATACCTGATATAGTAGCAACTTATATGGATGAAATAAATAAAAAAGCAGGTACTGATTATAAACCATTTAATTATTATGGAAGCCCTAACGCTACTAAAGTTATAGTTGCTATGGGATCAGTATGTGATACTATAAAAGAAGTAATAGATAGTAAAAATGAAGATATTGGTTTAATTGAAGTACATTTATATAGACCATTTAGTATTAAATATTTATTAAATGTATTACCTTCTACTGTTAAAAATATAGCAGTATTAGATAGAACTAAAGAAGCTGGATCAAATGGAGAACCATTATATTTAGATATATGTTCTGCTTTAAAAGATAAAGATATAAATATAGTAGGTGGAAGATATGGATTAGCTAGTAAAAATACTACACCAAGTGATATTAATGCAGTTTATAATATGTTAGATAATCCAGTAAATAATTTTACTATTGGAATAGAAGATGATGTTACTAATTTAAGCTTAAAACCAGTTGATATAGAAGTATCAGCATCAGATGAATGGTTATTCTATGGATATGGTTCTGATGGTATGGTTAGTGCATCTAAAACAATTATTAAAATGATAGGTGATAATACTGATAAATATGTACAAGGATATTTCCAATATGATTCGAAAAAATCAGGTGGAGTAACATGTAGTCATTTAAGATTTAGTGATAAATTAATTAGATCACCTTATTATGTATCAAGACCATCTTTAGCAGTAGTTACTAAAGATAAATATTTAAGTGAATATGATTTATTTAAAGATATTACTCCAAATGGTACTTTAATTATTAATTCTATTCAAGATGCCGAAACAATTAATAAATTAATTAATTATGATATTAAAAAAGTCTTATTAAAAAGAAATGTTAAAGTATATTTAATTAATGCATATGAATTAGCTGAAAGTATTGGATTAAAAGGTAAAATAAGTACTATTATGGCTAGTGCTATTATGTATTTATCTAATGTAATTTCATATGATGAATATGTAGCTAAAATGACTGAAAGTATCATTAAAAAATTTAGTAAAAAAGGTGAAGAAGTAGTTAATGCTAATATTAAAGCTATTAATTTAGCATGCGATAATTTAAAATTAATAGAAATAAATAATCAAGCTATTCAAGATGATAGAGAATTATCTTTAGTAGAGACTATTATGAAGAGAAAAGGTGATACCTTAAAAACATCTGATTTTGTAAATAGAGCAGATGGTGTATTTGAACCGGGTACTAGTAGTATTGAAAAAAGATATATTAGTGATGTAGCACCTTCTTGGATAAAAGAAAATTGTACTAATTGTAATAATTGTTCTTTATATTGTCCACATGGAGTTATAAGACCATTTTTACTTAGTGAAGAGGAATATAATAATGCTCCAAATGCTATTAAAGAAAGATGTACTAAAGCAATTGGTATGGATTACTACTTTATTATTAGTGCTTCTGTAGCAGATTGTACTGGATGTGGTGTATGCGTTAATACTTGTCCAGGAATGCGTGGTAACAAAGCATTAGTAATGAATATATTAGATAGAAAAGAACAAAAAGTATTTGATTATTTAAATGAAAATATTACTACTAAAGAAGTAGGTAATAAATTTACTGTTAAAAATAGTCAATTTAATAAACCTAAATTTGCTTTTTCAGGAGCTTGTGGTGGTTGTGGAGAAACAGCATATATTAAATTATTAACTCAATTATTTGGAGATCATTTAATAATTAGTAATGCTACTGGATGTTCATCTATTTATGGAGGTAGTGCACCTTCAACTCCATATACATTACCATGGGCAAGTAGCTTATTTGAAGATAATGCTGAATATGGTTATGGTATGTTAATAGCAAATGATCAAATGAAATTAAAAATATCACATATTATGGAAAAAAATATGGATAATGAAAATAAAGAGTTATTTATTAAGTGGTTAGAAAATCCTAATAGTTATGAAGTAACAAAGTATGTTTATGATAATTTAACTGATAATATTCCAGAAGAATTAAAACAAATAAAAGACTATATTATAACTAGAAATATATGGTGTATTGGTGGAGATGGATGGGCATATGATATTGGATTTAGTGGTATCGATCATGTTCTTGCATCAAAAGATAATATTAAAATATTAGTATTAGATAGCCAAGTATATTCAAATACAGGAGGACAATCATCTAAATCAAGTCCTAAAGGCGCTATAGCATCATTTGCATCTACAGGTAAAGTAAATAATAAGAAAGATTTAGCAAGAATTGCTATGAGTTATCCAGACGCCTATGTAGCTCAAATTTCATTAGGAGCTAATCCAATGCAAGCGATTAAAGCATTTAAAGAAGCTAACGAATATAATGGGCCAAGTATTATAATTGCTTATACTCCTTGTATATCACATGGTATAAAAGGTGGTATGGAACATAGTGTAGATATGGAAAAATTAGCTACACAATCAGGATATTTCTTAACATTTAGAAGACATCCAATTAATGGATTTACTTTAGATAGTAAAAATGTTGATTTTGAATTATATGATGAATTCTTAAATAGTCAAACTAGATTTAATATGTTAAAAGTTATTAATCCTGATAAAGCTGCTGACTTATTAAGAGAAAATAAAGATGCTGCTATAAGAACATTTAATTATTATGAAAAATTAAATAATGAAGAAAATGAATAAAACTAAGCACAAGATATACTCTTGTGTTTATTTTTTTTCTACTTTTTGTTATAATTATAATTAGGTGTAAATATGAAAAATATATATGGTATGAAAATTAGTGATTTAGAAACATATTTTATTGAAAAAGGTGAGGGTAAATTTAAAGCCACACAAGTTTTTGAGTGGTTGTATAAAAAAAGAGTTTCATCTTTTGATGATATGAAAAATGTTGGTAAAAAGAATATTGAATGCCTAAAAAATGATTTTTCTATTGAACCTCTAGAAATTATTACTTGTAAAAAGGGAAAAGATGTAGCTAAATATTTATTTAGATTATATGATGATAATAAAATAGAAGCTGTATTGATGAACCATGATTATGGTAATAGTTTATGTATATCAACTCAAGTAGGTTGTAATATGGGATGCCATTTTTGTGAAAGTGGAAGACTTAAGAAAGTTAGAAACTTAGAATCTAGTGAAATGGTTAGACAAATTTTAGCAGTAGAAGAAGATATGAATTTAAGAATATCTCATATTGTATTAATGGGGATAGGAGAACCTTTTGATAATTATGATAATGTAATATCATTTGTTGATATTATTAATACACCAAAAGGAATAGATTTAGGTAGTAGACATATTACTATTTCAACTAGTGGTATAGTACCTAAAATAGAAAAATTTGCTGATTATGAAAAACAAGTTAATTTAGCTATATCATTACACGCTCCTAATAATAAAATTAGAAGTAGTATAATGGAAATTAATAAAGCATATCCTATAGAAAAACTTATAGATGCTGTTAAAAAATATATTGAAAAAACAAATAGAAGAGTAACGTTTGAATATATAATGTTAAAAGATGTTAATGATTCAATTGAATGTGCAATTGAATTAAGTAATTTATTAAGAGGAATTAATTGTTATGTTAATCTAATACCATATAACGAAACTAGTCATATAGAATATAGAAAAACAGATAGAGAACAAATTATGAAATTTTATGATACTTTAAAAAAACATGGTATTAATGTTACTGTAAGAAAAGAATTCGGTAGTAAAGTAAAAGCAGCGTGTGGACAACTTAGATCACATTACGAGGAGGAAACAGTATGATTTATAACTATATAACAGATCCTGGAAAAGTAAGAGAAAGAAACGAAGACAGCGTTATTGTTGTTGAAAACTTATCAGGTGAAATACTAATGTGTGTAGCTGATGGAATGGGTGGACATAAAAATGGAGAAGTAGCCTCTTCTATAGCGACTTCACATATTAGTAAAAGATTTGAAGAAATAAGTAGTGTTGGTAATAAAGATGATGCTGTTAACTGGATGCAAAGTGTTATTACTGAAGCTAATGTAGAAATATTTAAATATGTAGCAGAACACCCTGAAAGTACAGGAATGGGAACTACAGTAGTTATGGCTATTTTAACAGATAATTTCTTATTATTTGGAAATATAGGGGATTCATCTGGTTATGTTATTAAAAATGGAAAATTACATAAAGTAACAATAGATCATACATTAGTTAATTTATTAGTTAAGAGTGGTGAATTAACTGAAGAAGAAGCTAAAGATCATCCACGTAAGAATGTTCTTATGAAAGCATTAGGTGCTACACAAAATGTTGAAGCAGATATATTTAATGTTGAATTAAATATAGATGGAATAATGTTATGTAGTGATGGATTAACTAATATGTTAAATGATACTCAAATATCTAGAGTATTAGATTCTGAATCTAGTATTGAAGAAAAATTAGATAAATTGATATTTAAATGTAATAATCGTGGTGGAAATGATAATGTTTCTATTGCGTTACTATATAGGGAGGACAAGTAGTATGATAATAAAGGGTCAAAAAATAGATGGAAGATATCAAATCATACGTACTATTGGCGAAGGTGGAATGGCTAATGTATATTTAGCTCATGATACTATTTTAGATAGAGAAGTAGCAGTAAAAATACTTAGAGGAGATTTAGCTAATGATGAAAAATTTGTAAAAAGATTTCAAAGAGAAGCTAAAGCTGCTTCATCATTAAATCATCCTAATATTGTAGAAATGTATGATGTAGGTGAAGATGATGGTAACTATTTTATTGTTATGGAATATGTTAATGGAAAAACATTAAAAAGTTTAATTAAAAAAAGAGGTGGACTTTCATTATCAGAAGTTGTAGATATTATGTTACAACTTACCAATGGTATTGCTTGTGCTCATGATAGTTATTTAATACATAGAGATTTAAAACCTCAAAATGTAATGATATTTGAAGATGGAAGAGTAAAAATAACAGATTTTGGTATTGCAGTAGCACTTAATAGTGCTGAATTAACTCAAACTAATTCTGTAATGGGTTCAGTTCATTATTTACCTCCAGAACAAGCAAATGGTAGTGGTGCTACTATAAAAAGTGATATTTATTCATTAGGAATATTAATGTATGAATTATTAACTGGCAAATTACCATTTAAAGGTGATAATGCAGTTGAAATAGCACTTAAACAAATGAGAGATAAGATTCCTAGTATAAGAGAAAAGAATCCTAATATACCTCAAAGTGTTGAAAATATAGTATTAAAAGCATGTGCTAAAAATCCTAAAAACAGATATGATTCAGCGGCAGAAATGCATGAAGATTTAGCTACATGTCTTAGTGAAGAAAGAAAAGAAGAAAAGGTTTTAAGTTATGAATATCCTGATACAGAATATGATGAAAAGGATGAAGTAGTAGAAAAACCTAAAAAAGAAGTTAAAGAAGAAAAAGTGGTTAGTGATAAAAAAGAGGAGGTAATTGATACGACAAAGCCAAAGAAAAAGAAATTCAGTGTATTTGGAATAATTGTTGGTACATTTGGTGTAATTGCTTCAGTTACTATAATAGCTTTATTAGTAATTGCTTCAAAAATGTTAGTTGATACAAATACAAAAAAGGTATATTTACCTGATATATCTGGAAAAACACAAGATTATGCTGAAAAAGAATTAAGTAATATTAATGTATATTTTGATATAGAAGAAGCACCTTCTAATGAAATTGAAGAAGATTTAGTTATCGGATATAAGAATAAGAAATCTAATTCACCAGTAAAACAAGGATCTATAGTTACAATTTTAGTTTCTAGTGGAGAAGCTGGAGTTGAATTAGAAGATTATACTGGAAGAAATGTAGAAGTAGTTAAAATAGAACTTGAAACACAAGGATTTAAAGTAATTACAACTAGTAAAAAAGTATCTACAACTGAAGAAAATTACAAAGATGCATTTGAAGGTAAAGTATTATCACAAGATAAAAAAGCTGGAAGTAGATTAGAAGTAGGTGGTGCTATTGAATTAGTATATGCTACATTAATTACTGTATATCCAGACTTTGTTAAAGAAAAATATACAAAAGATAAAGCACAACAATTCTGTGAAGATAATGAAATTAAATGTGAATTTGTTGAAAAAGAATCTGATCAAAAACCAGGAACTATTATTGAACAAGGTAGAAATCCAGGTGTAGAAGTTAAACCAAATAATACATTAAGATTATATATTGCTAAGAAGGCTACATCAACAGATGAATAAGAATGGTACAATAATAAAACAAATTAGTAATGATTATACTGTTTCTTTAGAAGATAAAGAAATAGTAGTATGTAAGGCTAGAGGTAAGTTTAGAAATTTACATATTACTCCATTAGTAGGAGATAAAGTAATCATTGACTATGATAATAAGTATATTTTAGAGATCTTACCAAGAAAAAACGAATTAATCAGACCTACCATAGCTAATATAGATCAAGCAGTAATAATAACAAGTGTACATATACCTGATTTTTCTTCTAATTTATTAGATAAACTATTAGTTACTATTGAATATAACAATGTAACACCAATAATATGTTTTACTAAATTAGATTTAATAGATGATAAAAAAAGAGAAGAAATAGATATGTATATTAACTATTATCGAAGTATTGGATATCAAGTATATTTAAATACTGATCCAGAAATAAAAGATATATTTAAAGATAAAGTAACTGTATTTGCAGGTCAAAGTGGTGCAGGTAAAAGTACATTATTAAATAGATTAGATAGTAATTTAAATTTAGAAACTGGTGAAGTTAGTATAGCTTTAGGTAGAGGTAAACATACAACAAGACATGTTGAATTAATACCTTTACTTGGAGGATATGTTGCTGATACACCAGGATTTAGTTCATTAGAATTTATAGGTATGACTAATTCAGATATTAGAGACAACTTTATAGAATTTAATGAGTATAGAGATAATTGTGAATATAAGGATTGTATGCACAATAATGAAACTAAATGTTATATCAAAGATAAAGTAAATGATGGTACTATTATACCTAGTAGATATGAAAATTATTTAAAATTTATCAATAAAAAGTAGAATTATATTCTATTTTTTATTTTAAATAAATTAAATATAAGGTATACTTTATATATAGATACTAAAGGAGTGGTAAAATGATATCGATATCAATATTAAGTATTAAAGAAGATATAAATAAAATTAAAGAAATAGATAAACTTGGAGCAGATTATATTCATTATGATATTATGGATAATGAATTTGTACCTAATCTATCTGATTTATCAGAATTACCATTACTAAATACTAAGAAAGATGTCCATTTAATGGTTTATGATATAAAAAAATATATAGATATATATAAAGAAATAAAACCAGAATTTATTACATTTCATGTAGAAGCAACAGATAATATTCAATACTATATTGATTATATAAAATCATTAAATATTAAAGTAGGATTATCTATTAATCCAGATACAAGTATTGAATTATTAAATCCATACCTAGATCAATTAGATTTAATATTAATAATGAGTGTTCAACCAGGATTTGGTGGACAAAAATTTATAGAAAATTCTAAAGAAAAATTAGATGCATTAAAAGTAATTAGAGATATTAATAATTATAATTATGTTATTGAAGTAGATGGTGGAGTAAACATAGATACTAAGGAATATTGTAATAGTGCTGATATATTAGTAGTAGGAAGTTACATAACTGCATCAGATAATTATATTAATAGATTTAATCTTATGAAATAAAGAGTATTATGCTCTTTTTTTATTAAAATTCTTGCTTAAAATAGCTTTTTATTATATACTATAAAATGTGAAAGGAAGGACACAATGGAAAAGAAAAGTACAAAAGAAGTAATTATCAAAATTGAAGGAGCTGAATGGGAAAAATTATTAGACGATGCGTTTAATAAAGCTAATAAAAAAGCTAAAATACCTGGATTCCGTCCTGGTAAAGCTCCAAAGAACGTTTATATAAAAAATTATGGAATGGAAAGTTTATTTTATGAAGCTTCAAATAAAGCTATTGAAGTTGCATATGATAAATTATTAGAAGAAAATGTTGATTTAGAAATTGTTGCTGAACCAACAGTTAATATCAATAATATTGATGAAAAAGGTGTAGAATTCCAATTTGTTTTAACTTTAAAACCAGAAGTTAAATTAGGAAAATATACTGGATTAAAAGCTAAGAAAGAAAAAGTAACAGTAACAAAAGAAGAAATTGAACATTCAATTGATCATATGAGAGAACACTACAAAGAAAATGTAGTAAAAGAAGGTAAAATTGCTAAAGGAGATATAGCTGTTATCGATTTTGAAGGATTCAAAGATGGTGAAGCATTCAAAGGTGGAAAAGGTGAAAACTATTCATTAGAAATAGGAAGTAATACATTTATTCCAGGATTTGAAGATCAATTAATCGGATTAAAAGCAGGAGAAGAAAAAGATATTAACTTAACATTCCCTGAAGATTATCATGCTGAAGATTTAAAAGGACAAGCAGTTGTATTTAAAGTAAAAGTTAATGAAGTAAAAGAAGTAATTATTCCAGAATTAGATAAAGAATTCTTTGAAGATTTAGGAATGGAAGGAATTGATTCTAAAGCAGCATTAGAAAAACAAGTAAAAGAAAATATTACTGTTCAAAAAGAAAAAGAAGCAGATGATAAATGGACAGATGAATTATTAGCAGAAGCTGCTAGTACAATGGAATGTGATATTCCTGAAGTTATGATTGAAACTGAACAAAATAGAATGGTTAGAGAATATGATCAAAACTTACAAATGCAAGGAATTTCATTACAACAATTCTGTCAATTTACTAATATGACTATTGATAAATTAAAAGAAGAATATAAGGAAGCTGCTACTAAGAGAGTTACTTATAGATTAATGATTGATGCTATAATTGAAAAAGAAAAAATTAAAGCTACTGATAAAGAAATAGATAAATATATTGAAGATTTAGCTATTAGATATCAAATGACTAAAGAAGAATTTACTAAAAATTATGGTACAGAAGCAATAGCATATCAAATCAAAGCTGAAAAAGTATTTGCTTTATTAAAAGGAGAAAAATAGTTATTTATAACTATTTTTTTTATTTTTTATATGTTAATATATAATTGGTGATTTAAATGAAAAAGAGTTTAAAGATTGCTATTGTATTAGTTTTAGTTATTTCATTTACTATTGGTGGTATATTTATATCTAGAGGATTAGCACCAAAAGAAGATAATTCAAAAAGAATTGAAGAAATAAAAGAAAGATTAATAGATGCTAGAGTAGAACAAAATCAAGAATTTAGAAAAAATGGTTTAAGTAAAGAATACTATGTATTACAAAATGAAATAGCCGATTTAAATGAAGAAAAATATAATTTAGAAAAACAAAATCATGCAGGAAGTAATTTAGTGCATATTATTCCAGGTATATTTATTATTATATTTGGATGTGCTATTGCTGGAATGATTTATGCAAGTACACATATTACTAAATCAATATCAAGTATGGATTTTTCTAATATAAATAAATCATTTGATTCTGTTAATAAAAATATAAATGAAACAATAGAGGCAGTTAATGAAAATATAAAACAACAAACAAAGAGAAATAAAAAGTTTGTAGCAGCTAAATGTCCAAATTGTGGTAGTGCTTTAAAAGATGCAGATACACAAGTTTGTGAATATTGTGATCAAACAATTATTAGACAATAAAAAGCAAATTAATTAATAATTTGCTTTTTTATTTTCTTTAGTAATATTTAATATAATTCCTAATATAATCATATAACTCAATAGACTGGAACCACCATAACTAATAAATGGTAATGTGATACCTGTAATAGGGAATATTCCATATGTCATACCAATATTTTGTATTTGTTGATACATAAGCATAGCGACACTTCCACTTATTATAAATTTATTAATATTATTTTTAGATTTCATACCTATATGTATTAATCTAATATCTAATAGGAATAATAAAATAATTAATATAATTGAACCTATAAAACCAGTATTAGAAGATATAATTGCGAATATAAAGTCAGTTTGAGGTTCAGGAAAATAAATAGGTGTATTATTAATACCAAAACCAAATAGTCCAGCAGAACCTATTGCTATCATACCATTTTCTAATTGGTAACCACTACCATTTTTCCAGTCTAATAATCTATCTACTCTTAAAAAGAAACTAGTTCCAAATATTTTAATAAATAAATTATTATCTATAAAATATATTAATAAAACTGAACCAATTAATAAAAATAATATTGTAAATAGTAATATAAACCATCTATATCTAATACCAGATATAAATAACATTATTAATGTTATTAATAAATATATTAATACAACACCAGTATCTGGTTGCAAAAATGTTAAAATACTAGGTATTAAAACAATTAAAAATATTTTTATAATAAATTTAAATTCTTCTAATACTGTTGGTTTAGGATATTCTTCCTTAAATTTAGTTATTTCTTTACTTAACATTAATATTAATATAATTTTCATAAATTCACTAGGTTGGAATGCTCCAATACCATTGATAACAAACCAACTTTTAGCGTTATTAATAGGTGATGCAAATATAAGCAATAAAAATAATGTAATATTACCAAATATATATAGATGATTTGTATATTTTAAGATTCTTTTATTATCTATTTTATTAATGATTATAATTAATATAAAACCAATTATATACCATATAGCTTGTTTTAATGTATAATTATCTTTCATGTAACCTAGTACTTTTTCAGCACTATTAATACTAATTAAACTTATTATAGCTAATAATAAAACCATTAATATTAAATATATATCAATATTTAATTTTCTATGTTTAATCATCAAATCACCTTATATTATCTTACACTAATTATTTTTATTATACAATTGAATATTAAAAAGTATGTAGAAATAAGGGATTATTAAAAAGTTTTCTTTTTTTTAAATTTATAGTATAATTAATATGTGGTGATAAAATGTTTGATACATATTATTTAGGTTATATAGCAATATTTGCTTTATTAATTGTAATAGCAATAGCGATAGTTAAATCTAAGAAGAGAGATTTTAAATTTGAAGCTAATAAATTAGTTGAATTATTAGGTGGAAAAGATAACATATTAAATTATGATGTTGCTAAATCTAGATTTATAGTTGAATTAAAAGATGTAACATTAGCTGATAAAGAAGCTATTCAAAAAATTGGTGCTCAAGGTATAGTTGAAATAGATAACCAATTAAAAATTATATTAGGTGATAATGCTAAACAACTTAAGAAATATATAAATGAATTAAAAGATCGTTAAGATCTTTTTTTGTTACTATCATATAAGAAAAAAATAATCAATAAAAATATAATAATTTTATCTATATCTATGTCAAATTATGTAAATATATGTTATAATATTTATATAATAGAGAAGGTAGTGAAGCATATGTTAAGATTGAAGAAAAAAGTAAAGATTTTTATGACTATATCTTTTGTTTTTCTTCTTTCTTTTTTTCTATTGTCAATGAATAATAAGACAGTAAAGAAAGAGACTGAAGCTGTAAACAAAGCATATAATCAAGTACAATCAGGAGAAGAAAAAATAGAAGGGACAGACTATGTTATTTTTGACGCATTCTTCTTAAGAGATAATGATTCCGATGGAAATGCAGAATCTTATAGAGGTGCTAGTGTTGACATGGCTAAGAATGAAAAATTATATTTAGATTTTAAAGTCTTAGGTGATGTAACATTAAAAAGTGGTACAATAGAATTTGTAAATGATAATGTAAGATTGTCAGGATCTGTACCAAAAAGTAATGTAGTAAAACAAACCTATATAAGTGATGATTTTAATAAGATTGAATTTAATTCAGTAGGTAATGGATTATCATCATTAATTGAATTAAATGTAAATCCTAGAATAAATAATAATGAAGAGAAGTATTCTGGAACAAATAAAGTTATATTTACAGGTATTGTTGTAGATAATGTAACAAAGAAAGAAAAAGAGATAAAAAAAGAGATATCATATAAAGTTGATTGGTATACAACAAAAATTAATATGAATTTTTATAGATCATATTCTCATTTTAATATGGATACATTAACAGCTACATATACATTTTCAACAACAACTGATACAGATGCAATTATAAGAGATACTACAATAAGTGGTACAGTATAATCATTAATTGGAGTAGCTCCAGAAGATGTAGTAATTACTAGTTCATCAGGAGAAGTAGATTACACATATGATAAAGATTCACAAGTATTTATAGCTACTAAAGTAAGAAAAGAAGTAGATGGTAAAAAACAAAACGCATATGATTATGTAAGTAATTCATTATATTATAATACTTGGACAATAAAAGTAAAATATCCATCTTTAGAAAAAGCATTATATGATACAAATATAAATGTAAGTATAGATTCATATGCATACGCAACTAATAATCCAGATGTTGGTTATGAAGATACAAGAAGTAATGTTGTAAATCAAATTCTTAATTACAATATTTATATCAATTCAGAAGGAAATTTAATTGATTTTTCAGATATTGAAGTAGGAACTTATTCTTATAAAAATGGTCAATATCATATAGATAGTTCTAAATTAATGAATCATTTTTTAGGGGTTAAAGAAGATAATTTTACTTATCCTGTAAAATGGAAAGTAACATATCAATATACGACAACAAATATTGGAAAAGTAATTGTAAAAGATAAAAACGACTTTTTTAAAGTAGCTGATAATACAAAAGAATATATTACATATAAAAATATAAATATAATCAATACTAAAGAATTAAAAGGAACGATAATAAAAGTTATAAACAATGATACAGATGAAGTATTATATGTATATAATGAAAATAATTTTGGAGAAGTATATGAATTTCCTAAAGGAGTAAGTTCTATTAGATTAGAATCAGATACTCATGAAATAAATGTAAGATATGACTATGAAGTTAGAATTACAAAGGAAATAGATAATGAAAAAATGGTTAATGCAGTAAGCTTAGCTAAATTTAATACATATACCCAATTAACTTCTGGTTTTGAAATGGTAGATGGAAGACCAGAAAATACCGGAATAAATAGAATAACTCACCAAGAAAACGCAAATTTAACTCCTAGAATATCTAAAACTTATATAACATTAGATAAAAATAGTTATGAACCAAAAAATATGGCTGATACTACTATCCCGATGAATATAAAAATTAATCATTGTAGTGATAATGATGAGCCTAGTTTATGTAATGTATGGAAAAAAGAAACACATTTATTAATTTTTTCTGAAAATATAACTGATGTTGAATTACCTACATTAAATAGTTATTCAGGTTATTCTCTAGAAAAAACAATGATAGGAGATAAGATAGGTGTAAAAGTTACTTATAATAATGAGACTTCTTCAAATTTAACTACTAATTTAAATATAAAAGTAACAATTAATCCTAAATCATTATCAGGTAAGAATTATATTGAAGTATATTCAGCAGATGAAGTTGCTTATAAATATCAAAATCCAAAATCAGATATATATGATATAAATGGTAATGGAAATGTTATAGATCAAGTTAACTATACAAGTACTTCATTTGATTTAATAGTTCCTAAAGAATTAGTAACAGGAGCTCAAATTAAGAACTACGATTCTAAAGATTCTGTTACAATTTCTCCATTAATTGCAGATGTAGAAATCATGGATGGAAAACAAGAAGCAGATATGGAAATATTCATGATTAATAATTCTACAAATGCAGTAGATGGAATAGTTACAATGGGAAGAATTGGATATGTTGGAAATACATATCAAATGAGTTCAGGAGAACTTGGAACTGAATATAATACAAATATTAAATCAGCTATTCAAGTGCCAGATGAAATAAAAGATAAAACAAAAGTATATTATAGTGATAAGGAAAATCCAACAAAGGATTTAGAAGATGCAGAGAACAATTGGATAGAAAATCCAAATGATTTCTCAACTATAAAAAACTATATGATAGTAGTAGATCCAGATTATTCATTAGAATCTGGTAAAGAATTAGCGTTTACATATAAAATAAGTATTCCAAATAAAAGAGCTAATTTAATGAAAGTATCATATTTTAACCATGGAGTATATTTTAATTATTTAACAGATAATGGAAGATATGCGACAAGTGCATCAAGTGGAAAACTTGGAGTAAGAATATCAAGAAAAGTAAATTTAAATATTACAAATACAAAGATATTCTCAACTAATCCTATAAAAGGATCTATATATAAAGTAGAATCTGAAGAGGGTGAAGTATTTACAGGGACAACAGATGCATTAGGAAAAGTAACAATAAGTGGATTATATGCGGAGAAAAATTATAAATTAATACAAGCTAGCATAAACTCGAAATATGTTAAAGATGAAGAAGAAAAAACATTTAAAATTGTTTTAGATGAAAATAATAAAGCAACAATAGAAAAAACAGGGATATATAAGAGTATAGAATTTAATGATAATAAAAACTTAAATGTAGCATTAGAAAATGAAATGTATTTAACATTAAGAATAAATGTATCTGATATAGATACCGGTGAAAAAGCAGGTGCAGTGCCTTATAAAGTAGTTGGAAGAAATTTTGAAGATGGAAGAACAATTTATACAGATGAAAATGGTGTAGCAACAATAAGTGGTTTAATTATTGGAGAATCTTATACATTAACAGCTTTATCTTCTAATGACTATATACCTAATAGTATAAAAGGTGATTATAGTACTAGTCCATCATTTAATATTGCAGTAACAAGAAATATGGACACTAAAGAAGTTAACTTTGGAGTAACATCAACTGTAACACCAAAGTTTGTTTCTTCATCACATTATAGTTATAAATTTACAATGGGTTCTGGTTCAGATAGAAGTTTCTATTTTAGAAATAATATAGGAAATAATGCTGGACAAGTTACAACAATTTATGAATTAGATTTAACTAAGTATTATGGTGATTTAAAATTAATTGGAAAAATAGATTATTCAAATAATTATGATTTAGAGGGGTCTGGTTTTAATTTATATTTATCTGATACTCAAAGTAAAGTAAAACCCTTCTTTAAAGGTAAAATTAAAGAAGAATTAAAATGGGACTTTGAAATAGAAAAAGTAAATTTTGATCAGTTTAAATTTATTGGTGGTAAAAAATATTATTTAATATTTGAAGCAAATAAAATAAACTACGCCCCATATAAAATGGATGTATCTTGGTTAAAACCTACACCTATTGGTTCAAGATATATGTTAGAACCAACTGAGGGATTAAAAGACATTAAAGTTGGGACTAATGTTACAAAATCATTATTAAATTATGATGTAAATAATACAAATAATCCTATAGTAGAAATTAACACTAAAGTAAAGAAAACTGTAAAATATGATTTAACAATAAATAAAGTTGATAAATCTTCTAAGGAACCATTGGAAGGTGCTTTATTTAAAATTGAAGGTCCAGGTTTCCCTAATGGTGGTAAATATATATCAACAGACAATAATGGAAAAGCAACAATAGAATTAAATGCATATTTGACTGGAACTATAAAAGATATACCAGGTTTAGAAAATGGATATCCTGTAGATGCTTATTATACAGTTACAGAAGTACAGGCTCCATTAGGATATAGAACTGAAAATAAACCAATTAAATTTAGATATATAAAAACATATTCGGATTCTAATACTCATGAGGATAAAATTGAATATGCACCATCTGAAAATACAGAAACAATTAATGAATTTGATGATTACAAAACTAATGATGATAAAGTTGATGTGACTGTTGGAAATAATCCTATTGTTAAAGTAATCAAAAAAGATGCAGATACTGGTGAATTATTACCAAATACATATTTCACAATAGAAAAAGTAGAATATTTAAATGGTTTAGAACAATTAACACCTGCAAAATCAATTAGTGGGACTATACTTGGTGAAAAAATAACTATAGATGGAAAAACATATTATGCAGTTAAAACAGATAAAAATGGTTCATTAAATTTAAATTTAGGAGAAGGAACATATAAATTAAAAGAAATAAAAGCTTCAAGTGAAAAGTATAATATAACTGATGAAGTATATTATTTTGGTGTAGGTAAATCTATTGGATATCAACCAGCAGGAATGCAAATGAGTTCAGCTGAGATAAGTATGGATAGAGACGCCGAAAGTGGTGGAATATATGTTTTAGAATATTTAAATACATCTGATGGTGGATATATTTTCTATATTTTTCAAATATTACAAAAATATGATAAAAATGGAAAATTAGAATGGGAAAAAGATTTAAAAGATTTATCAAAAAAAACATATGATTGGAATTCGGAATACATCTATTTAGATGGATCATATGAAAATAGCTCTAATACGAGTACTAGTACAATACAATATCCTGATCAGGAAGTAATCGAAGTTAGTGATGGTTACATTGTTCCAATTAACGAAGCTCATTTTGTAAAATTAGATAGTAAGGGAAACTATTTATATAATACACAAACTAATAATCCCGTTTATTATAAATGTATTAGAGATGAAAATGGAAAATATAGTTATGAATATTTAAATTATTATCATAATGATAGAAAAAAGAACAAGTTTGAATTACCTAATGGTAATATTGGTGTTTTTTATATTGTAAACAATAGTTATTCATATAATAGTAATTATAAATATGGATATATATTAAAAGATGGAACAATTTTTTATGAAAGTAAAGAAGGAAAATCAACAGCAGTTTATTTGGAATATGATAAGCAAGGTTATTTAGTTAAAGCTAAAAATATAACTCAAAATATATATGATGGTATTGAATCATATATAGAAGAAAATAAATTAGATAAGGAATATGATTATTATATATATGATTATAATAATCCAGGTCACTTTATAGTTGACGAAGATGGAAATTATTTAATATTTAATCTTTTATATATTAATAACTATCAAATACAAATAGTATCAAAATTAGATAAAAACTTTAATAATATTTATACAAGACCTTTAGCTTTTTATGGTAATACAATAACATATGAAGGAGAGCAAACAATTGAAATATTCAAAGATGGTAGCTATATCGTAGGTTATAGAGGTTCAAGCTATTATTCCCCTGAGTTTATTAAGCCAAATCAGTCTAATTATTTAGATAGTTACAATTTAACAGAATTTTTAAATACTAAATATAATAAATTTGAAGGAGTAAATTTAGTAGATCCAGAAACTGGATCTGATTATAGTGGAAGATTTGCAGTTAAATATAATAATAATGGTGAAATTGAAAATGTTGTTGAACTTGCAAGATGGAGAGCCGGTGTTGCTACAAAAGAACAAGAAAAATTTAATAGAATGCCTGCACATGGAGATTTCCCTTTCTTTACTTATATGGAAGATGGTTCTATTATAGCTGCTCAAACATATTGGACTTACGATAAATGGGATGAGGATGTATCAAGTAGAACAGTATATCTAGCTAATGGTGATAAATATATATTACCTTATGGTAAAAGTGCTGAGGATCATTTAGAATATAATACGTGGGTAATAGATGACCATCATTATAAAACAATGATTTATAAGATTAATCCTGATTCTAGTATTGAATGGGTTAGAGTTTATGAAGAAGTATCATTGGAAGATAAATCAGGAACATATAATAATATATTTTTAAAAGCTGATAAAAATAGATTTTTTATGTTATTAGCAAAAGAATTAAAAGCAAAAGAGGGAGAAGATTTACTTCCAAGTGATCCAATTGATTTATATAGTACAGATAGTAGATTTATTATGGCTGAATTTACATTATCAGACGAAGTAACACCAGCATCACCAGAATCATATGTCTTAGACTTAGTAAATAAAGTAAAGGAATTTGGAATTACAGTAATGACAAATGAAGGTGGTTCTGTAGTTGTAAAAGATGGAGATAAAATAATTTATCAAGGATCAGGACCAAAAGAAGTAGAAAAAGTAAAATTTAGTGCAGATAGTAAATACGATATTATTATTAAACCAAATGAAGGATATGGTATCGTAAGTATAAAAGTAAATGATGAAGATGCTACATATACAGTAAATGAAGATGGAACAATTTTATTAGATAAGATAAAGAATGTTCAAGAAGCAAAAAATATATCAATAGAATATAAGAAAAATGTAAGTAGAATAACAGTACATCATTTCTTAAATGGTACAAAGACAAGAATATATTCAGATCAAGTAATAACAGGAGAGTATGGAACAAAATATAGTGTATTACCAATAGATTCAAAATTATATACATTAATAAAGAATAAAAAAGGAGAATATGTATTCCCAGATAATTATGAAGGAACATTCAAAAATGAGAATCAAGAAGTAATATTCTACTATACTCCAAGAACAGTAAAATTATTAGTAAGTTATTATGAAGAAGGAACAACAAATAAGTTGTCAGAAACAACAATAAAAGAATATGTATTAGGTTCAAAATATATAGCAAAAGCATTAAATATAAAACATTATGAATTATCAAGTGTGTTAGGAGAAGAAGAAGGATTCATAAATGAAGAAGAAATTGAAGTAACATACTTCTATAAAGCATTAACAAAATCAAAAATAACAGTAATATATAAGAATGTAGAAGATGGAACAGAAATAGAAAAGAAAGAATTCGAAGTAGATCCAGGATCATACTATGATACAGAAGGATTAAGTGAAATACCAGAAGGATATGAACTAAAATCAATAGATGGAGAACCTAATGGAATAGCTGAATATGAAAACATAGTAGTAACATATAACTATGGAAAAATAAAAGAAAAAGTAGAAGTACCAGAAACAGTAGATAATATAATATACTATGTAATAATAGGAATTATATCATTAATAACATTAATACTATCTACAAAATATATAGTAAAAAGAAAAGCAAATTAATACATAATTTGCTTTTTTTTGACATCGTTCGACAAAATTCGACAAAGTAATAATATAAAATTATTATGGTGATTTAATGAATATTTATGATCAATTGATATTTAGTCTTATAATAATATTATTTCCTTTATTATGTTATTTGTTTTATATAGTAACTAATAATAATATAAATGATAATACTAAAGATATAGGATTACAATTTACTTTATGTACAATAATATACTTTATATTTAAATTTATTAAAGGCGCTAATATAAACTTTGCAATGTTATTATTATTTATACCAATGTATATATGTTTAGATAGAAAGTACAATATTTTATCTATAATAATTTGTTTTATATTTTTATTATTTAACTATAATGTTTTATATATCTTATATCCTTTATTGGCTATAATATTTAATAAATTATTAAATAAAAAGAATAATATAGATATATATTTTATTAGTACAATAATTATTAATTTACCAATAATATATGGTACAAATATTGTTTTATATGTCAGTTTATATTATTTAATACTTAAGTTCTCTATATATACAATTAATAAAGTTGAACAAGTAATAAATTATTATGTAGAATATAATGATTTAAAACATGAAAAAGAAATAAGATTATCTTTGTTTAAAATAACACATGAAATAAAAAATCCATTAGCGGTATGTAAAGCATATATAGATATGTTTGATTATAATAATCCAGACTGCGCAAAAAGATATGTGCCAATTATATCGGGTGAAATAGATAAATTATTAATACTTTTACAAGACTTTTTACTTGTAAATAAAGATAATATAAATTGTGATATTATGGATATTAACATGATGTTAGAAGATGTTACCAATTCATTAAAAGAATTAAAGGATTATAATATAAATTTAAAAATAGATGAAGATGATGAAATATTAATAAATGGTGATTATAATAGACTTACACAAGTAGTAACTAATTTAATAAAAAATAGTTTTGAAGCTGGGGCTGATAAGGTAGATATAGAATCTAATATAGTAGAAGACAAGTTAGAGTTAAAAGTTATTGATAATGGTACAGGTATGGATATGAATAATATTGAAAATATATTTACGCCATTTTATACTACAAAAATTGATGGTACAGGATTAGGAGTTCCTCTTTCTAAAGAAATAATAGAAGCTCATAATGGTAATTTATCATATAAAAATAATAAGAAAAAAGGAGTGTGTGCTAAAGTAGTTATTCCTTTACTAGATTTTTAAAAAGTGTTAAAATTATAATAGGTGATAAAATATGAAACCATTAGTTTTATGTATATTAGATGGATGTGGAATTAGAGAAGAAAAAGATGGAAATGCATTTGCTAATGCTAATACTCCAACTTTAGATTATCTATTTAATAAATATCCACATTCTATATTAGAAGCAAGTGGTCCAGCAGTGGGTTTACCAAATGGTCAAATGGGAACTAGTGAAGTTGGACATATGAATTTAGGATCTGGTAGAGTAGCTTTACAACCATTACAAGCAATTACTAAATCAATAGAAGATAAGAGTTTAAATAATAATGAAGAATTATTAAAAGTACTTAATCATGTAAAAGAAAATAATTCTAATTTACATTTAATGGGATTGTTATCAGATGGTGGTGTACATTCACATATAGATCATTTATTAGCAATCTTAGATATATGTAAAGAAAATAATATTAATAATGTATTTATAGATGTATTTACAGATGGAAGGGATACATATGAAAAAAGTGCATTAGAATATTTAGAAAAATTAGATAAGAAAATAAAAGAAATAGGTATTGGAGTTATTTCTACAATATCTGGTAGATATTATGCTATGGATAGAGATAATAACTTTGATAGACTTAAAATAGCATACGATGTTATATGTAATGGAGTAGGAGATACATATAATAATTATGAGGAAGTAATTAATGATAATTATAGTAAAGGTATTTATGATGAATTTATAAAACCTAGTATTATTGTTAATTGCCCAATAAAAGATAATGATGGGATAATAACATTTAATTTTAGAAAAGATAGAATAAGAGAATTATTTACTTTATTTTCAAATTATGATGCTTATAAAGAACAAGCTTTAGAAAAAAATTTAATTATAAATGAATATAAGAATATTGAGACATTAACTATGTTTCCTGTTACAGAAACAGTTTTATCTCCACATGCATTTAATGATTTAGATTTAAAAAATATATTAGTAGATTATTTACATAATAACAATATTAGTCAATTAAGAATATCAGAAACAGAAAAATTTCCTCATGTTACATTCTTCTTTGATGGTGGAAGAGAAGTAGAATATGATGATATGAAAAAGATTATAATACCATCACCTAAAGTTGCTACTTACGATTTAAAACCTGAAATGAGTGTATATGAAGTTACTGATAACTTTTTAGCTGAAGTATCTAATTATGATGTAACTATTATGAATCTTGCTAATGGAGATATGGTAGGTCATACAGGTAATTATGATGCTGCTATAAAGGCAGTAGAAGCAATGGATAATTGTATTGATAAAATATATAAAAAGGTTATGGAATTAAATGGTATTTTAATTATTATAGCTGATCATGGTAACTGTGATATGATGTGGGATAGTGATCATAATCCAGTTACTAGTCATACAACTAATCCAGTACCATGTATAATTACTAAAGATAATATTGAATTACAAGATGGTATATTAGCTGATATAGCACCTACAATGTTAAGTTTATTAGGATTAGATATTCCTGATGAAATGACAGGAAAGGTATTATATAATGACACATACTAATTTTGATATAGCAGATTGTTTTAACTTATTTTTTAAACAAATGAAAAATATATCTGCTTATCCGTTATTATTAATATTAACGATAATATATATTATTATATTAATAGTAAATTTTAAAAATAAAAAAATGCATATATCTATGTATATATTGCATGGTTTATTAATTTTAATAATATGTATATTTTTTGGTAGTAAAATTATTAATAATATAGATACATTTTTTAAAAGTGATTTTATTAAAAATACATATTTTTATTTATTTAATATGATAATTAGTATTATGTTATCGACTAAAGTAATAGTAAGTAAAAAGATTAATGATACTATTAAATATATATGTTTAGTACCATATTCATTAATAATATTCTTTTTACTATTATTTATATATATGTCTAATATAGTAAATTATAATATGTTATATATATTTGGAAATACATATCCAAGTGTATATTTTGGAAATATTATATCTATATTTTTATATATTATTATATTTGTTAGTTGGTTATTTATAATTATAAAAAGATATAAGAAATCTGATAATTGACACCTTTTTTGACAAAAGATATCTTATTTGTTATACTTAACTTGTTTTTTAAGGAGTGAAAAAACTTGAAAATTAATAGTGTAGAATTAATTATAAGTGCTGTTAGAAGAAGTCAATATCCAACAGATGAAAAACCAGAGTATTTATTAGTTGGCCGTTCTAATGTAGGAAAAAGCAGTTTTATAAATACAATTATAAATAGAAAAAATTATGCTAGAACATCAGCTACACCAGGAAAGACACAAACAATAAACTTCTATTTAGTAAATGAAGAATTTTATTTAGTTGATGCACCTGGTTATGGATTTGCGGCTTTATCTAAAGCTAAACAAAAGAAATTTGGACTTATGATGGAAGATTATTTACAAAATAGATCTAACTTAAAACAAGTATTTTTATTAATAGATTTTCGTCATAAACCAAGTAAAGATGATATTATGATGTATAATTTCTTAAAACATTATAAGATTCCTGTAACTATAGTTGCTACTAAAACAGATAAAGTAGGTGTTACATCTCATCAAAAACAAAAGAATTTAATCTTAAACGATTTAGATTTAGTAGTTGGTGATGAATTTATAATGTTTTCTAACGTATCAAAAGTTGGAAAATCAGAAGTATATCAAAAAATTGGGAGAACTTTATAGTACTCTCTTTTTTTTATTTCATAAAATAAAATGGGTGGTTTGTTGAAATTAGAATATGTGGATAATAATTTAGTTATATATTATTTTGATGAGATTCGTGTGGATAACTTTGTAGACTATATAATAAAATGTGCAAAAGATAGATATAATTTGGATATATATGGGTTATGCACAGTTAATCTATATAAAGATAAGATAATAATACTTGAAATAATAAAGAATAATGTGCATTATTATAATAAAGATGATATAGATATACACATTATTAATAAGAATAATAAAATTTTATATGAAATTGAAGATATATTTAATGTTGATAAGTTTTATTTATATAAAAATAAATATTATGTAGAAAAATGTAATATTAGTGAATGTGAATTTTGTAAAATAATTTATAAAGACACTGATAAAATTATTAAATTAGGAAAATTAATTGTAAACTAGATTTAAAAAATTAAAAAACTATGGAAAGTTATGTAAAATATGATATAATTATGTAAGAATAATAATAGGGTGATTATATGAATGAAAAGAAAACAATACTATTTTTAATGAATGGTTTTGGGGCTGAAACTGGTAAATCATTTGAGGTATTTAATAAAGAAACAGTACCTACATTTGAAAAACTAATGGGAGCTTATCCTTTTAAATTAATTGCATCACAAGGAGAAGCTATTGGTTTAAACGAAACAGAATTATCAAACTTCGAAACAGGTTATGCAAATTTTGGAACATTTGGACATCCTGTTAAATTAGAAGATATATTACAAAGAAAAATTGATTCTGGTGATTTTAAAGCAAGCCCAGTAATTAATGGAGTTATTGATAGAGCAGTTCAAGCTAAAACTAGATTACATGTTTATTATCAATTTGGTGATAGACTTAATGAAAAAAGATTAAAACAATTTATAGAATTTATTGAATTATGCCAAGCAAAAGGTTTAGAAACAATTTATATGCATTTTATTCTAGGTGATAATAGTGCTGAAGGATTACAAAATGCTACTAAATGTATGACAATGTTTAGAAATAAAATTATGAGATTTTATAATAATTTAAAAATTACATCTTTTGCTGGAAAATGTTATTTTAAAAATGGAACACAAAATGATATAGCTGATTATTATAGAATGCAAGTTTCAGGTGTTGGAGAAGTATGGATTGATTATACTGGAACAATACAAAAGAAATATGCTGCAGATTATACAGATGATAATATGAATCCATTTGTTACTTTAAGAGAAAATATCTTAAAAGCAGGGGATCAAATATTATTCTTTAATTATGATAATTATATTGGTAAACAATTTATTGATGTAGTACAAAATCCTAAAAAGTACTTCCCAACAGTAAATTGTCCAGAAAATATTACTGTTACTTCAGTATTCCCATTACTAGAAGTACCATCAGTACAATTTGCATTCCAAAATGAATTACCTCAAACTTACTTTTTAGAAAAAATTCCAGAAAGTAAAAAGGTATTAATTATTGCATGTAAAAAGAATATACCTACAATAACAAGTAATTTAAATGGAGGTAGACCTTCATTTACATCTAATGTTGCTGTATGGCCTATAGAAGATGATGAAAATAGATTAGTTCAAACATCACAATATTTAGCTGCTTATATTAATCAAGCAACTTATGATTTAATAATTGTAGATTATGAATTATATGATTCAGTTTTAGATAAACCTACAACAGAATCAATATTAAAGAATTTAAAACAAATAGATGATGGTTTAAATATTGCTTATACTAGAGCAATTCAAAAAGATTATCGTTTAATAGTTACTTCATTATATGGAATGAAGAAAACAGTTAAATTTGAAGCTACTAAAGAATTAGTTGATTTATCATCAAAAACACCATTTATGTTAATTGATAAAGATATTAGAAAAGAAGAAGTAGCATTTAGTAAAATGGGAACTATTACTGATATATCTCGTATTATTGCTACTACATTTGGTAATCCAATGCCTAATAATTTAATTAGATTAGGTGGAGCAGAATTACCAGAAGATAGTAAAAAACAAGGTGGTTTAAAGAAAATCCTTTTAATAGCAGTACCAGTTTTATTGTTATTATTTATTGTATATTATTTATATATGATGGGTTATATTGGTTAATAAAAGAATATTGAGGTGGTAAAATGAATAAAGTTCTTGTAACGGTCTATGTTCCTTTAATAGAACAAGAATATAATTTGTTTATACCAGTCAACAGAAAAATTGGTTTAGTAAAAAAGATATTAGTCAATTCTATTGTAGAGTTAAGTGATGGTGCTTATATGATAGATACTGAAATTGCTTTATATAATAAAATGACTAATCAAGAATATAAAGATGATATGTTTGTAATTGAATCGGATATTCGTAATGGAACTAAATTAATACTTTTATGATTGGAGAGTGATTTATGAACAATCTTTATATAGACTATGAAAATGGACCAAAACTTGGTAAAAATATTAAAGATAAATCCAAAAATTTAAGAATATTACTAGATGATTTAAATAAATTAGAAGAGAAATTTAGTGATGTTATATCTACTGAAAAAGATAATAAGAAATTAAAAGAATTAAAAATACAAACAGAAATAATTAAAAAATTGAATGAATCTGTAGAAGAAACAGGAGATTTCTTAATTAAAGTATCTAAAGCTTATAAAGAAGCTATAGATACTTATAATAGAAAGATTAGTTAGGTGGTATTATGAGTAAAAAATATAATTATTCTGATATAACATCAATGGCTGGTCAATTAAAGTTAATATCAAGTCAAATATCTGATATATTAAATGAATTACAAAAAGAACAATATTCTCATATAGGAGATAATGGAGATATTTGGACAGGAGATATTGCTAATACTTCAAAACAAACTTTTGAAGATTTAACTACAAGATTACCAAAATTTGTAGAATCAATAAATGAATATGCTGACTATCTTGTAAAAGATGTCGCTCAACGTTAGGAGGACTTAAATGAATAATGAAATAGGGGAAAAGTATTTACCAATTGGAACAGTTGTAATGTTAAAAAATGGTACAAAAAGAGCTATGATTACAGGTTTTTGTTCTGTAACTCATGAAGATAAAAATAAAATGTATGATTATTGTGGATGTATTTATCCAGAAGGATATGTATCATCAAATGAAGTTTGTTTATTTGATCATGATCAAATTATTCAAGTATTCCATAAAGGATTAGTTGATGATGAAGAAATTACATTTAAAAATAAATTAAAAGAAATTATATCTAAAACAGAGTCTGTTCCAACTGTAGAGCAAAATGTTGTAGCTCAAGAACCTATTACAAATGAAGTACCAGTTACTCCAGTTGATGTAGTTCCAGTAGAAGTAGCGCCAGTTGCTCCAGTTGAACCAGTGGCTCCTGTAGCGCCAGTTGTTCCAGTAGAACCAATGGCTCCGGTAGCACCAGTTGCTCCAGTAGAACCAATGGCTCCGGTAGCACCAGTTGCCCCAGTTGAACCAGTGGCTCCTGTAGCGCCAGTTGCTCCAGTTGAACCAGTGGCTCCGGTAGCACCAGTTGAACCAGTGTCTCCGGTAGCACCAGTTGCCCCAGTAGAACCAATGGCTCCGGTAGCACCAGTTGCACCAGTTGCACCGGTAGCACCAGTTGCTCCAGTTGCACCAGTGGCTCCGGTTGCACCAGTAGCACCAGTCGCACCTGAAAATAATCAATAGTTATAATTAAAAAGTATTTCTATAATACTTTTTTTTATTTGTTTAAATAATTCAAAAAATATACAAAAAATATACAATATTTATACAATTTTTTTTATGTAGTTATGTTATAATGATAGAGGTGATTTTTATGAGTAAGGGAGTTAGATGGACAAAATTAATACTAGAGACATTCTTTGAAGAAAGTGGGTTAAATGATCGAATTGAATTAGGGGACGAAAAAGCTAGACTAATGGAAGCTATTCTAACAACTAGAGTAGCTGGATGGAATATTACTAAGCAAGCAGAAGAATTTCATATTAGTAAAGATACGGTTAGTAAATATATAAAAGAAATAAAAGAACTATATGATGAAACTCAAAAATATAGTTTAATATTACCTAAGAGTAAAAGACAAGAAAAGTGGGAAAAAGAAAATCATATTAATGAATAAGTTAATAAGTAAAAATACTTATTCTTTTTATTTAAAACATTAAATAGGTGATGTTATTTGGAAATAGAAATACTTAAAATATTAGATTATCTTCAAGTTGAAGAACCACCCGATTTATTTTTATTATAAATAATAATATAAATTTAGAAGGTGGAATTAATGAAAAAAGATTTAAATAAAAATATAGATAATTTACCTATAGCAACAGAAATATTAAAAGATTATAAAAAAACAAATAAAAGACTTTTTATTGTTATAGGTGTTATGTTAACGATTTTTGTTTTAGAAACAGCATATTTAATATTATTATTAGATAGTCTAAATACTTCAGTTGGTTTAATTAGAGAAGAAGTACACGAACTAGAAGAAGATAATAGATAAAAATGTTAAAAATTACATTTGTTGAAGAAGAATTATTTGAATTACAACAAAAAATTCATTTTACGCCATTACAAAAAAGAATAATTCAATATAGATTGGATGAAATTGAAAGAGTTAAAATGGCTAGATTAGAAAATTTAAGTGTACAGACTATTGATAGAGAAATAAAAAAAATAGCAGATAAAATAAAGAAAGTGATATGATAGTTTTTTGATAAAAAAATAAAAAAATATTTAAAAAGATTAGAAAGTTTCTAATCTTTTTTTTATGTAATAATAAATTTGTAGTAAGGAAATTTATTAGAGAGAGGTTAAGTATGTTAGATAATGAATTTTGGTATGTAAATAAAGAAGGTTTTGGTTATATTCAATATAATAATAATATTAAAACAAAAATAAAAGGTGAAATAATAGAATTTGATTTCGATAAAATATATAATGAATATGAATTAAGTAATATATTATAAAATTTATATTAACTCTATTAAAAACAATCAATAAATTATATACAAAAGTATTTTATAAAAATATATTTTTTGTTATAATTATATAAGATAGAAGAATAGGGGAACATATATGATAGTATCATTAATTAAAGGGACAAAAATCAATAATTTAAAATTACCTGATGTTATTAAAGGTTCTTTTTGGGTGACTGATTACGATAGTAATAATAATCTAAATAATATTATTAATATAGAAGCTTTTAATGGCAGTTGGAAAATGTTTAGTAATGAAGATGTTTCAATTATATCTGATAATAAAGAACAAGATTCTATCATATTATCTGATTATTCTTTTTATGTATTAAAACTAAAGAAAAGAGATACATTAGTATTATTATATTGTTCACCTTCATATGATAAAACATATAAGAGATATTTAGTAGATACTGATGTAACTATAAAAATTGGTAGTAGTATAGATAATAATATTTGTTTTGATAGCTATGGTGTAGATGAACAACATGCTAAAATAGAATATAATAATGGAAATTACTATATAGTTGATAATAATAGTAGATTAGGCACTTATGTTAATAATATACGTGTTAGATATCAACAAAAATTAACTAATGGAGATTTAATATTTATTACGGGATTAAAAATTATTATATTAATGGAAGATAATAAAATATTATTTATAATAAATAATCCAAATGATACAGTAAGTATAGACGATACATATTTTAAAGAAAAAACTATTAGGAAAATAAATTCTAATATGTATGATGACGCTACAGAAAAAGATGAAATTAATTTTGATGAATTATATAAATATGAAGATTATTTTCATAAAAAAAGTAGAAAGAAAAAAGAAATAAATAAAATTAGTATACATATAGATCCACCACCAGAAATAAATAGAACAATTCCTTTTATTTATCATCTGATTCCAATGTTTACAATATTAATTATATTGTTATTAGTGGGTATATGTATAACAGTTAATCATAAATTAACTATTTCTGCATTTGTATTTTGTTTAATTATATTAATAGTAATGTTTAGTTGGTATTTAATATTAAATAAAAAGTATTTAGAAAAAGAAGATAATAAGAAAAAGAAATATATTGATTATGTTAAATCTAAACAAAGTAAAATAAAAGAACAAATGGAAGAAGAAAGGCAAATATTATTAGAAAATAATTTAACACTAGATAAATGTCAAAAAACTATAATGAAGCATAAACCATTTTTATGGGAAAGAAGATTAAATGATGTTGATTTTCTTAATGTTAATTTAGGTGATGGAACATTACCTGTTAATATAGAAATAGATTATCCATCTGATCATATTGATACTGATGATGAGATTTTAACAGGATTAATTAATGAATTAAATAATGATTATAAATATATAGATAATGCACCTGTAATATTAAATTTAATGAAAAACCATATTATAGGATTATCTGGTAGTAAAAAATTAAATAAAAAATATATTGATCGTTTAATATTACAATTAATTAGTTATCATAGTTATGATGATTTAAAAATAATAATTTTAACTACAAAGAATAATGAATCAAGTTGGGATTATTTAAAAGTATTACCTCATAACTGGAATAATGATAAATCAATTAGATTTTTTGCTACTACAGAAGAAGAAATAACTAATGTATGTAACTTCTTAAATAAAGAGTTTAAGAGAAATGCTGCAGGTGGAACAATAGACCATCATCATTTAATTATTACGGATAATTATAAGAATATTAGAAATTATGAGTTAATATCTAATATCCTAAATAATAATCAAAATTATGGATTTGAATTTATAGCTTTAGCTGATAATATTTCTAGTTTACCTAAAGAATGTGTATCATATATAGAAGTATCAGAAAAAGAATCTATTTTACATCATGATAATATATCTTTTGAAATTGATTTTGATACACCAATTAATATGTATGAATGTTGTAAGGAATTAGCAAATATTCCATTAGATATTAATACAAGTATTAAAGTACCTTTAGAATATGATTTCTTAGAAATGTTTAATGTTGGTACTGTAGAACAATTAAATTCTATTAATAGATGGAATTATAATAATCCATCACTTTCATTAAAAACAGATATTGGTATTGGTAATAATGAAGAAAATATTTTATTAGATATACATGAAAGAGTATATGGACCAAATGGTATAGTTGCAGGTTCTAGTGGATCTGGTAAAACTAACTTTTTAATTACATATATATTATCTATGGCTGTTAATTATCATCCAAATGAAGTTCAATTTGTATTAATTGATCAAGAAAATGGAGAATTAGTTAATACTTTTGATAATAAAGAATTATGTATTAAATTACCACATTTAGTAGGTACTATTACTGATTATAATACGAATGAATTAAAACGTGTTTTATTAGCGCTTAAATTAGAATTACAAAGAAGAAAAGATATATTTAATAAAATAAAAGATTATGTTGTTGATTCAAATATGGATATATATAAATATCAATCTTTATATAGACAACATAAAGTAAAAGAAAGTTTATCTCACTTAATTATAGTTGTAGATAAATATGAAGAATTAAAATATACTAATCCTAAATTTTTACAATATTTAAATAATATAGTTAGAATGGGTAGGGCATATGGTTTCCATATTATTTATTCATCATCTGATTATGTAGAAGATCAAATATATTCAAATTCAAGATTTAAAATTAATTTAAATATGAAAGATGGATTAGAAAGAGTTAGTGATGTAAAAGAATCTTACTTATTAAATAAAGCTGGTAGATTTTATTTACAAGTAGGTAATGATATTACAACAATTGGATTAACTACTTTTTCAAGAGGTAAATATTATCCAAGTGTTAAATATAAAAAAGAAATTAATACATCATTAGACTTTGTTGATAATATTGGATTTATTTATAAGAGTAAAGATAAAAATCAAAGATTAATTGAAAATGCTAAAGGTAATATACTAAATAATACTTTAGTATATTTAGATAAAATAAAGAATAATGAAAATATTATTGTAAATGAGTTATGGCTAAATAATATGCCTAATATAATAACAGTATCTTCATTAATTAAAAAATATAAGAATAAAGATACTAGTGTAAAACCTATAATAGGTGAATATGATGATCCATATAATAAAAAACAAAATATATTAAGATTAGATATATTAAAAAATAATGCATTAATATATTCTATAAATCATAAAGAATTAATCTTAAATGCTATTTTAGCATCATCTATTAAAGAATATACACCTATTGATTTAAACTATTATATATTAGATTTAGATAAAGAATTATTAGGTGCATTTAATGATTCACTATTAGTAGGTAATATTATATATAATGGTGAAGATGATAAAATTAAGAGATTATTTAATTATTTATATAATAAAATAGAAGAAAGAAAGAAAGTATTCTCTATATATGGAGATATTGAAACTTATAATAATACAAATGAACTTAAAGTTCCTGTTATATGTGTAATGATTAATAATATTGAATTATTTATAAATTCATATAGTAATTATAAAGATAAATTAATTGAATTAATTAAGATAGGACATAAATATGGAATTAGTTTTGTATTTACTTCTAGTAGTCCTAAAAATTTAGATTTAAGTATTAAGCAAAATATAGATATAGTATATTCTTTAGATATAAGTAAAGAAGATAGTATAAGTATTTATAATATTGATGATTTTGATAAAGCTAAAGAAATAAATGGTAGAGGACTAGTTAAAATTGATAGTGATGTATTTGAATTCCAAACTGCTGTAATAGATAATAATTATAAAGAAGAATATGATCATATAAGAAAGATATGTACTGATTATTCTACTAAGTATACTGTTAAAGCAGCACAAATTCCAACATTACCTGATAGAATTACATTTAAAGATGTTAAAAAGGATATAGCATCTATAAATGAAATAATAATTGGATATAATACAAATGATTTATCAATAGTAAAATATGATTTTACTAAAGCTATAAATATAGTATCTGGTAATAATATAAAGAGTATGTGTAACTTTGTTAGTCCATTAATTAAACAATTTAGTGCAATTGATAAAAGTGATATTATTGTAATAGATGCTAGTGGTGAAAACTTTATAAAGAGTTCTACTAATATAAAATTAGTAAATAATAGTTTTAATAGTAATTTTATTAATTTAGAAAAATTTATAAATGAATACTATGAAAAATATTTAAGTGCTAGTATAAAGAGTACTACTAGATGTACTAATATATTTATATGTGGTATAGATAATTTTATAAAACAATTATCTACAGATAATCAAAGTAGATTACAATTATTATTCAAGAAAATAAAAGAAATAAATGTTATTAATTTAATAATAGTTGATACAATAGATAATATTGAAAAATATGAAACTAATTTATGGTATAATTTAGTTGATAGCTCAGATGGAATTTGGGTTGGTAATGGAATTGTTAATCAATTTAGTATTAGAATAAATGAAATTACTAAAGAATTATGTGAAGATATACCAAATAACTTCTGTTATGTTATTAAAAGAGGTGAAACAACATTAGTTCAATTTATTGAAAATTATAATGTTGTTGAAAATTAGGTGATTAGATGAAAAAATGTTTTAAGATATTAAGTTTCTTATTAATTTTAATATTATTAACTGGATGTGGAACTAAAAAGAAAGATGATAATAAGCCTAAAGATATAATGTTAGGATATAGTTGGCAAAAGAAAATAGGTGCTGATAATATATCTAAAGTAGTAAGTATAACTACATCTGATATTCTAGAAATAGATAAATATGATTATGTATTTGATATTAGTGCTAAAAAAGATAATAGTGTTAGAGCTTATTTAATTAAAAATACTGAAAATAGTAGCTATTATGATTTAATAATAGCTGCTAATAACGGTATTATTGCTAATAAAAATTCAGATTTCTTATTTAGAGATTTTCCTAATTTAGCTAAAGTGGATTTAAGACATTTATATACGGATGAAACAGTTAGTTTAAGAGGATTATTTTATAATTGTCCTAAACTAGTATCAGTTGATATAAGTACTTTAAAAACTAGTAAAGTTACTAGTATGATGTCAATGTTTAGAAATTGTACATCATTACAAAATATAGATTTAAGTAAATTAGATACATCTAGTGTTACTGATATGAGTTATATGTTCTATAATATGACATTATTAAATACATTAGATTTAAGTAATTTTGATACTAGTAAGGTAACTAATATGAGTTATATGTTTGGTAATAATGTTAGATTAACTAGTTTAAATGTATCATCATTTAATACTTCTAATGTAACTGATATGAGTAATATGTTCTATAATAATAGATATTTATCATCATTAGATTTAAGTAGTTTTGATACATCTAAAGTAACCGGATATATTCAAATGGTACATGGCTGTACTAATATGAAAACATTAACTATATCTAAAACTAAATGGACAATAAAAATAACTTTCTCTAAAGATATGAAAAAGACTAAATTAGTTTATAATGTATAAAAAAAGTAAAAGAATTATCTTTTACTTTTTATTTTCTATACCTATAGCGTTATAGTATAAATTAGTATCAGCATTGCTAATTTTTTTTGTAATATCTTCTATTTCTTTTTTTATACTATCTATATCAGTAATTATTTTATCAATACTATTAACTGACTCTTTTATATATGTTGTATGACTAAAACCATTTATTAATTCTATACTATCTAGATTATTTTTTATATTATTTAAACTACTTATATTATCTTCTAATTGAGGAATAGAAATAGACTTTATATTATCTATATTAACATCTATCTTACTCATAAGATTCTTTACCCTGTATATCTTTTATATTATTATTAATAGAATCTATTTTACTATTAATAGCAGGAATAACATTATTAATTAAATTATTATATATTTCCTTTAATTCCTCAATTTTATTAGATAAAGATTGATGAGGATTATTTACATCATCAATTTTTAAATATTTATCTATATTTTGTTTTGTTTGAGATAGATTATTAATATTAGTGTTCATATCTGTGCATATATTTTTAATTTTATCTCTTAATTCAAAATAACAATTTCTATCATACTCTAGATTAGATATTACTGTCATACACATACACTTCCTATTATAAATTATAAAAATTATTATAATATTTGTCAAATATACGTATTTATAAGCATATATTTGTATAAAGAAAGTAGGGATAAAATGGAAAAACTAGATATTATTAAAGATTTAACTAATAGATCTGGTGGCGAAATATATTTAGGTGTAGTAGGGGCAGTTAGAACAGGTAAAAGTACTTTTATTAAGAAAGTAATAGAGAATTTAATTGTTCCTAATATATCTGATGAATTTGAAAAGAAGAGATGTTTAGATGAGATTCCACAATCAGCACAAGGTAAAACTATAATGACTACAGAACCTAAGTTTGTACCAAGTAGAGGTGCTGATATTAAAATAGGTGATTTTACAACCAATATAAGAATGGTAGATTGTGTAGGATATATCATAGATGGTTGTAAAGGTTATGAAGATGAAAATGGTCCTAGAATGGTTAAAACACCATGGGTGATGTTGAATAAGTGATACCCAAATATAAAAATAAAGAAATGCCGATAAAATAAAGGCAAAAGACAATATTTCACTTTATTAGTTAAAGACTAATTTATAGAAAGTGAGATATTTTTTTATGAAAAATGAGCAAATTTTAGAAAAAGATGAATTAATACCTTTGCTGATAAAATATGTTAAAATAAATAAAGTTATATTCCCTATTGAGAGAGTTAAGTATTTATCTAATGAAGAAGTTATAGAAATATTAAAAGATTGTATAGATAATCAAGTAATATATAATCCTAATTATGAAATGGTAAAAAATATTACTCTACTTGATGATAAAGATTTAAAAGAAATATACCCTCTAATAAAGGAAAGTATGGATTATATTAATTATGATTATATGAGAGATATTAAAGATTTAGTTAATAATGTTAAATCTAGAAAAAAAGGTAAAAAGTATTCTTTTGAAGAACATTTAAAAGCATTAATTATTGCTCTACTCTCAAATCATAGATGGGGAGATAACAATATAAGAGAAAATATGGAAACTATTGATAAGATTTTTCATAACTATGATAAGAATTATTTAAAAGTAGTTGATCCAAGTGTTTTAGTAAAGAAATTAAGAAAAATTCATTGCACTAATCCAATGATAAATAATCAAATGAAAGCATTATCTAAAAATATAATGGTATTAGAAAGAATTGAAAAAGATTATGGAAGTTTAGATAAGTTTGTAAAAAAAGAAACTCCTAATGATATTGCTAATATGTTTAATAGTGGTAAATATAAACTAATACAAGTTGGACGAGCTTTTGCTTATGATTATTTAAAACGAGTTGGTGTTAATACTTGTAAAAAGAGTTCTCAATTAGAAAGATTATTTGGTAGTCATAGACTAGGAATTGTAGAAAATGCTAATGCAACAGAACAACAAGTATTAAATATAATTAAAAAGATAGCAATATTAAATAACTGTGATGAGATAATCGTTGAATCAATAATCCAACAATTTTGTTTATTAAGGTCTGCTAATATATGTGGAGAACACCCAAAATGTGAAAGATGTAAGATTAGAAAATATTGTAATTATAATAAAAAAAATTTATGTTCAGTATGTAAGTAAAACTTACATACTGAGTAATATATTGTTTAAAAAATACAATATTACACATAATTAATAATGTAAATTTATTTGCATCAAATATATTGTTAATTGCATCGTTTTGTGATATAATGGTGCAAATGAAAGGAGAATGATGCAATTTGAGAAAATTTAATTTAATGGAAGAATACAATAGTATTATATCAAATAGTAATATTATTAATTTAATAAGTAAAATCCATGAATATAAAGGAAAACAATCATATTTGTTAGATACTAAAAAAGATACTTTAGAAACTTTATTAAAAGTTGCTAAAATCCAAAGCACTTCTTCATCTAATAAAATTGAAGGTATTTATACTACTGATAAAAGAATCAATGAAATAGTAAATCAAAAGTTAGAACCTAAAAATAGAAATGAGGAAGAAATTGCTGGTTATAGAGATGTATTATCTTTAATTCATGAAAATTATAATTTTATTGACATTACTCAAAATACGATTCTACAATTACATAGAGATTTATATAAATATACAGGTTATAGTTATGGTGGTAAGTTTAAAAATTCTCAAAACTATATTGAAGAAGAAAATGAAAAAGGCGAAAAGAAAATAAGATTTACACCTCTATCTCCTGTTGAAACTCCAATTGCAATTGAGGATTTATGTAAAAATTATAATGAATTAGTCAATAATGAATCATGTGATTTACTAGTCTTAATTCCTATTTTTATATTAGATTTTGTATCTATACACCCATTTAATGACGGCAATGGAAGAATGAGCAGATTACTTACTCTACTATTATTATATAAAGCTAATTATTTAGTAGGAAAATATATTAGTATTGAAGAGATTATTGAAGAAACAAAAGATAGTTATTATGATACTTTAGAAAAAAGTTCAGTAAAATGGCATGATAATGAAAACGATTATTCGTATTTTGTAGAATATTATTTAGGAATAATATTAAATGCTTATAAAGAATTTGATTCAAGAATAAACATTGTTGAAAACAAAAAAGTGACTGCTTATGATAGAATTATAGATATATTTAAGGCTAATATTATTCCGATAGATAAAGCATATATAATGAATAAGTGCCCTGATTTAAGCGAAACTACAATTGAAAGATCATTAAATAAATTACTTAAAGAAGATAAAATTGTTAAAATCTCTGGTGGAAGATATACAAAATATAAATGGAATAATTAAATCAGTTGTTCGGAAATTCCGAACAGCTGAAATTATGAAAGGTATGTTTAGCGACATATCTTTTTTATTGTGTAAAAAGAAAGGAGAAATGATATATGGAATTAAATTATGCAATTTTAAGAGTTGAACCTATTAAGACTATACCCGATTTAGCACAAATAGGATCACATAATAAACGAGAAAAGAAAGCTTATCAATCAAATCCTAATATTAAATTAGAATTAACTAAAAATAATATAGAACTTGTTCCTTTAAATGTTAAATATGTTAAAGGTTTTGATGAATTAACTAAAGAATATAAAAAAGAACATGATGAAAGAATGAAAACTGAACGAGCTGATAGAAAGAAAAGATACCATGAAATGTTAAACAGTTCTAAAAATGTAGTTGCTGATGAATTAGTTATGACTGCTTCACATAATTTCTTTAAAGATATGTCCAGAGAACAAATAAAAGATTGGGCTGATACTTGTATGGAATTTGTTTATAATGATTTAGGTTATAAAAAAGAACAAATACTTCATGCAACTGTCCATTTAGATGAAGAGACACCACATATTCATTGTGTTGTTGTTCCACTAGTTAAAAAATTAGATAAAAGAACTAATACAGAAAGATACACTATTTCTAAAAAACAATATATTAAAGATAAAATCCAATTATCACATTTACAAGATTTATACCATAAAAGACTAACTGATAAAGGTTATGATTTAGAGCGAGGTATTAAAGGAAGTGATAATAAACACATTAAAATAAAAGAATATAAACAACTTACTAAAAAATTAAATCATGAATTAAATGTTAAAAATGATAGATTTGATAAAGCAATGAATGATTTTGAAGAAAAAATGAAAACAACCAAACAAACATTTATTGTAGATAAAGATTTTGTTAAGGTAAAAAAAGATACTTTTGAAAGTATGAATAATGTTATTAATGAATCTAAAAAAGTAATGGAATTACAGCCTAAACTACAAACAATATTCAATGAAGTTGATAGTTATGCTAATAGTTATAAATCATTAGAAAAAGAAAATCAAAAATATAAGAAAGAAGTTAGTAAACTTGAAACTGAAAATAAAGAACTAAAAGATGAAAATAGAAGTTTAATTTATAGATTAAATGAACTATTTCAATTACTAAAGAAATTCTTAAGAAAACTATTACAAAGAGGTAATGATTATACAAAAGATGAAACTGCTGAAGTTGTTAAAGATTGTTATGACAATAGTGAATTTGATATGGGAGATGTTATTAAAATATCTAAAGGAACAACTAAACAAGATGAATTATTTGAATATGTTGATGCACCAGACTACTACAAAGAACGAGTTAGAGATTATGATGAATATGAATACGATAAAGACGATTTTGATTTAAGTAGATAAAATTAAAAAATACTCTTGATTTTTTTAATTGTTAGAGTGATAAATAGTAAAACAGAAATTTGAGATTATACCCCATTTAAATGCTTATAGTTAAGTTTTAAGTTAAGGTTTAGTCTCTTATCTGTTCTTTAAATAAGGTGCCTAAAATGGCAAATTTGAAAGGAGAATGTTTATGTTATTAGATAATAATACCGAGAAAGTAATTGATTTACTTAATATGCATGATAATTTAAATAATATTGATAAGATTAGATTAGCAATACACTTACTTGAAGATTTAGGATTTACTACTACCTATGATATTAATAACTTTATTAAACTTTTAAAAAATGTATTATTAATACTAGATCCTGAATCTAAAAATGTAATAACTAACTTTGCTAAATATAAAAACTTATTATTTATTTCAGCAAAGTATATGGAATTATCACTTGAAGAAAAGAAAAAATTTTCAGTAGAAATGCTATTTAATATTTTTCAACATGACTTTAAAAATAAAATAATAAACAACTTAATCAATGAGCAATTAAATGTATATGATTATTGTTATTCATTAAATGTATTATAAAAGCGAGAATATGTTTTAATTAGCATACTCTCGCTTTTTTTTATTTGTTTATTTTTATATTGTTAGTTCTACCTACTAACCAATCAAATGAAATATTATAAGTTTTGCAAATTGAATAAGCTGGAATTATTTTTATTAAACTATAACCAGTTTCATAATGATTATAAGTAGACTGATAGATATTACATTTATCTGCTATTTGTTGTTGTGTTAGTTTTAAATTTTCTCTTATTGCTTTAAGATTTTTACCAATTAATTTACTATCTAATTTTATATTCTTATTATATTTAATATTCTTTCTTGTAAATCCAACTATAAAATCTAATGAATAATTATATAAATTAGCAAATCTAACTAATTTATTTAAAGGTATTGGTGTATAACCTGTTTCCCAATTTGATATAGTTTGTTTACTCGCACCTAATATAATTCCTAATTCTTCTTGTGTCATTTCAAGTTCTTCTCTACAATATCTCAAATTATTATCTATCATATATATCACCATATTAATTTTCCCATTCAATTGGTGAATATTCACAAAAGTACGACACAATGAATAAAATATGATATAATAATTGAGGTAAGTTTAGGATTTATATAAAGGAGCTATGAATATGAAAAACGAAAATATTAATTATGCAAATAAAATAACAAATAAAATGGTATCAGATTTAAGTAAAGTTATTGAAGTTCAAGAATTTACTTTAGATGACCTAACAATAATTATTAATGATTTAAAAAATGAACAAAAAGAAAAAGTGATTGAAGAAATAATAAATAATCAATTAATTGAATTAAAAAACAATAAAGATATAGATATTAGAAAAGTATTTAAACAAGTTGATGATATAACAGATTACTTCATTAAATACTATGATGATGATTCTGATATAGTTTCAGAATGTGATCAAATAGCTGATGATTTATTGTTTAAGGCTATAGGAAGAAATGAAAGAACTTTAGAACTTCCTGTAAGTAGTTCATATATTAAAAGTTATTGTCTTTCTTCTAATATAAGTAATAATCAATTATATGATTCATTAGTTTGGATTGCTTTAAGATTAGTTGCAATAAATTATTGCATTAGATTTAATAATAGTTTAGAAGAAAATAACGAAGATTAGTAGTAAAGTAGTAAAATTAGCAGTACCCCTAAACTTTCCAAATTTATTGAATTTTACATAAATCGGAAAATAGTAATATTACGATATAATTAAATAATAAAAATATGTGACATTCTAAGATTTGT
>DIMA01000010.1:2890-35071 GCA_002425325.1 Caryophanales bacterium UBA5578 | reverse complement strand
ACCTTTCTCTTTTATTTTTATTAAATAAATCTCTTTATTTTAGATACTACCTTACTATAATTAGAATCATTTATTAATTCATCTAAACTAATCCATTCATAATCAGACATTTCATTAATATCTATCTTAATATCTTGTATTTTATCTATTATAAATAAATATCTAAAATCAAAATGATAATGTTCAGGTAAATCTAATCTTTCATTATATTTTATTTTATGTGTATCTATATCTAATGGTATTAATTTATTCGTTTGCTTCGCATTTAATCAATAACGGAGCTAATATAACAGTTGTTGCTAAATATCTTGGACACACTAAAATTGAAGAAACTTTAAACACTTATACACATCTATTTAACTCTGCTTTAAATGAAGTTGTTGATTAAATTAATAAATTAGAATAAAAAAGCTAGGATTTCCCCTAGCTATTTTTTCTTTTGTATTACAGTATTTCTAAAATAATCTTCATTTAAATTTCTAAAACTAATGACTTCATTCTCAATTTTTGTAAGTTTTTTTGATAACTCATTTGTACTTTTTTTTACTTCATTAGATAATTCATCAATTTCACTAATATAAACAAGAAAATGTGATATCTGTTCAAAATCTGCTAAATATTCCTCTCTATATACTTTTTTTCTATTTAATTTTGTATAATCATACTTTATAAGAACAGCTTTTTTATCATAATTATTTAAAATGTCATTTATTGATGTGTCAAAACACATAACCCATTTTGAGCCTGGATGAAGCAATAAATTATTTATTTTAGTATCTTTAAAATGTTTTTGAGTATCTTCTGGTAATTGTTCTATAAATTTTTTATCAAAAGTTATTTTTTTCAATGATAAAGATACTTCTCCAACATTTCTTATAACCACACAGGCTAAACTTGATCTTATCATTTCTATAGAAACTTGCAAATAAGGTCGTCCTTTTGAATATTTATCAATTAATAAAAATATAATAGTTATTATTGAACACATTAATAATAAGGAATTAATTAAATCTCCTATTGAAAAGCCATTTGTTTTATTTATTGCATCAACAATTTCTTTATAACCACAAATCATAATAAACCTCCTATATATCTATTTCATTATACTACATATTTGTTTCTAATTTACACTATAAAAACTGTTTTTAAAGTAAAACGGTCCCTAGCTCTCTTCAGGTTGGTTATATAATAAAAATGAAAACAAAAAAGAACAAGCATAATTTTGTTCTTTTTAATTATTATGTATGTTTTTTTTCCGATATCCAAAACTTATGTTCTTTATCTAAAAATACAACAAAAAACGTATTACCAGATACAAATCCACCTAATACATGCTTTCCGGTTATATGCAATGCCCACCAGTTAACATCCTCATCAATATTTTTTGGATATTTAAATTCTGTTTTGTACGGGAATTCTCCATATTCTTTAAAATTTTTTCCCATTTTTTTATAAATTGGTTCTTTGCAATATTCTAATAGAGTTTCATTCATTTTTGATAATATTTTATCTTCTTCCCAATTTTTAAAATTTTGTCCTTGAGTCACATCTAAATATTCAAAACTAACTCTAAAGTTTTCATTATATTTAGTTAAACCATCAATTTTATTTGACTGATCTTTTAAAATATTTTGTTTGTGTTTAGATTGATTTTTTAAACGATTACTTCCCATTAAGTCTTTCTCTATAAAATTCTATCATTATGTCTCTACTTATTGGTAATCCATATTTTTTTGCTACCTGCCATGGTTTTTCTGAATGTGTTAAACATTCTAAATAATAACCCGATTTATTACCATATTCATCTAAAACGTCATTAATTATTTCTATTTGTTCTGATGTTGCTTTTAATTTAAAATTTTTATCTATAGGCAATTGATTATATAAAATCGAATACTTTTTAAAATAATCCCATACCTTTCTTATTACAGGTCCGTGTTCCCAGGCTTCTATTTTTTCTCCAAAAAGACTTTCATTGGTAAATACAGAATACCATGCTTCTATATAATAAAGAAGCTTTTGAAGTTTCAAGTGATTTACTGTATAACCTTTTCCATTCAAATAATTAATAACATATTTTGATGTTTCAATTGGATCTATTTTTTCGTTATTCATACTATCACCCTTACTCCCTATCTTATAATAGATTCTAACACAAAAAGATTATATTTACAATATTCCCCAAAATCAAAATTTGTGAAAATTATTTTACATTTTTTTGCTTTTTATGTCAATATTTGGTACTAATTATCGATTTCTTGTAGTGCTTCAACTATGTTTTTAACATTTTCTAAAAATATAACTCTAGGTTTTCTTACTTTAAAAATTCTTTCCATTTCAAAGAATAAATCTCTACTGCGGTCATCATCAAACCCTTTTCTATATCCAGCCACCGAAAATGATGTACATGGGAACCCTCCTACCATAATATCAAAATTTGGTGTTTCTTCTACTTTAACTTTATGAATATCTCTACAATCAAATTTATGTTTAAAATTTAATTCATTATTCTCACCATCTCATTTATTATAATTCATTTATTGGAACAATTTTATTAATTACTTCGTCAATTTTACTATCATTTAAACATTTAGGCACAAATATTTCTTCACACCCAACAGCTTGTAAAAAAAGAGATAATCCTAGCAATGTAATAGAAAATTCAAATTGTTTATCCTTTTCCTCAATTGTTGTATCAAATGAATAAGAACTAATTAAACCTGCATTATACAATGCTGGAAAATCATTGCTTGTAAAATTATCAAACTCATTTATTGATTTTAATTTTAGATTGTTAAAAATATCATTCATACTAAAACTAACTTTAAATTTTCTTATTACTTTTTCTTCGTGTAAATTACATTCTTTGCCTTTATTTTCATTAATAAATTTTGAATAAATAAAATAGTGTAATTTTAATTGTCTCGAAGATAATCCTTTTAGGATATCTATATAATAAATTCCCTCATCAGAGCCACTTTCAGTTCTGGAGCAAGCAAGAATTCCAGAATAATATTCTTGCACAACATTTGTGTCACAAAAAGCACCATCAAGAACAACTTCTTTTAATATTCTAGGATTAATAATTCCGTTTTCTTCTAATTTTTTTCCTTTTTTTACTATAGATTTTTGTATTATATTATTAAGATTTTCTTTAGCTTTATTATTAAAACTTTCTATAGTATTTTTTAAACCAATTCCAAAATATTCAAAAGTTGGACCTAATAGTTTTTCTATACCATCTTTTGAAACATATGCTATGGCAGCTGTAGTCATAAAATCCATATAGTATTCACCTCTATATCATTATACCATGATTTCTAATTAAATTATTAAATCGTATCTAAATTATACCCAGAATTTCATTAATTCCAGTTTTTATAAGGTATAAATTGCTTTTTGTTCTCTTCTATATAGTTTGGACAGATTATGAAATAAAAAAAACAAAATAGTTTGTTTTTTCGTTCTCTTCAAGTAGTTCTTTATTTTTAGATACAAATTAGATACAAGACCGTATGTAAATTTGTATCCATTTTTGCCTTTTTATTAATTTATTGTAATCGCATAAACCATTATAAACATTGACTCTATATGGAATAACACAAAAAATGCTAGGTCTTTCGACCTAGCTTCAGGGGGTTTTGGTTGTGTATTATAACATTAGACAGTTATAATACGGGCATGGAGTAACATGCCACTATTATTGTAACTTAATAAGCTTGATAAGTCAATATACATTTTTTATGTAAATATAAAAATAACAAAAGACTATGAAATATCTATTGAATTTTCAATAAATTTATATAAATTAGAATTAACGTAAAGTTTACTGTCAAGTAATTGTTGTGTATCTTCTTTAGCTCTTAATAATATATTAAAATCTCTTTTAATATTAGCTATTTTAAACTGCATATCACCTGATTGTCTTGTACCAAATAAGTCACCACTACCTCTTAATTTAAAGTCTTCTTCAGATACTTTAAATCCATCATTAGTAGTAGTTAATATATTTAATCTTTCAGTCTCTTTATTACTTACTAATACACAATAACTTTGTAGATTATTTCTACCTACTCTACCTCTTAATTGATGTAATTGAGATAAACCAAATCTATAACTATCCCATATTACTATAGTAGTAGCATTCTCTACATCTACTCCTACTTCTATTACAGTAGTACTAATTAATATATTAATCTCATTATTCTTAAACTTATCCATAATAGAATCTTTATCTTCTTTAGACATCTTTCCATGTAATATTCCTGATTTAAAATATTTACCAAAAGCTTTATCTATTTTTTCTTTTAATTCTATTACATTCTCATTATCACTAGTACCTTCTTCATCTTCTATTAAAGGAGCTACTACATATACTTGATGTTTATTCTTTAATTCTTGTAACATTATATCTAATATATCTTTTAATTCTTTTTCACTCTTTAATAAAGTAATTACTTCTTTTCTACCACTAGGCATAGTATGAATACTAGATATATCCATATCACCATATAATGTAATAGCATATGTTCTAGGTATTGGTGTAGCACTCATATATAATATATCTGGATTAATACCTTTATCTTTTAAACTAGATCTTTGATTAACACCAAATCTATGTTGTTCATCAGTTATTACTAATCCTAAATTACTATATACTACATCATTAGAAAATAATGCATGTGTACCTATTAATATATCTATTTCTTTATTTAATAATTTCTTATATATTTCTTTCTTTTCAGATACTTTTAATTTACCTGTTAATATTTCTACTTTTATATTAGTATCTTTAAATAATTTAGTTATATTATTATAATGTTGTATACTTAATATTTCTGTAGGTGCCATAAGTACACCTTGATATCCCGATAAATAATTAATATATAAAGCTATTACAGCACATATAGTTTTACCACTACCCACATCTCCTTGTAATAGTCTATTCATTCTATTATTACTATTTAAATCATTTAATATATTATCTATACATTTATTTTGATCTATAGTTAATTTAAATGGTAATGTATCTATAAACTTATCTACATCTTCTTTATTTATATTTCTTTTAATACCTAATATATCAGTTCTTTTATTCTTTAAATAATTAATCTTTAACATAAATAAAAATACTTCTTCATATTTTAAGTAGTTTAAAGCCCTATTTAAGCTATTTTTATCCTTAGGACTATGAATTACACTAATACTATCTTTTTTATTTAATAAACGGTATTTATCTATTAAATTATCAGGTATTAATTCTTCACTATTATATAGTTCTATATTATTTAATATTATTTTATTTAATTGATTACTAGTAATACCTTTAACTACATGATATATAGGTTCTATTATAGGATTATTAGGTAATCTAAATAATTTAATATCACTAGCAGTAATAGTATTATGTTTCATATCATATTTACCTATTACTGTTATATAATTACCAACTTTAATATTAGGCTTTAAAAAAGCCCTATTAAAAATACTTATATTAATTATTTTATTATTAGTATTTATTCTTAAAGTCATTCTATTCATTCTTTTATTAAAATAAAATACATTGGGTATACTTTCTACTATTCCATCTATAACTACTTCTTCATTATCTACTAAATTAGTTCTTTCTAGAATATTAAATCTATATGGATAATATTCTATTAAATCATTTAAAGTAAATATATTTAATTTATTTAATAATTTACTTGTCTTAGTTCCTATTCCTTTTAAATCTTCTAAGTTCATATTACCCTATACAAAAGAAAATACCCCAAATGATAATGCCATCATAATTAGTCCTGCACATAATACTCCAACCATTACTGCAATAACTGTTTTCTTAAAATCTAAGTCTAAAAAACTTGCTGCTAATGTTCCAGTCCATGCACCTGTTCCAGGTAGTGGTATTGCTACAAACAAGAATAATGCCCAGTATAATCCTCTACCAGCAGTAGCTTGTAATTTCTTTCCACCCTTTTCTCCTTTTTGAATACAAAAAGTAAAAAACTTACCTATATATTTTTTATCTTTACCCCATATAAGTACTTTACGAGCAAATAAATATATAACAGGTACTGGTAACATATTACCTATAATACATATTATAAATGATAATAATTTATTTAAATCCATACCTACTGCTACTGGTATAGCCCCTCTTAATTCAATTAATGGTAACATAGATATAAAAAATACTATTAAATATTTTAAAAACATAATTTCACTCATTTCTAATTTTAACATTATAAGTATACCATCTTTTTAGAAAAGAAAAAAGAGCATAGCTCTTTATTTCATCTCTACTACTTCTAGTTTATCTTCATTATGTACTAATGTTACAGTTACTACTTTTGGATAACCTAAATTAGTTTTATAGTTAACACCTAGTGTTACTCTATATGCTTCTTCATCTCTAAGTGTATTATAGTTATAAGAAACTTTATTAGCACTTGTAACTGTTACTTCAGTAACTATAGGTAATGTTTGTTTTCTATCATCATATAGATTACTTTGTACATAATAATATATTCCATTTGAATCAGTAGCAAACTTTAAGAAAGTTTCTTTATATGGTGCATATACAAATTGAGTACCACCTACATCATTTTTACTTTGTTTACTATTTAAATCATAGAAATCTGCTACAAATAATTGTGCAATCTTTTTAGCATATTCTTCTTCATTAACTTCATCTTGTTTTAAGATTTCTTTTAATTCATCAAATAACTTTTTATAATATTCAGTATTATTTTCAGTAACAGAATATCCATAGTTTTTAATATTATCTACAATCTTAACTTCTTTAACTTCTACTTTATCTTTTTTAAATATATTAGCAGTCATTACTCCAATACTAATTAATAATATAACTAGTATAACTGTAAGAATTAATATTGCAACATTATCTTTTTTTATTCTACCCTTTTTTTCCTTGTTTTTTGTCACTCTTTTCACCACTTTCTTCTTCTAATAATTCATTATCATAATTTGTTCCTATTTTCTTTATCAAATCATAATTAATTATTGAATCTGAAATACCCATTATTTTCTCAGTATATTGTTTATAATAATTTATATAATCCATAGTAATTTCACTCTTAAGATCTATTTGTTTATAAGCATCTTTAGCACTATTATAATATAACTTATCAGTTAACCAATTTCCTGATGGGAAAATAACAACATTTTCTTCAACACTAAATATATCATGTCCTAAAGCAAATTCATTATGGAATCCAAACATATTACCTAATGTAGGTTGTACATCTATCATTCCCATTACTTTTTTAACTTCTTGATTATATTTAGTACCTTTCATATCTTTAGTCCAAATAATAAATGGAACACTTCTATTTAATTCATAGAAATAATCATCTACATCTATATAATTTGGATCATCTTTATCTAATAATTTATCATTCTTATAATCATAATTATAATATCTTCTATATAGAGATTTTTGTTGTTTATTGTCATGATCACCATATATTACTAATACAGTATTATCAAGTAATCCTCTTTCATCTAATCCCTTAATAAATTCATCTAAAGCTGTATCAGCATAACGAGCACTCTTAATATAAGCACCTAAAGCAGTACCTTCCATATATGGAGCACTAACTATTTCCATTTTACCTGTTTCTTCATTTTTCTTTTCGTATTTATAATCTACATCAAATACTTTATCATTTTCTTTTTCCCATCTTTCAATATCAGTAAATGGTGTATGATTAGTTAACATTATTAATAATGTATACCATTTATCATTATTCTTATTTATATCATCTATAATATTGATTGATTGTCTAAAGAATGAAGAATCACTTAATCCTAATCCTATTTCTTCATCTATTTCATATGCATCTTTATAGAAATACATATTATCATAACCTAATTGTGGATGAACATTATGTCTATTCCATGCAGAAGCTCTATTAGCATGCATACTAGATGTATTATATCCTAAATCTTTTAACATTTTAGGTGTAGTAATATATTCTCTATTATAGTAATTAATAAATACAGTACCTAAATTACTAGGTAATAAAGAACTATTAAATGTAAATTCTGTATCACTACTTGTACCAGAACTTTCTTGTGAATAGAAATTAGAGAAATATAATCCTTCTTTAGCTAATCTATTAAATGTAGGAGTAACCTCTTCACCATTAAATGTAGCAGGTTTACCATCTCTAAAGTCATCTGAAATTAACCAATTTTGAATACTTTCAGCATGAATAACAATTACATTTTTACCTTTAAATATATTTGTGTACATATTAGTATGTACTTCTTTATCCTTAGTTTGATAAAACTCTCTAAAGTTTTTAGCAGCCTCATCATAACCAAACATACTATTCATTCTAGTTCTAACATAACTAATACAATCATTAGCTTGGAATGTATATATACCAAATTCTTGTACTAAATACTCTCTATTCCATTGTTTCTTTAATCTAGATAAATCTACACTCTTTAACATAGACATAAAGAATCCTAACATAATTAATGTAATAACAATAGTATTTAAGAATCTTACTTTTCTCTTTTCAATTGGTTCTACTTTTTCATAATAACCAATTCTTTTTAATTGAAAATGTACAAATGATAAACAAAATATTTGCCATACATATACAAAATCTTTTATTTTTAATATATTATCTGTTAAAGCATTAGTATATCCTTTTAACTCAGATAATGTACCAAGTAGAGATATAGATGCAAAAGATAAATAATTTTTATAATATATACCATTAATTAAACATATAGCAGTTAATAAAATAGACCATACTATAAAATATTTAAATCTATGTTTAGGCTTAAAAAAATAAGCAAAAGAACCTATTAATAATAATATTGTAATATCTGCTATTAAAGGTTTAATATAAAATAAATTACCAATAGTAGCATTTCTAACTATAATAGCATTAATAGCATTTGTAATAACAAAAGTAATTAATAAAACATTTGTAGTTGCTGTTATTTTTGCCTTTTTAAAAGTTTGTTTTAAAGTCTCTGTCATACTACACCTCAATCTTTAATAATTATAACACTATATCATCTAAAATACAAAAAAAAGTAATATTAAATTACTTTTTTTAAATCCATACTCCATATACTATAGCACCCATACTAAGTAGTAAACCAACTACCCAAAATACTTTAACTATATCTGTTTCTGACCATCCTAATTTTTCTAAATGATGATGATAAGGAGTCATTAAAAATATTTTCTTATGGAAATAAACCATACTTACTATTTGAATAATTGATACTAATGTTTCAAAAATAAATACTCCCATAATAACTATAAATGTTAACTCATGTTTAGTAATAATAGCTATACTAGCTAATGTAGCACCAAGTGCTAAAGAACCTGTATCACCCATAAATACTCTAGCAGGATGTGTATTATAAAATAAGAATCCTAATAAAGTACCTACAAGAATAAAACAGAAAATAGCCATATCTTGATATCCAGATATTCCACCTGAACCCCAACTAATTAATCCTAAAGTTAAGAAAGCTATTAAACTAAGACCACCAGCTAAACCATCTAAACCATCTGTAATATTAACAGCATTACTACTAGATACTAATACAAATAATAGGAATATACCATATAACCATCCCATATTAAACTTAATACCTAAAGCAGAAATTTCTAAATTTGGTTCTGCACCAGATTTCATAAATATATAAAAGAAAATTAAAGCTATAATTAACTGACCAGCTAATTTTTGAAACTCAGTTAAACCAACATTATTTCCTCTTCTAATAATTAAGAAATCATCTATAAATCCTAATAAAGCATAAGATAAGAATACAAACAATACTATTCCTAAATTATGAGTCATCTCTAACTTACCAGTAACAAGTAATATTATGGTAGTTAAAACAGTAGGAATAATAAATATTAACCCACCCATAGTAGGTGTACCTTCTTTATCTTTATGTTTCTTCTCTAAATAAGAACTTAATTTTTGTTTTACCCTAATCTTTTTTAATAAAGGAATAGTAATTAATCCCATTATTACAGAAAGAATAAAACCAATCATCATCGATAATACTGCCTTTGCTAGTACTAACATAGCATCAACTCCTATATATTTTCTAAAACAATTAATTTATCATCAAAAGGAATAACAGTATCTTTAATAATTTGATACTTTTCATGTCCCTTCCCTAACACTAATAGTATATCATCATTTGAAAGCAATTGTATACCTTTTTTAATAGCAATTTCTCTATTTGACTCTATTTCATATTTATTATTGTCAAGGTTATTTACTATATCTTCTATAATCTTATCAGGATCTTCATATCTAGGATTATCACTAGTAAATATAACATAATCAGATAACTTAGTAGCAATATCTCCCATAATAGTTCTTTTACCCTTATCTCTATTACCACCACAACCTATTATAGTAATAATCTTATTTACATCTAACTCTCTACAAGTATTAATAACTTTCATAACTGCATCTGGTGTATGAGCATAATCAATAATTATTTTATTAGTATTATACTCTACTACTTCCATCCTACCCATAGGAGCCTTAATCTTAGTAACTATATCTTTTAAATCATCATATGTATATCCCATATCATATAAAACAGATAAAGCAGCAGTAACATTATATTTATTAAAATTACCAATTAATGGAATATTATACCTATTATCTATTTTATAATCCCCATTTATTCCATAAGTCTTATAATTACCTATTTTAAAATAATCACTATATTTATCATCTATATTTATAATACCCATACCTGTATCTTTTAATAAACTAAATATATTAATTTTAGTATTTAAATAATTTTTCATATTCTTATGATAATCTAAATGATCTCTTGATAAATTAGTATATATCATATAATCAAACTCTAAATTATTTACTCTACCTTGATCATATGCTTGACTACTTACTTCCATAACAACATATTCTATATTATTATTATAACTATCTTTTAATAAATTATATATTTCTAATTTACCAGGTGTAGTATTTCTTAATGTCGTTAATTCATCATTAATTATATATCCTAATGTCCCAATATATGAAGATTTAATTCCTAACATATTTAATAATTGATATAGAACATAACTAGTTGTAGTTTTACCATTAGTACCTGTAACACCAATTAATTTAACATCTATATTATTCATTTTAATATATTTATTTAAATATTCATTAGTATTATCTACTATAAGTGTTTGTACATCATATTCACCATGTTCTACAATTACTTTTTTAGCACCATTTTTAATAGCATCTAATACATATTTATGACCATCATCATTATATCCTTTTAACGCTATAAAAGTATCTCCATCATTTATACGTCTAGAATCATCTTGTAACATAAAAAACACCTCAATATATTTTATTCAAAATATATTGAAGTGTTTATCTAATTATTTACTGTTTCATTTATTATTTCTTCGACACACTTTTTATCATTATGTGGAATATTACCATCTTTTATAATTATAAATTCTTCATGTCCTTTACCTAATATTAATAACATATCATTACTATCTAATCTATCAATAGCTCTTTTAATAGCAATAGATCTATCTTGTATTACTATATAATTATCTTTAGTAACACCTTGTAACATATCTTCTATTATTTGTTCAAAAGGCTCTTCATGTAAATCATCTGATGTAATAAAAGTAAAATCTGCTAAAGATAGTGACATATTAGTCATAATAGGTCTTTTCTTTCTATCTCTACTACCAGTACATCCAAATACTACATATAATTTATTATAATCTATATCTTTAATAGCATTAAATATATTTTCCATAGCATCTGGCGTATGAGCATAATCAATAATTATATTATTAGTATTATACTTAATAATTTCCATTCTACCATTAGGAGCTTCTAATTTAATAATAGTATTATATATATCTTCATAAGATACTCCCATCTTAGATAATAATATATATACAGTTAATAAATTATATATATTATATTTACCTAATAAAGTAGATTTAATTACATAGTTATTATTTATAGTAAACTCTATACCACTACAATCTAATTTATAATCAGTAATCTTATAATCATTATCATTAAATCCATAAGTAATATATTTACCTATTTTATAATATATAGAATAATTATCATCACCATTAACTATACCTAAACCATCTTTTTTCAATTGTTTAAATAATTGTTGTTTAGCTAAAGCATAATTTTCCATAGTAATATGGTAATCTAAATGATCCATTGTTAAATTAGTAAATACCGCATAATCAAACACAATATTTTCTAATCTACCATAAGCTATACCTTGACTACTAGCTTCTAATACTATATATTTATATCCTTTTTCATATGAATCAATAATTAATTCAAACATATCACATATATCAGGACAAGTATTAGGCAAATCACATACTTTTTTATCTTGATAAAAACCAACTGTACCAATATATGCACATTTATAACCTAAATGATTTAAAGCTTCATAAGTTAAAAAAGCAGTTGTAGTTTTACCATTTGTACCAGTAATACCAATAATAGTCATATCATCAAAATATTTAGCATAATGTTCTTTTAAATAATTATTTAGATATTCTCTAGTATTTGGAACAACTAATGTATCAATATCATAATCATTATCTTCTTCAACAATTATCTTTTTAGCACCATTATTAATAGCTTTTTCTATATAATCATGTCCATCACTACTAATACCTCTAAGCGCTATAAAAATATCTCCTTCTTTAACTTTTCTAGAATCAGATTTAATATTTATCATCTATTCACCTTTTTCTATTATTTTATATTTAGAATAATCTGTATTAAATTCATCAATATTATTAATATTCTTTAATTCAACAACTACATTAAAATTAGAATAATGACTAAAATATTTAACAAAATTAATATCTATTCCATTAATAATATTACCATATTCAGAAGTAACAAAAGTAATTTCTTTACCATCAGCACTCTTATATACTAATGTTCTTTTTGAACTACCATCTTTATATGATGTCTTAGTAACTTCTTCACTTGAAGTTAAGAATGTAGCAAAATTAGTCTTATTTAATAATCTAAAATCCATTATCTTAGATAACTTATCATTTTTTATATTCATAATATTAGTTAAAGTACTATTTTCTTCATCTACTAAATAAATATTTTCATTTTGAATTATATATTTATTATTATCAAAATCAAAATAATTATTATTGTTATAATATGTACCACTTATTTTATAAGTATTACTAATATTATTTATTGTTGTACTTATTTCATATGTATATTCATAATTATTCATATTTTCAAAATTAGATAATGAATTACTAGAAATATTTTGTTTATTATTATATTTACTACCAGTTCCTATTTCACTAGGTATAGCATCAAAACCACCCATTAATATGTAAACTAATACTAAGAATAAGAACCATAATACTAAACTCATAAGAGCTCTTTTTCTTTTATCAGTTTTCATCATTTTTATAAAAGATTTTATATTTTCCATACTATACTCCTAACATCTTACCTATTAAACTTTTCTTATCTTGTAAACCATTTAAGAAAGCTTCAGTAGACATTCTTTTCTTTCCTTCTAATTGTATTTCTGTTAATACTATTTCACCATTAGATGTACTAACACCTATTCCGTCTTTATATATATTTATAATTTCACCGGGCTTAGTAGTTTTATCACTACCTATTCTAGATGCCCATACTTTAACTCTTTTACCATCTAAATATGTATGAGCAACAGGCCAACTATTTAATCCTCTAACTAAATTATATACTTCTCTATTAGTCTTATTAAAATCAATTACTTCATCTTCAGGTTTAATATTATATGAATAAGTCGCTAATGAATTATCTTGTTTAACTCTATTAGCACTTCCATCTATAATACTTGGTAAAGTATCTAATAATAATTCACTACCTAATATAGATAACTTATCAAATAATGATTCTGATGTATCATTATCTTCTATAGGAATAACTCTTGTATTAATAATATCTCCATCATCCATACCTATTCCCATATGCATAATTGTAACACCAGATTCTTTATCACCTTCAATAATAGCTCTATGAATTGGAGCTCCACCTCTATGTCTAGGTAATAATGAAGCATGAACATTAATACAACCATATTTTGGATAATTTAATACTTCTTCTGGAACAATTTGTCCATATGCACAAGTAATAATAATATCTGGATTTAAACTTAATGCTTCTTCATATTCTTTTCTAATCTTAGTAGGTTGTAATACTTGTATATTATTTTGAAGTGCTACTTCCTTAACAGGACTAATACTTATCTTACCACTTCTACCTACTGGTTTATCAGGTTGTGTAACAACCCCTATAACATTACAATTATCTATTAACATTTTTAATACTGGAACACTAAAATCAGGAGTTCCCATAAATAATACCTTTAAATTATTCATAATATCACCTATACATAATTATATATTGTTTTTAAATATTTTTCCACAAATACACTTAAACTTTATTTATATTTATTTTAATGGTATAATAACTCACCGACAAAGGGGGAAATTATATGGAAATACTAAGTAAAAATGAAATATTAGAATCACAAATAATTTATTATTCTATATTACAAAGTATGTCAATCCATAAAAATAGTAGTGTAAGAACACTTTTATTCTTTCAAAATTGTAATTTAGCAAGCGCTAATAAAGCATCTACTATTAATAGAATACTATTATTAATAAAAGGTATATCTTATGATAATGATAGAAACTATAAAGGATTAACAGAAAATAAAATTAGTACTGATTTTACTCATATGTATATAAATAATAAAGAAAATATATATAGTAAAAGAGAAACTATAGGATTAGTTAGAAACTGTTTATCACATAATGACTACAATATAGGTATTGAAAATGATGAATATTTTATTGAAGTATTTAATGATAAAGCTAAGCCAATCCCCTTCTACTTAAAAATGAGTATTGATGATTTAGAAAGTATATTTATAGATATATCTAAATATACAGGTGAAACTAAACAAATATTTATGCAAAACAAACATAATCCAAATGAAATAAATTTAGATACTACATTAGCACAAGAATTTTATTTATTAAAAATAAATGATATTAGTGAAGAAATGAAAAAGAAACTATCTAGTAATTCAATAACATTACAAGAATTACAAGAATGTGAAGAAATAGAATGTACTAAACATAATTTAAGTGAAGATCAAAAAAATAAATTAAGAGCAAAACTAGAATATTATACAAATACAACAAAATTTTTAGAATCACCACTTGAAAGCCAAAATAGACAATTAATGACACTAGAATATAATATTACTAGAAATTTAATACCTGATGGATTATTAAAAACAAGTAATATTACAAATAGTTTATTTATAAATCATTTATTATCTGATAATGAATATAGAATAACATATTTTGATATATTAAATTTCAACAATGAAAAAATAAGACCATTAGAAAATAGAGAAAAAGCATTTGTCTTAAATCAAAATTTACAATTCTTACCATTTTATTTAATAAATTATGAAGCAGTAAATACAAACTTATTTTTAGTATTTTCATATATAGTAGAAAACTATCCAGAAGATATTATTGAAATAGGAAGAAAAAAACATAAAAAGAATAAATTAAGAAATGCCCTAGTACATGGTAGATGGTATTTCAGTACTATATTAAATGAACTTAGTTTATTTGATTATACTAAAGAATATGATTATAATTTTATAGAACATATTAAATTAAATAAAATATATGACTTTATATGTAAAAAAATAGATTTAGATAAAGAAAAAGAAAAAAAGAATAGTTAAACTATTCTTTTTATTTATTTGTTGATCCAAATCCACCAGTTCTAACACCAGTAGCATTATCATTATCAGCTACTAAGAAATTAAAGAATGCTCCTTGACCTACTCGATCACCTTTTTTAATTTCTTGTGTTTCTTTAGAAATATTTAATAAGAAAATACCAATATTTCCATCATTACTTTCATTTTCATAGTAATCTGCATCAATCCATCCAGAGGTATTTGCTAACATAAATTTACCTCCCATAGAACTTCTTACATTTAATACTAAACATTCAGTATCACCCATATAAGATTTAACATCAGTCCAAACTTTTGCTATTTCTCCTGGTTCTACAGTATAATCTTTATTTGCATAAAAATCATAAGCCATAGCTCTAGAAGTACCTCTAGTAGGTAGAATTATATCTCCCTCTGTTTTTCTAGCTTCAGTTTTTACAACTTCAAAACCTCTACTCATTTTAATCTCCATCCTTTATTAAAACAATATCATTTTTCTTTAAAGTCTCTTTAATATCTATTACTCTTTGATTAGATGACCCTTTCCATTTTAACATAGGATTTCTAAGTTCATCTACAAATTGTCCATCTACTAATACATCTAAATAATTAACAATTTCTTTATCTTTAATATAATCTTCAAACTTATATCCAGTCCAACTCCATATAGTTTTATTAGGAAACTTTTCTTTAAATCTTTTAGCTAATAAAGTAGTTCCCTCTATATTTTTAGGATGCATAGGTTCTCCACCTAATATAGATAATCCTTCTATATGATCTTTTTCACATAACTCTAAAACATAATCAATTACTTCATCAGTAAATTCTTTACCACCTTTAAAATCATGTGTATCAGGATTAAAACAATTCTTACAATTGAATACACATCCTTGCATAAATATAGAAACTCTTACACCTGGACCATTAGATATATCCATTTGTCTTATTTTGTTATAACGCATTATTATGCCTCAGCATCTATATTATCTAAATGAACAACTCTTTCTTTAATTTCTTGAGTTCTACCTTTATTCCAGAAATTAGTACCAATGTAACCACAAGTACGACGAGCTACATTTAATTTATCATGGCTTCTATTTCCACAATTTGGACAATACCATTCTAAATCTTCATCAATTAATATTTCACCAGAATATCCACATTCATGGCAATAATCTGACTTAGTATTAAGTTCTGCATACATTATGTTGTTATATATGAAGTTAATAACTTCTAAAACAGCATCTAAATTATTATTTAAATTTGCAGTTTCAACATAACTAATAGCTCCACCTGGAGATAATTTTTGGAATTCACTTTCTAAACTTAATTTAGAGAAAGCATCAATTTTTTCAAATACAGGAACATGATATGAATTAGTAATATAATCTCTATCAGTAATTCCTTTAATAACACCAAATCTTTCTTTTAAGCATTTAGCGAATTTATAAGTAGTAGATTCGATAGGAGTTCCATATACACTGTAATCAATATCTTCTGCTTCTTTCCATTCTTTACATTTATCTACTAATCTTTGCATAACTTGTAAACCAAATTCTTTACCTTTACCAGTATGAGAATAACCTGTCATATATTTAACACATTCATATAAACCAGCATATCCTAAAGAAATAGTTGAATATCCATGGTGTAATAAATCATGAATACTTTCACCTTTCTTTAAACGAGCTAATGCTCCATGTTGCCATAAAATAGGAGCAACATCACTAGTAACTTTAGATAATCTCTTATGTCTAATTTGTAAAGCTCTATGACATAATTCTAATCTTTCATCTAAGATTTTCCAGAAATCATCCATATCTTTATCACTTGATAAAGCAGCATCTACTAAGTTAATAGTAACAACACCTTGATTAAATCTACCATAGTATTTAGGTTTACCCTTACTATCAACATATGGAGTTAAGAAAGAACGACATCCCATACATGGATAACATTGTCCATCACCATTAGCGTCAACTTTATCTCTCTTCATAATCTTTTCAGAAATATAATCTGGAACCATACGTTTTGCTGTACATTCAGCAGCAATCTTAGTTAAATAATAATATTTACTCTTTGGATTAATATTATCTTCTTCAAGAACATATAAAAGTTTTGGGAATGCTGGAGTAATATATACACCATTTTCATTCTTCATACCTTGAATTCTTTGTTTTAATACTTCTTCAATAATCATAGCTAATTCTTCTTTGTATTCTTCAGTTTCACCTAAATACATACAAACACTTAAGAATGGAGCTTGACCATTAGTTGTTGTCATAGAATTAATTTGATATTGGAAAGTTTGTACACCATCTGTAATTTCTTTTGCTAAATCTTCTTTAACAAATTTTTCACATTGTGCCTTAGTTAATTTTCTATTTTTATATTTCTTTTCATAAAATTCTTTAGATTGTCTAACAAAAGGTGCTAAATGTGTTAATGTAACAGTACATCCACCATATTGACTTGAATTAACAGCAGTAATAATTTGAGTAGCAATAGTCATTGCAGTTAAGAATCTATGTGGTTTTTCAATTAATACACCATTAATACTTGTACCATTTTGTAACATATCTTCTAAGTCAATTAAATCACAGTTGTGTAAAGCATTTTGTGCAAAATAATCTGCATCATGGAAATGGATTCTACCATCATCATGTGCTTGAACTATATCTTCTGGAAGTAAAAATCTTCTTGTAATATCTGTACTAGTAATACCAGCTAAATAATCTCTTTGAGTAGTAACTACTCTAGCATTTTTATTAGAATTTTCTGTATTCCAATATTCACTTTCACCATCTATTAATTCTTTAATAGATTGATCTGTAGTATTACTCTTTCTAACTAATTCTCTAGTATATCTATAAGTAATATAATGTTTAGCTAAATTATATTTACCTATAGCCATTAATTTCATTTCAATAATATCTTGAATATCTTCTACTAAGATTCTTTTCTTCCCTAATTTTTCAATATATTTAATAATATTTTTTATTTGAATAGCCGATGCTTGATCTTCTTCTTCAACTTCTTGATTAGCCTTTTCGATAGCTTCTTCAATTTTTGCTGGACAATAGTCTACCATATGTCCGTCTCTTTTGATTACTTTCATGTCCTACTTACCTCTTCCTATCATACAACTACATTGTAGCACTTTTTGAAATTATATTTTGTTGCATTTGCAACATTTTAACATTTATGATAATATTTTGTTAGAAGGTGTAAACATGAAATATTTATTTGATAATATAAAACCCGTAAATAAAGAGAAAATTCTAAAATTAGTAGAAGCTCAAACTATACAATATAATAAAGATATTGACATTTTATCTGGTCCAAAAAGAAAAAATTATATAGCATTAATAGAATCAGGAAGTGTACAAATAGTTGTAAATGATTATTCAGGTAATAGTATGATTATTGAAGACTTAAAAGAAAAAGATGTTTTTGGTACATTACTATCCGCTATTGAATCAGATGAATGTTCAGTTATCACCAAAGAAACAACAAGAGTTACTTATATAGATTATGATAGTATATATAATAGTGAAATTGTAAAAAATGAATCTTATGTTATATTTATAAAAAACTTATTACAAATAATGACATCACAAATAAATAGTAAAAATGATAGAATTCAAATACTATCTAAACGTTCAACCAGAGATAAATTACTAGAATATTTCAAAATTACATCACAAAATATAGGTAATAAACGATTTGAATTACCATTTACATTTACAGACTTAGCTAACTATCTATGTGTAGATAGATGCGCTATGACAAGAGAAATATCTCATTTAAAAAATGAAGGATTTATAAAAATAAATAATAGACAAGTAACATTATTATATTAAAAAAAGAGGTTTTACCTCTTTTTATTTTTGACAATTAGGACAATAATAAGTACCTCTTCCACCTACTCTAATTTTAATTATGGTAGTATTACATTTAGGACAACTATATCCTTCATGATTATGTACTAATAAATTATCTTGAAAATTACCATGTACTCCTTCTGTTGATTCATATGATCTAATAGTAGTACCACCTAAATTAATAGCGTCTTCTAAAGTTTCTTTAGTATATTTAATAATATTATCACAATCATTAGAATTTAATTCATTAGTCTTACATAATGGATTAATATGACTCTTAAATAATATTTCATCAGCATATATATTTCCTATACCTACTATAATACTTTGATCTAATATGACACTCTTAATAGGTAATTTCTTAGTCTTATATTTATCTAATAAATAATCACTAGTTAAACTATTATCCCATGGTTCTAATCCTAACTCATTTAATGGTTTTTTATTAAAAGCATCTTCTTTATCTAATAAATACATTCTACCAAATTTTCTAGTATCTCTATATCTTAATTCTAATCCACTTTCAAATAAGAAAGCAACATGTTCATGTTTTTCTACTTCATCATCATGTTTTCTATAAACATATTTACCTTCCATACGTAAATGAGATAATAAATAGTAATCATTTAGTACAAAGATAATCCATTTACCTCTTCTATCCATATCAATAATTTGTTGACCTATTAATTTAGACTTAAACTCATCTATACTAACATTCTCAATTATATTTGGATAATATATATTAACTTCTTTTATTACTTCATTTAATATATTATCTTTTAACTTTCTTTTTATTGTTTCTACTTCTGGTAATTCTGGCATATCCATACACCTCTTAATTATTATATTAAAAAATAAAAAAAATAGTCAATAGACTATTTTTGTAATTCTGGGTAAACACTAACTTGTTTTTTATCTTTACCTAATCTTTCAAATTTAACATATCCACTAATTTTAGCATATACAGTATCATCTGATCCAATACCTACATTAGTTCCTGGATAAATTTTAGTTCCTCTTTGACGGTATAAAATAGATCCTCCACTAACATATTCACCATCAGCAGCTTTAGCTCCTAATCTTTTAGCAATTGAATCACGTCCATTTTTAGTTGAACCTTGACCTTTTTTATGGGCAAATAATTGGATATTTAATGTCATCATTTTAGTCATTGATGAGCACCTCCTATCTTAGTTTACTTTCAAATATTCTTTATAATCTAAAGATAAGTTTGTTAATAAAGTAATCATATTATCAATTAATTTATCAATTACTTCATCATGAAGCATAATACCTATCTCTAATAATCCATCTTTCTCACTATAAACTAAACAGTCCTCATTAATACTTATTAAAGCATTTACTGTTGTAATTGCTATAGAAGAAACAGATGCACATACGATATCAAATCCTTCTTCTGCATATTCAGCATGACCTGATATCTTGATGTAATTAACTACATCATCTTTCTTTTTTACATTTACTGTAATCATATTATTTTTCTTTAATAGTTTTGATAACTACTTTAGTATAAGGTTGACGATGTCCTTGAGTTTTATGATAATTCTTTTTAGCATTATATTTGTAAACTATAACTTTTTTAGCTTTACCATGTTTTTCAACAGTAGCAACAACTTTAGCACCCTTAACTACAGGATTACCAGCTTTACCATTTACCATTAAAACTTTATCAAAAGTTACTTCTTTACCTGCTTCAGCATCTAACTTTTCGATATAAAGAACTGAACCTTCTTCAACTAAGTATTGTTTTCCACCAGTTTCAATAACAGCTTTCATAATATCCTCCTTTATTAATCTAAGACTCGCCATTAAGGTACCTAAGTTTAAAACCTTCTCTGTGCGGTTGTAGAATGAGGCTCTACACATTTATAGATTATAGCAAACAACCCTTTATTTGTCAAACCTTTTCTTAAATATTTCATACTCATTTATAATATTTTTACGTAATATAAAATAATTATTTCTATTTTTATACATTTTTGTTAAATTTAAACTCTTTATTATATGATTTTTCTTATATTTAAAAGGATATTTATATCTTTCATAATAAAATTTTAACATTATATTTTTTAAATTCTTAATATATAGATATACTTCATATAAAAGATATACACATATAAGTATATTTATTAAACTAATATTTTGAAATAACATATACAAAATAGTAATAATTGATATTATAAAAATAATAATAAATGACTTATAAAAACTAACTATATTATTTAATAGTATATATAATAACTTAGAACCATCCAATGGATATATAGGTAATAAATTAAATAATAAAATAAACTCATGATAAGGTAAAGGATATATTTTATAAAATAATATTTGAAATAATGGACCATATATTAAAATTAAAAATTCTTCTAGTAAGGAAGAATTTATTCTTTGATTAAACTTAGTCATACCACCAAATGGATATATTATTACTTTATCTATTTTCCATTTTAATATAATAGAAGCAAAAATATGTCCTAATTCATGTACTATTATAATTAAAGTATATCCTAAAAATACTTTTAAATAACCTGTTATAAAAGTAATAAATAATACTATATAAAATAAAGGATGTATAGATATTTTAGATATTAGCTTCATAATTTATAAATTTACCATTTTTTTTATTTAATATATATAAATCATTATTACAATCACCTATTAAAGTCCCTTTATTTATATAATCATATAACTTAACATTTATATTATTCATATTAGCATACCATGTATCTACACCATCTATTTGTTGTACAATAACTACATTTTTAAAATTATCTTTATCTCCAATAAATATAACTAATCCACTTTCTATACTAGGAACTAAATAATTTTCTCCAACAGATAACTTTATACCATTAGTTATTTTTTCTTTATCTTCATACTCTAATTTTTCATTAAATACTGGTTTATGTTCTACATTATCTTTAAAAGGAATATTATTACCAAAATATTTTTTATAATAATTATTTATTAAGGCAAAATTAATATTTGAATTAAATACATTATCATATAGGAATTGTTTAACCTCACTATTACTCTTACATAGTATCAAAGTTGTTAATGTAATTATTATTGTAATAAATAATTTAATAATCCCCTTAAACATATTATCACCTATTAATAAATATGTTTATATAAATAAAAAAAATTACTAAAAAGTAATTTTTATTCTTCAAATATTAAATCTTTATTAATTAAGTAGTATTGAATACCTGAATAAATAGATAATATAGCTGCTACAAATAGTAGGAAATCTGATACCCATATATTCCATAATTCAAATGGCATATTATTAAATAAAGTTAATACAATACCTGTCATTAAACAAGCTGTTTTAATTTTACCTGACTTAATAGCCGCAACTACTTTTCCTTTTGATCCAGCAATCATCTTAATAGAATTAACAACACTATCTCTTACTACTACTATTACTGGAATAATTGGATGTATATGTCCTGAAGATGCTAATAAGATTAAAACTGAATTAACTAATACTTTATCAGCAATAGCATCAATCATCTTACCAAAATCAGTAACTAATCCATATTTTCTAGCTAACCAACCATCAAAGAAATCAGTTAATGAAGCTATTATAAATAAAATACCTGCTACAAAATATTTTGTATCAAATACTAATTTTTCATTAATTAATACGAATGTATCATTTTTTAAACCTATCATATCAAATGGTAATACCAATATTACAATAATTAAAATTGACATAAAAATTCTAGCTAATGTAATTTTATTAGGTAAATTCATTATACTCTTAGTTCTTTTCTTTGCCATGTTACACCTCTAAATTATAAGCAACTTCATCTTTATTATGAATTTCATTTTTATTTTTATCATCATTACTATTATGATCAATAAATAAAACTATACTATAAATAACAATACAAACTAATACAGCAATAATACCAATAATAATTGGTTTAGGAACTTTATTTCCTGTATCTTTATCTATAGTATATGGTGATGAAATTTTTTTAACTTGTTTTTTTTCTTTATTATTATCTTTACTTGCTTTTTTAATATCTTCAATAGATATTTTTGAAGTATAGTCGAAAACAAATTCATTAAAATCTTCTACCATCGTTTCATAATCTAACCCTAAATACTTAGCATAATCTCTTATAAAATATTTAAGATAGAAAATATCTTTAAAAGCATCTCTATTTCCTTCTTCTATGCTTTCTAATTGAGATGGACGTAATTTTAAATCTTCAGCAGCTTCAGCAATGGAAATTCCCATACTTACTCTTGCTTCTTTCAGTTTTTCGCCAATTTCTTTCATTCGAAAACCTCAATTCTATAAATAAATAATATTTAATAAGCCATGTTCTGTACCTTATAGGTGACAAACATTTATCTACCATTACTGGTCCTTGATTCAGTTCATTTCCTTATCAAAGCTCCCCTACCAAATTTGGGTTTCTCGCTCGCGGGGTTTACCACGTTCCACTCTATTTATTTCTAAATAGCATCGTCACTTTGGCACTTTTATACCTAATTTAATCATATCAAAGACTTAGATTATTTCGGAGCCGTTAACTAAAAAGTTACTAAGAGTTATTTTTTCCTCAAACACGAACACTACAGTCATCGCAGACTGTGCGAGCATGGACTTTCCTCTACATACTTAAATGCAGCGTTTGTCTAAAATATTATTCTTTACCATATATAATTTTTTCTAAATTTGATAAACGTCTTAATAAATCAGCATTTACACCACTTGCTCCTTGTCCTTCATTTTCTAGAGCAATTTCTAATTTTGACTTAAGACTTCTAATTTCTTTTTTTAATCTACTATTTTCTTCTAATAGTTCTTTTTTATCGCTATCTAATTCATTAATAATTGAATTCATTTCTTCATAATCTTTAATGATAGTATCTAAATAACGATCTACTTCTTGAGGTCTATACCCTCTAGTATCAATCTTAAAATCTTTTTCTAAAATATCTTTACTAGTTAAAACTATACGTTCTTGATACATTAATAACACCTCTTTTTGAACACAATAATTATCTCAAAAAAAAAAGTGTTTGTCAATCAACTAAGGTCTCTTGTAAACACTCAATTTAATATAATTAATATCACTAATCATTTCATCAAATAAATTATCTATATGATGTCTTTTCATACCCTCACCTCACATGAATAATATCATTAATTAAAAATATAATTTGTCGATTTAAGTTAGCATCTAGCGTAAATTGATATTTTATAGTATAATTAATTAAGGTGACGTTTATGAATTACCCTAATGGAAAAAACAAAGTAAAGAATAACAACATTAATTATGGTAATAGAGGAATGAACTTAGAAGAAGATTTAAATATAACTAATGAATATTATCTAGAAACTAATACAGCAGTTATATATAAAAAACCTACTCCTATAGTCATTAATCACGTTAATTATCCTAATAGATATGATGCTGTAATTACAGATGCTAGATTTAAAATACCATCTACTACAGACTATAATGGTATATATAATGGAAAATACATAGACTTTGAAGCTAAAGAAACAGCTAGTCTTACAAGTTTTCCCCTAGCTAATATTCATAAGCATCAAATTGTTCATTTAAAGAAAATAACTGAACATGGTGGTATAGGATTTATAATAGTAAGCTTTTCTAGATTAAATAGACTTTTCTTACTTAAGGCTGAGGATTTATTCTACTTTATAGATAATAATAATAGAAAATCTATTCCTTTAGCCTATTTTGAAGAAAGAGCTAAAGAAATGAAAGTAACATTAAGACCTAGAATAGACTATCTAAAATACATAGATATAGAATAGATGGGAGAATAAAAATGAGTAAACAAGTAAAAAATAGAAGAACTCCAAAAAAGAAAAATAATATATTAAGAAATATATTATATAGTTTATTACTATTATTCTTTATAGGAGTTATTGCAGGTTGTATAGCAGGTGCTGTATTCTTTGCATATATTGCACAAAATGCACCTAAATTTGAATCTAAACAATTATATTCAATAGAACCAAGTAACATATATGATAATAAAGGTAATTTAATTACTTCAATTGGTACAGAAGACAGAGTTATCTTAACTTATGATCAAATACCTGAAGTATTAATAAACGCTATTATAGCTACAGAAGATTCAAGATTCTTTCAACATAGAGGAATCGACTTACCTCGTTTTATCGTAGCAAGTGCTTATCAAGTATTAGGTAAAAATGTCGGTGGAGCTTCTACCCTAACAATGCAACTTTCAAAAAATACTTATACAAGTAAAAATGCTAGTGGTTGGGAAGGAATTAAAAGAAAATTTACTGACGTATATTTAGCAGTATTTAAAATTGAACCTACTTATTCAAAAGAAGAAATCTTAGAGTTCTATGTTAACTCACAATTCTTAGGAAGTGGTTATGGAGTTGAAGTTACTTCTAAAAACTACTTTGGTAAAAGCGCAAAAGACTTAAATCTTGCTGAAGCAGCAATGATAGCTGGATTATTCCAAGCACCTGGTAAGTATAATCCTTATACTAATCCAGAAGGAACAGAAGAAAGAAGACAAGATGTTCTTAGATTAATGAAAAGACATGGTTATATTACTGAAGAAGAATATAATATAGCTAAAGTAATGACTGTTGAAAAAATAGTTCAACCAAAACAATATAAAGATATTGGTAGTGGTCTAGTTGATCCAACATATCAATACTTTGTAGATATGGCAATTGAAGAAGTAAGAAGAGAAACTGGATATGATCCATATACTACATCAATGGATATTTATACAACTATGGATAGTACACATCAAAAAACAGTTTCAGATATAATGAATGGTAAAACATTTAAATGGCAAAAGAAAAAAGTACAAGCTGGTATAGCTGTTGTAGATGTACATACTGGTGCTATTACAGCTGTTGGTGGTGGTAGAAATGTTAGTACTGCTAATTCACTTAACAGAGCAACAGATATTAAGAGACAAATAGGATCTACAGCTAAACCATTATATGATTATGCTCCTGCTATTGAATATTTAAATTGGAATACAGGAACAATGATATCAGATGAAGCTTATACATATAGTAATGGTAAGAAAATTAATAACTGGGATGGTAAATATATTGGATATAATACAATTACTACTCATTTAAAAATGTCACGTAATATTCCAGCATTAAAAACATTCCAAGCAGTAAAAAATGAAGATATAGTTAAATTTGTTAAAAATTTAGGATTACATCCTGAAGTATATAATGGAAAAATACATGAAGCTCATGCTATTGGTGGATATAATGGTGAAAATCCATTATCAATGGCTAATGCATATGCAGCATTCGCAAATGGTGGTTACTATAATGAACCATATTCAGTAGCAAAGGTAATTTACAATGATACTGGTGAAGTATATGTAACTAAAAATGAAACAAAACAAGTAATGAGTGATTCTACAGCTTATTTAATAACTAAGATGTTACAAGAAACTGCATCATATGGTATCGATGCTGGAAGTTATAAAGGAATCAATGGATTAAAATATGCTGCTAAAACAGGTACAACAAACTTTGATGAAGCAACAATTAAAAAATATAAATTAAAAGGAACACCAATCAATGAATACTGGATTGTTGGATATAATAATCAATATTCAATCGGTATTTGGTATGGATATGATAAAATCACTGATGGATATTTAACTTTAGGTGGATCACAACATCAAAAGTTACTTCAAGCAGTTGGTAAAAAAGTATTTAAAGCAGGTACTGATAAATGGACACAACCTAAATCAGTATCTAAAGGAACAGTAGAAACAGGAAGTGCTACTCCTATATTACCTAGTGAGTACACTCCTTCTTCTTATAAGACTACAGCATACTTTGTATCAGGAACAGAACCAAATAAAGTATCTGAAGTATTCTCTAAACTACCAAGTGTAAGTGGTTTAACAAGTGTTAATAATGGAGATGGATCAGCAACTATTTCATGGAATGCTATATCTACTCCAAAAGCTTTAGATAAATCTTATATATCATCCTTAAATGCAAGTGCATTTAAAGATAAAGCTGGTGCTGATAAGTTTGCTAATAGTCAAATATCTAAAAACAAAAAATTCTTAGGTTCATTAGGATATAATGTATATATTGAAAAGAATGGTACAACTGAATTAAAAGGATTTACAACAGAACCATATTTCACATTACAAGAAGAAAATGGATCTTATAGAGTTACTATTAAATCAACATATAAAAACTATGCAACACTTATGAGTCCAGGAGTTAATACAATGGTTACAATTACAGGTTATACCGCTCCTACTCCTACACCAGAAGAAAATATAACTCAACCATAAAAAAAGGAAAGAAATCTTTCCTTTTTATTTTGTTATATAAAGACAAAAAAATAGTTAAGCCTGATAAACTTAACTATTCTAGTTTTTATAGAAAGAATTGCTAGCGACCGTCTATATAATAAATATATAGACATTAATAGATGTTATCAGCATCTATGCAATCTTCTTATTATTATAGGTTTTCTTTCCTATAATGAATTCATTGAGTTAGTGGATATAAGAATTGTTTCTTTCGTCCATGATATATTATATTATTTATTTATAATTATTATATTTTAAATTATTTAAATATCAATAATTAAAATTTATTTTCAATCTATTTAATTTAAAATATTGATTTAAATAATATTGCTATCATTTAAATATTTTTATAATTATGATTAAATATTTTATTTTTATAAAATATTTAGGTTAAATAATATTTATATATCTTTTACTAACCTAAAAATATATTAACATATATTTTTAGGAATGTCAAACATTTTTTGACTTTTTTTATAAAACTATAGTATATAAGTTATTTTTTTATAAATTTACATTTGGGATAACTTGAACATCCTATGAATGGTCCATATTTTCCTGTTCTTGTAACTAGATTACTACCACATCTAGGACAAATCATGTTATTTATTTTTTCTTTATCTTCATCTAGTTTATATCTTATATTTTTAACATGTTTTTTTCTTTCTGATTTTTCTGTAATATTCAAATTTATAACTTTATTATATATTGTCTCAATATCAAATTCTAAAATAATTTTTTTATAGCTTTTAATATTTGAAATTAAATAATCTAATGGAACTACATTATTTTTAGTTTCAATTTTTAACTTAGCTTGATTTGAAAAGCATACTATAGGAATAAATACATTATTATCTAAGTTTAATAATTCTTCTAATGCTTTTACATGTCCATAATTTTGATAAATTGGATTTAAAAAATAATTTTTTTTCTTACCCAAATATTGAATCCATTTATCTTTATGATCATTTCCTAATATAAGACCATAATAATTTTTCATCTCAATTACAAATATACCAAATTGAGATATAATTAAATGATCAATTTGATGGGTATTATCATTATTTTTTAACATAACGTCATTTATTACCATATATTTATCTTTTGGTAATTTTTTTAATTCTTGTTTTACCCAAAATTCTCCCATAAAACCTCTAAATTTCGGATAAAAAATGTTTACTAAAATTATTAAAACTAACATTATAACAATATACTTGTTAGTTATTAAAATCAATAATATTTTTAAAAATTCTTTTATTATTTCCATACTAAAACCTTCTTTGTATACTACTATCATTATATTATAATATTTTCCATTCAACAAGAAAAAAAGCAAGTAAAAATTTATACTTACTTTTTTTATAAAACTATAGTATATAAGTTACCTGAACCCTTATTTACTAGTTTTCCAATAGTTTGTTGCAATTTAAATCTTGTATTATCTGGCATTAAAGATAGCTTAGCTTGTATACCCTCTTTTACTATTACATCTAGACTTCTACCAAATATTTCACTCTTCCAAATATTATCTTTATCTTTCATTATATGATCAATTAATTCCTTACTTTGAATTTCAGATCCAATAATAGGTTCAAATGTAGATTCAACATCTACTCTAATCATATGAATAGATGGAGCTACTGCTTTTAATTTTATTCCATATCTACTACCTTGTTTAATTATTTCTGGGTTATCTAATTTCATATCTTCTAAAGTAGGATTAGCAACACCATATCCTGTCTTCTTTACCATATTTAATGCATCTTTAAATTGATCATATTGTTTCTTTGTTTCATTATATTCCTCAAATAAACTAATTATATCAGCTTTATTATTTATATCTTTACCTACTATTTCTTGTAATATTTGATTATATAATTCTTCATCAGATTCTAAGTTAATACTAACTACACCAGTAGATGCATTAACACCAGATATATAAGATTTAGATATATGTTCTGATAAACTTAAATTATTAGTAATATCATCTACATCTCTTAATTTATTGATATTTATAACATATTCTTTAATCTTTTCTAAATATTCTTTCTTTAACCAATTAGTATTACTTAGACAAGCAATCCAATCTGGTATATTAAATTCTACTTCTGTAATAGGAAATTCATATAATGCTTCTTTTAATATTTTATAAATATCAAATTCATTCATCTTATCTATATTTATTGGTAATACACATACATCGTATTCTTCTTTTAAGCTTTCAGCTAAATTAATTGTTTCAGTAGCATCTGGATGAGTACTGTTAAGTAACATAATAAATGATTTACCAATATTTTTTAATTCATTAACTACTTTTTCTTCTGCTTCTTTATATGAAGCTCTATCTATTTCACTAAATGATCCATCAGTAGTTACAATAATACCAACACTTGAATGGTCTCTAATAACTTTAGTAGTACCTACTTCAGCTGCTTCTACAAATGGTATTTCTTCATCAAACCAGTATGACCTGTTTTCGTGATACCCATAAGTCTTTTTAAAAATTGCTCAAAAGCAACCTGTATTTTTCTTATACTAATACTTCACTTTTTTTAATTCTATAATGAATTTCTAGTTTTTTATCTTTAGTTACATATATTTTATCAATTAATCTATTCATAATCTCTCTTGTTGGATTTTTCATATCAAGAAAACTTTTAATTATATCTAAATATTCAACATAACAAGAGGAATCTTCATTTATACTAGAAATTTCTTCTTTTAATTTTTCTAATTTTTCGTTTGCAGTTTTAATATCTTCTTCAGTAGTTTTAAATAATCTTTGATAAGTTTCTACACTTATAATATTATTAAACTTATCATCATATAAAGAGTCTTGTTTTCTTTTTAATTCAGCTATCTTTAAATTAAGTTCATCAATCTTTTTTAGTTTATCTTGTTTAGGATCAACATATTGATTTTTGATTATATTTTCAAATTCATCTTTATCATTAATATATTGATTAGCCATAGTGCTTAATTTGTTATAGACAGTATTTTCTAATTTAGTATAGTTAATATAATGAGAAAAACATATATCATACTTACTAAACTTACGATAGTTATTACAATTCATTGTAACTCTATCTCTTTTTTTATCATAACTAATACTCATTCTAGCACCACAATCTTTACAATAAACTAAATCAGATAGGACATAATCAACATTTCTTCGTTCAGGATTATAATTATTAGAAGAATCTTTAATAGATTGTGCTATTTCAAATGTCTTTCTATCAATAAGTGGTTCATGAGCATTCTCTTTAATGCACCATTCACTTTCAGGAACATTTTTCATCTTCTTAATCTTATAATTTACTTTTTGAACTCTGTGTTGGATTAAATCTCCAACATAAACTCTGTTTTTGATGATATTACTAACTGATGTGTGTTTCCATATTTCAGGATGGTCAAAGTTATTTAATTTAGCACCAGAGTATTTATACATAATAGGTGTTGGCAATTCTTCTCTTGTTAAGATTTCAGCAATTTGTGAACTACCATAACCAGCAACATATAAATCAAATATCTTCTTTACTACAGGAGCGGTTTCTGGATCTGGCACTAATTTGTGCTTATCTTCGGGATCTCTCATATAACCATAAGATGGAGCACTACCACAAAATTTACCATCTTTTTTCATTTGAAGTAAGTTTGAACGAACTTTTTTAGAAATATCTTTTGCATACATATCATTCATACTTAATTTAAATGGCATCATGTCTGAGCCACTAGTTTCATAAAAAGTATCTATATCGTCATTTACGGCAATATATCTGACATCATTTTGTGGAAAAAAAGTTTCAACATAATAACCAGTCATAACATGGTCACGACCTAATCTTGATAAGTCTTTTGTTATAACCATATTAATTTTTCCATTTTCAATGTCATTTAACATTCTTTTAAACTCTGGACGCTCAAAATTTGTTCCTGTATAACCATCATCAACATAAATATCAACTGCAACTAAATTCTGTGCTTTTAAATAACCAGTTAATAGACTTCTTTGATTAGTGACACTTTCTGATTCCATATCATCACCATCTTCACGAGATAGTCTTATATAAATGGCTAT
>DIMA01000010.1:0-2842 GCA_002425325.1 Caryophanales bacterium UBA5578 | reverse complement strand
TTCACTTTATTAGTTGAATCAATTATACTATTTTTTTCGTCCGTTTTAAATACTTTTAATGAATTTTTATTAGCCATATAGTATTTATATATACAGCTTTTTAAAACTTCTTTTAAATCACAACCATTACTATCATAAAATTCTAATGTGTCATACATGATTATTCCTCCACAATGAATTCTATGTGTAATAGTTTATAAAAATTACTATTCTTCATAAATTATCACACCTTTCTATTGATATTCTTTTAATAATTCTTCCATTTCTTTAAGTTCTTCTTCAGTAGGTGGTATTGCTTCACATCGTTTTCCGTCCCAAACTTCAACTCCGTCTGGATCAAGTCTTATATGAGGACCTTTTCTACCAGTCATAATCTCATCTTGATTATTTGCTATATCAGTCACAGTTACAAAACTTTGGATTTTATTATTGGTAATATAAGAGTTAAGATAACCTTTTATAAATACTTTTGTTCCTTTAACAAAAAAATCTTTATATATTTCATAAAGATTTCGGTTGATATTAAAACTAGCAAAAACTTTTCTTTCATCATATTTAAGAGTGGTTAAACCAAACTTAATATAATCATTTTTATTATCTGTAATACTATTAATAGTTCCAGATATAATTATTTCATTTAAATCATATTTCATTTTTATCATTCCTTTCATTTTAATTTTTTTTAAAGATTTAAATTATTTAAATAAATTTAAATTTATATTATTTATTAATATTATTTATTATCTTATTTATTATATTAGAAGATACTCGCTATACTGATTAGCAGTATCTTGCTATAAACTCTAGAAGATATTTGCTAAATATATTCTTCTAGTATTAGGTTCACTTTCAACTCTAATATAGTTTTTCTTTCTTAATGAAGCTATGCAACTAGTAATTGTTCTTCTAGATACTTTCATAAGATTACTTAAATATCTATTACTAGCAAAACAAAAACCCTCTTGCATTGATAGAGTAGTTATTAAACCCATTAATAGTTTAGTAGTAGTAGATAAATCTTCATCTAATAAAACTACTACTGGAACTTCTACATACTTTAAATTTGTTATATCGTTGTTCATAAATCATTCTCCTTTCTTAATTTTAGGCAATAAAAAAACTTGTAACCACTACTTACAAGTCATACTAATAATGACAATAAAATCCCTGTGTGAGATAAATCTCACTAATAGGTTGCTTGAAGTAAAACATACATACAACATATTTCAATCCCTTTTATTCTTTTATTTCGTTCTTTGAAATATGTTTTACTTCAAACTTGTTCATCTTATATTTCTATAAGATAGGTTCTAATATAAATCTACGAACATTTACTGAACCTTTATTTGTTAGCGATTCAATCTTTTCTAACAAATCTCGTATGTGTATAATCCTCGGCTGTATTCATTGAACCTTATATATTTGTTATCTTCTAGTATTTGTAGGTTCTTTTTGAATCCAACATTTGTTATACTCAATTTCTTTTGAACTTTCCCAATGCTTATACTTGTGAATTCACATCTTTGGGATTGTTCTGCACATAGTATTTTGTATATCAGTTTTGTTTCAAACTTGATATTTTTATCTCTCCATACTCTTGGATCAATTAATTCTAGTTGCTTTTTTAATCTCATACATTTGACTTCCTCCTTTCTTTTTCTATGTTACCCATTTAATTTTAAAGTGGGTTCATTTGGAAACACATATAATATATCATGCTAATTACATCATTGTCAACACTTTTACTCAAAAAATTAAAAAATGTTGACATTTTTACCCAATAGGTGTATTATTATGGTGTGAGGTGAATTTCTATGGTAGAAAAAAATATCGGTGAAGTAATTACCGAAGCTAGAGAAAAAGCTAATCTTTCGCAAAGACAACTTGCAAAATTGGCTAATATAAATAACTCTGAACTTTCTAAAATAGAATCGGGTGTTAGAAAAGAGCCTAGTCCTAAAATACTTCGTAAGATAAGTAATGTATTAGATGTTAATTATAGTGATCTAATGTATATGATTGGACTAGGTATAGAAGTCAGTCCTTTAAATCCTTTTATAAAAGATTATTATTCTAAATTAAAAGGAGATGAACTTAATGAGGCTGAAGTTAATGTTTTAGGAAATAAACAAAATCTAGAAAAGTTAGTTTTATCTTGTGAAGAAAAGTTAAATGATAAAAGCATAATAGAAAGTGAAAGAGAGTTATTACAAAATACTATTGAAGATACAAAGTATCAAATCAATACACAAAATGAAATTATTAATTTAATTCAAAGTTTAAAAGTAAAGGAGAGAAATAAAAATGCGAAATAGTAAGATATTAAAAATAGCAGTAATATTATTATCAATATTCTTTGTAGTAAGTTTTGGATTATCACAAGTAATTGGAAGTGATTATTTCAAAAATATGTTCTGGGCTTCAACAGCTTTACTTGCAGTTGGTCTTATATTAGATCTAAATGCATGGAGTAAATTAGGATTAGATATTGATAAGAATAAATCAAAAACTATTAAAAGAAGTTTTGATGATAGCACAACATTGTTGGTTGTATTTTTCGGAACATTATTATGTTTAGTTGTATTATTTGATACATTGAATCATAATGTTATGAAAAATAATCTTGTCATAATAGGTGCATTTATTATGACATTAGAATTTGAATTATTTATGTATCTATCAGTATGGAATGCTAAAAAAGATACAGCAAATTTATTAAAGAATAATAAATAATTCAAATAAAAAAATAACCTTTTACCTTTTCGTTATATTAGGTTATTTTTATTTAAAGAATACGTGGCACGTTTTGTGAGTTTACTCATGAAACTTGCTAACATAAATC
>DIMA01000023.1 GCA_002425325.1 Caryophanales bacterium UBA5578 | reverse complement strand
AAATTATTTCTCTTTTTTATTTATATAATTATTAATACTATTTATATCATATCCTTTAGCATATAGTTTTTCTTTTATTTTTTTAGTTAATTCATAATCTGAATATTTTTTAGATAATTTAGTATATAACTTATTATATTCTTTATCTAGATTATCATCTTCATTATAATCAAACGTATCTAATATTTCATTTATTAAGTCCCTATCATATCCTAAATTAACTAAATCTATAACTATTTTTTGTTTTAACTGATATGTAGAATATTTATTATTCTTAATCTTTTTAGATATTATTTTATATGCTTTATCATATATTATATCTTTATCTATTTTATCTAATTCTTCTTCTATTATATTAATATCTATATTTTGCCCTACTAAGTAATCTTTTATCTTATATGGTCCATCATTAGATAAATATATACTATCACTTATATATGCATGACAATAGTGATTATCATTAATTAAACCTATATCTATTAGTTTATTAATTAATTTATTATTATCACTATCACTTAGTTCAAATTGTTCTATATACTCTTCTATTTCCTTTTTACTTCTTATTCTTCTAGTTATATGTTTTAATGTCTTATTATATGCAGAATAATATTCATTATCTATTTTAATTTTATTAATTAATTCATCATCTAATTCTTTTTTATATAATATACCATTATTAATTAATACATCATCATATGTTGTTATTTCTTCATCTTCTAATTTAATTTTATATCTACCATCTTTAAGTTGTTTTATCTTATTAATCTTCATAGTATCACCAATTACATTATACCAAACATTTGTTTATTATAAAAGAAAAACTATAAAGTTTTACTTTATAGTTTTATTTTTCTTCTTCCATCATTATTTCTTTGTTTGTTTTCATATCTAATGTTGCTTCATTAATAGCATCATCTATAGTTTTAATAGCATCATTTATAATACTATATCCTATAGCAGCACTATATCCATGAGATAATGATTTAAATTCTTTCTTTAATTTACGAATATAAGATACGGCTTTTTTCTCTTCATATTCTACCATATAAATTAAGAATTCATTTCCATCTGTACGTATTATTTCTGAATTAGGTAATTGTGTTTGAATTAATATATTAGCTGCTTCAGTAATAACCTTATCCCCTTCTTCATGGCCATAATTATCATTAATGTATGCTAAATTATTTAAGTCAATAATAATTATAATTTGAGGATATATTTCTGATTCATCCCATGATGTAATATTATCATTTAAGAATGCTCTATTCTTTAATGAAGTTAATTGATCAATATATTTAATCTTATCTTCATGAGATAATCCTTTTTTACGTCTCTTTAATAAATCTTTAATAATCATTTTTATCTTAGCTAAGAAATCAATAACTACAATAATTAATAATACTATTACAGCTACTACTAAGAAGATATTAATACCTTCATATTTATATACTGCATTATCTAATAATTCAATTGAATTAACTGTATTATTATATTCTAAATAGAATGCAAATAAATCATTAAATAATTTATTCTTTTCATTTAATACAAATCCATATTGTAATGTATTACTATCAATATAACTAACATGATAATTATTTAAATATCTAGATTTGTAAAATTCATAATTACTAAACTCAATAGCTATAACACTATCTTTACTTATTTTTTTATTAAATAATTCTTCATATGAATTATATGATTTAACTTTAATATCTAAATCTTTTAAATATTTTTCTATCTTACTATTTTTTATAACATATACTTCTTTATTTGTTAATGAATTAGTAGATGTTATATCTAATTTACTATCATTTCTAACTAAATAAGCTATTTTAGCATTAAATGAATTAACAGTAACTTTCTTATCATCATCAATACTATTATTATTAAAATAGAAATCTACTTTATTATTTTTTAAAGCTTCATTTACTTTACTTAAATTTTTATATTCATCTGCATATTTCATATCTATATTAGCAAATGCAGCAAAGTTTTTAATTATTTCTAAGTTAGATCCACTTAAACTACCATTATTAGTATAATCATAAATTCCATTATCTGTATAACCATATATATATGATTTAGAATTTAAATTAGTTATTTCTTTATCAGTTAAATTATTAGCTTTAATATAACTATTTAATAATGATTTATTAATATCTTTCTTTAAAGTACTTTCTGAATACTTTTTAAAGTTTTTCTTAATGATTTTATTTAATGTCTTATCTTCACCATTAACTTTTAATACATAATATCTTTCCATATCAGAAATATGATATATGTAATGATATTTGTTAATTAATACATCATTTAAGAATAATGATTTTTCCCCTATCATAGCGTTAATATTAAGCCCTTGAGCAAAATAAGCTAATAATAAATCTTTTGTATCATATGGTATTAAAGTAATACCTGGTAAAGCTTTACTAGCTTCTTCATAATCACTCTTCAATACACCTATTTTTAAATTTGCTAAATCTGTTTCATTATTTATTACTATATTATCTTTAGATATAATAGTATAGTTTTCTTTTAAGAATACTAAATCATCTTTTTCGACTTTATCAGTTAATAATATTGCATATTCACCATTAACTTCAGTACCTATAGTATAAGCTACTGGATTAAAAGATAAATTAACATCTTTCTTTAAATAGTCAATATAATCAAATAATAATCCTTCACCTGCTAAAGTAATTGATGCAATATCACTTGGCATATATATATCAATAGATTGTTTTTTATTCTTTTCAATCCATTGTTCTTCCTCTAATGAATATTTAGTACCTGTATCATTAGATTTAAATAAGAATATACCACCAACTATTAAACCAACTATAACTACTAAACTAATTAATAACCCTATCTTCTTTTTCATACAAACCTCACTACCAAACAAATGAATCGTTTGACTTTCCATCTATTTCTTTATGATGAGTACCTACTTGAGGATAATTTTCACTTTTATCATTATCTGATTTAACTAATAACTCAATATCATAAGTTCTTAATTGATCAGCACTAAATACTTTTAATAATTCTTTACTCATATCTTTAACATCATTAAAACTAGTCTTATCAGGAACAGTAATAACAATATCTATTAAATTACATTTAACATCTAATGCATTAAATGTAACAAAATCATATTTCTTAAAAAATTTTTTTAATTCATCTTCTTTTTTAGAATCTACTTTATATTTTTCTGTAGTAGCACATCTATCTCCATATACACTCTCTCTTGTATCTGGCATTATAATATTTGCTATTGTACTTACAGATACAATTAAAGCTATTACAATTACTAATGATACTCCTAATATAATTGATAATTTTTTATGACTTTTAAACCATTTTTTTATGTTATTTAATACTTTTTTCATAAAACACCTCGTATACATTATACTATATTTCTTCTAGTAAATAAATATATCTGTTTTACTTTCTTTCTTATACTTTACAACATACCCTAGCTTTTTATTAACTGAATTTATCTCTATGTTAATATTTATATCTTTAAAATACTTAAGAGATAATTCACTTACGAATTGTGTAAAGTAAAGTAATTCTGTATATTTAAAATTACTTTTAGTTATAACTATATCTATCTTATCTATATTTTTATCATAATAGTATGCTAATGCTGAAATATCAATACGTTTATCATAGTTATTAATTTCTTTAACAAAACTATCATAAGCCATCTTATCTTCTTTATTAACATTACTATTATTCATATAATATTTATCTATATTTAATTTATTAAATTTTATATTGTTATTATTATTTGTTACACCATAATATACATATTTACCTTTAGTATTATTATTAGGACTATTTTCTATATATAATCCTAATAATATAGGAACATTTTTTATATTCTTATCTTCCCTTATATAGTTAATTATTATCTTATATCTATCTTTTGTATATTTTAATATATCTTCATCACTAATAGTTACATAATTATTTTTATTATCATATACTTGATATTTATTAATAGCTATACCAATAGATATACCTGTTAATTTACCATTTTTAGATATAAAATTTTCTTCATATAAACCATGATATAAATATGGTTTTATTTTCTTTTTATTATATTTAATTTCATCAAAGTCATTCATTCTATCTAATATTATCTTAATATCTTCTTTAGTTAAATATTGTCCTTCTTCTATATAATTATTAGATGGATCAAATTTTTCTTTAGATAATTCAATTATACCTTTTTCAATTAAATCTATATCAAAAGATACTAAATTACTTCTAACAAAGTAATTATCACTAACACCCTTTTTATATGGTGTATTAATAGCATAATAACTATTATTATAATTTATATTTAAAGAAATATTATCATCATTTTTATTACAACCACATAATAAAATTAAACATACTAATATACTACATACTTTTTTCATTATAAAAAAGAGAAGACTAAGCTTCTTCTCCTTTTACTTCTTCTGTTTTTTCTAATTTATTTAAAATATCTCTTGTAACTGAAGCTGTTTTAACTCTAATATTATTAGCAGTTTCTTTCATAACAGGAGTTCCTTTATCTACTACATATTTAACTAATTCTTCAGCTTTAGCATTAATAGCTTTAGCTTTATCTTTAGCAAAATCCATAACTTTTTCTTTATCTAATTCTGAAATAGCTTTTTTAATTTCATCAGTCTTAGTTTCAATATATAATTTAACATCTTCTTTTTCTAAGTTTTTAGCTTTATCAACTAAATCTGTAATAGCTTCTTTTAATTCAGCTCTAGTTTCACTACCTTTTTTAGGAGCAAATAAAATTCCTAAACCAGCTCCAATAGCAGCACCTGCTAAAAATGTTCCAATACCTTTTTTACTCATCTAAATCTCTCCCTCTATTAAATAATCTACTAATTCCATCAGTAATCTTACTAATCATTCTATCACTAATACTAGCAGCAAAATCTGTAGTTCTATCGATTATATCAAATAATCCATCTACCTTATTCATCTTACTATTAGCATCATCTAAGATACTATCAACTTTTGCTAAAGTCTTAGTTAATCTTATGACGAAAACTATTAAACATATTACTAATACTATTAAACCAATATATAATAAAATTGGTAATGCTTCATTTAAATCAATATTTACCATAAATTAATCCCTTCTTTCTTCATACATTGAATCTATTAAATTAAATAATTCATTTTCACTTAATTGATCATCAGATTCTTTTTCTATTTTAGCTTTCTTTTCTTTAAAAGAATCTTTCTTTAATAATAAATTATCTAATTCCTTTGTTAAATCCATTGTAATTTCTTCTAATTCTTTTATGTTTTCTTCTTGTTTAGAAATTGTTTCAGATAAGTTAGTAGTGTCTTCTATTTCAACTGTTTTATAATTATCTGTTTCTAATTCATCAAATAAATCAATATTCTTTTCAATAGTTTTTTCTTCAGTTGGATAATATACTACATCTTCTATATCATCTTCTAAAGTTCCATAAGCCTTATTTCTTACTTCATCAAATTTATCTCTTCTAGTTGGACTAGTTGTATAACTTGATTGTTCTTTCTTTTCAACTATATCTTCTTTAGAATAATTTTTATCTAAGATACCAAATACTGGAGATATAACTGGAGTTGGTTTAAATGTTGGTTTTTCTTGAGTTAAAATAGAAGGACTTGTATAACTACCTGTTGTATAAGATCCACCATATAATTTAGTTTCTCTTTCTACTTCTTTTTTAACAACTGGTTGTTCTTTTTTCTTTTCTACTCTTTTAGGTCTTCTATCTTCTAAATCTTCAAAATCATCTTCATCAAAGAATGGAGTTTTGATTTTTTCTCTTGTCGGTCTTTCATTTATTTCTTTAGTTTTTTCTAACTCAACAGTTCTTTCTAAATCTCTTGTTCTTTCTAATTCTTTAGTTTTTTCTAACTCAACAGTCTTTTGTAATTCTACAGTTTTAGTTAACTCTAAATCATCATTTTCTAATTCTTCCCTTGTAATTTTTTTACTTTTAATTTTCTTTACTTCAGGTTCAATTTTTTCAATTTTAATATTTTCTTCTTCTTCTACTTCAGGTTCTTCTGTAATAAGATTAACAAATTTCTTAAATATATTCATAATTTACCTTACCTCTATTCATCAATCTGTAATTCATTGATGTCTTTCTCTTCCTTATTTTTAAATACTTCATATTTTTCTTCACGATTATATGTTTCTTCATCTATTGTTAGACTAATTATATCATCGTTGTATTGTATAGTAGATAATATATAAGCTATATTTAAAACTGATACATTGATTTCTTTTTTAGGAACCATTGTTTCAATTTTAGCATGATTGTATTCAAAAGTAATATGATAAAGACTTCCTTCTTTAACTACCTCTAAATAACCATCATATTTAAATCCTTCGTCTTTACTTAATTTTCTTGAATAGTAAGCATCTTTATTTTCTTCATATTCAACCTCAATATTTTGAGAATAACTAACAGTATCAACATATAAATAGTAATAATATCCATTTGAATATAACTTATCATTAGTGCCATCAGTATCTATATAAGCTACTCCTTTAGGAACATAATATTTATATCCTCTACCAGTTCTATTAAATAAATCGATATCTTTTGATAATATAACTTCTATAATTGTATCTATACTATCTGTATTTATTCTAACAACTGTGCACCCACATGTCAATAAAAGTAAAAATAATATAAATATTTTTTTTATATTCTTCATATCTACCTCACAATGATATTATACCAAATATTAGAAACAATTACTATATTTTTTATTTATGTACCTCTATTTTATATATAATATCTCCCTTACTACTAAATTTATCTTCATATTCAGTAGAAACATTATCAGATGTATCTTCATTATATAAATCTAATATTAATTCATCTATCTTATAATCATAATCAGTTAATTCTTTAACACTAAACTCAAATAAATGTCTATTATCAGTTTTAAAAATAATATGTTTAGTACCTTTAAAAATATCATCATATTTCTTTAAAAAATTAATACTTGTTAATCTTCTAATAGCATGTCTATTCTTAGGCCATGGATCAGAAAAATTTAAATATATAGTATCTATTTCATGATCAAATATTTCATTAATACATGTAGCATCTTCTCTTATATATTTTAAATTAGGAATATCTAATCCTTCAGTTTTTTCTAGTGCTCTTACCATAACACTATCAAATTTTTCTAAACCTATAAAATTAACATCAGGATATTTAATAGCCATATCTCTAATGAATTTACCTTTACCCATTCCTATTTCAATACATAATTTATCATTACCAGTATTAAATAATGTATTAAAAATTCCCCTATATTCTTTAGGATTTAATATTACTTTATCATTACTTTCTATTTTTTCTTTTGCTCCTCTAACATTTCTAAGTCTCATCTAATCACCTAATCCATTATATCATAAATTTATATAAAAATAGGAACAATTACCTATTAATAACATATAATTAATTAGATTAGGAGGTTATATGAAAAAAGATCGTAATTGTGGTGGTGGAATGTTTATGCCTTACCCTACTCCATATATGATGCCATATCAATATAATAATATGCCATACAATAATATGGGTACAGATATGAATACTAGTAATAATCAAATAAATAATTTAGAACAAAGATTAAATAATATTGAAACTAGATTATCTAAATTAGAAAGTAAGATTAATACTAATTATAGTAATAATAAATATAATGACTCTAACTATTATATGTTATAAAAAAATATCAGGAAAACCTGATATTTTTTATTTAGAACATAATTCTTTCATTAACATAACTAACTAATTCATCAATTGAAATAGTAATTTGTTCCATTGTATCTCTATCTCTTACTGTAACAGTATTTTCATTTAATGTATTATCATCAACTGTAACACAGAATGGAGTTCCAGCTATATCTTGTCTTCTATATCTTTTACCTATAGAAGCTGTTTCATCATATGTACAATTAAAGTACTTAGATAATTTACTTAATAATTCATTAGCTTTTTCACCATGATATTTTTTATTTAATGGTAATACTGCAACTTTATAAGGTGCTAAAGAAGCTGGAAATTTCATAACTTCTCTTATTTCACCATTTTCTAAAGTTTCTTCACAATAAGAATTATCTAATACTGCTAATACTGCTCTATCAGCACCAACAGTAGATTCAATAATATATGGAATATATTTTTCATTTGTTTCTGGATCTAAATATTCATGTGATACTTTAGAATATTCTTGATGTTGTGTTAAGTCAAAGTTAGTACGATTATGAGTACCATTTACTTCTCCCCATCCAAAACAGAATTTATATTCAATATCACAAGCTTCTTTAGCATAATGAGCTAATTTTTCATGATCATGATATCTTAATTTATCTTCACTAATTCCTAAATCCATAAAGAACTTTTTAGCATATTCTTTATAGAATGCATATAACTCACTATCCATACCTTCTTTACAGAAAGTTTGATATTCCATTTGTTCAAATTCAATAGTTCTAAAAGTAAAGTTACCTGGAGTAATTTCATTTCTAAATGCTTTACCAATTTGTCCAATACTAAATGGTAATTTTGATCTAGTAGTTCTTTGTACATTTAAGAAATTAACATATTCTCCTTGTGCATTTTCTGGTCTTAAATATATTTTATTTTTACCATCTTCAGTAACACCTCTATGAGTTTCAAACATTAAATTAAATTGTCTAATATCAGTAAAATCATGTTTACCACAATTTGGACATGGTACATTATGATCTTTGATATATTGCATCATTTCATCTTGAGTCATACCATCAGCATGAGCTTCTGGATCAAAATCATCAATTAAGTTATCAACTCTATGTCTTACCTTACAACTCTTACAATCCATTAATGGATCAGAGAAACTTGAAACGTGTCCACTTGCTTCCCAAACTCTTGGATGCATTAATATAGCTGCATCAACTTCATATGCATTTTGTCTTTCTTGAATAAACCTTTTTCTCCATGCATCTTTAATATTATTTTTTAATCTACTACCTAATGGACCATAATCCCAAGTATTTGCTAAACCACCATAAATTTCACTACCTTGAAAAATAAATCCATAAGTTTTACAAACATTTACTAATTTTTCCATTGTTAAATTTTCCATAAATACCTCCTATAACAAAAAAACTCCTAGAATAATTATAGGGACGAATTACTCCGCGGTTCCACCCTATTTATTCTAGAAGAATCTCTTTTTAACATATTGCTCGTGTTTTCCAAACAGTCATCGCATTGATAAATTCATTTTATTATATTTTTATATACTTGTCAATAAATAAATTAATCTTCGGTGTAATTATATTTATTATCTTATTATTAATAAAATTATATATAAACGCTAATACAAATGTAATTAATATCATAATACCATATACACCATATCTATATATTTCTATATCTGCCTTATTAGCTAAATTAATAAGTATTACATGTATTAAATATATTTCTAATGAATACTTACCTACAAATTCTAATACTTTAACAAATAAATCACTAATCTTAGTTAATAATTTTAATTTTCTTATATAATCAAAAATAATTAATCCTAAGAACATTAATGACATAATAATAATTGTAAGTAATGGTCTCTTATAAATAGATCCTTTAGATCTAACAACAGTAAATACTAATAATAAATTTAATAGCATTATAATTATATCTCTTACTTTAATTGGTTCTTTATCATATACTTTCTTACCTAAATATACTCCTAATATAAATGATGGAATTCTAAGTAAGAATATTTCAATATTAGAAAAAATAAAAGTACAATGTTTAGATAGCATTTCAAATATAATAAATAAAAATGTAATTAAACTAACAAATCTTGTTAATCTAGTTTCTTTGTTATCAGAATTAAAGAAATTATATATACTTGGAAATATTAAATAACAAAAACTAATCGCAAATATATACCAAAACCATCTTTCTCCATATCTGAATAAATTTATAAATGAATAATTACATATTAAACTTAATATACTTTTAGGATCATCAAAATAAAAGAATCTAAATAAAGAAGCTACTAAACAAATAGTTATATATGGTACGAGTATCTTAATATATCTCTTTAAATAAAAATCTTTTAAATTATTATTTTTCTTAAAAGCAAAATATAAGCCTATACCTGAAACTATTAAAAATATATCTACAGCTGATGAACTAATATATCTACAATATAATTCAAAAAATCTGTTATATCCAAAAGCATGATTAGATCTTTGTTCACCTAAATGAAATATAACAATTAATAAGGTTGATAACCCCATTAAAAATCCTCTATATTTTGATAATATTTCATAACTTATCTTTTTCATATTATTACCTCAACTTAATTATATATTTTTTTAAAATACTAAGTCAATAAAAAAGAATATTTTCATATTCTTTTTATTTATCAAATTTATTTGCTAATTTAGTTATTTTAGGACTAATAACTTCAATAATCTTATTATTTAGTTTTTGATATATTAAAGATAATATAAATGTAATAATTACCATAGTTCCATAATAACTATATCTACTCATTTTTAAGTCAGCATTAGCTCCAATATTTAATAACGCTACATGTATTAAATACATTTCTAATGAATATTTACCGATAAATTCTAATACTTTTACAAATATAGAACATAATTTACTAAATATTTTAATATCTCTTACATAATCTAATATAATAATTCCTAAGAATAATAATGATATATTAATTATTGCAAATAATGGTCTAACTATAATATTACCTGATGATCTATGAATTACAAATACAAGTAATAAATTTAATACCATTATAATTATATCTCTTACTTTAATTTTATCTTTATTGTATACTTTTTTACCTAAATATACCCATAAAATAAATACTGGAATTCTCATAAAGAATTTATCTAAATTCATAAATATTCTATGAGAATGTGAGAATAACATTTCTAATATTATTAAAACAAAACTTGTTAATGTTAATAATCTAGTTACTCTAACTCCATCATCTTCTACATCAAAATAATGATATATAGCTGGGAACATTAAATAGAATGCACTAATTGCAAATATATACCAGAACCATCCTTCTCCATCAAAAAATGCATTAGCAAACGATAAATTAAGAATTAATTCTACTACATTATTTGGTACATTAAGTACAAAGAATCTAATAAGTGCAGCTACTACACATATTGTTAAATAAGGTACAAATATTTTTGTATATCTTTTAATATAAAAATCTTTTAAATTACTATTTTTCTTAAATGCAAAATATAAACCTATACCTGATACTAGTAAAAATACATCTACACCAGATGAACTAACATATCGACAAAATAATTGCCAAAATCTAGTATAACCATGATGTTGCATATTTCTATACATTCCTAAATGTAATACTAATACAGTAATTACAGATATTCCCATTAGTAAACCTCTATATTTAGATAATAACCCATAATTTAATTTACTAACTTTTTCTTCTTTCTTTTCGATAACAACAACTTCTTCTACTTTTTTAGCAGTTATTTTCTTCTCTACTTTCTTTGTTGTTGTTTTTGTTGATTTCCCTTTTACATTCTTTTTTGTTGTTTTCTTTTCTTCTGTCTTCTTAACAGTACTTTTATTTTCCTTTTTCATATTTTCTATACCTCATACAAATTATATATAATTCAAGATATGAAAGTCAACTAAAAAAGAGTAATTATAAGTTTTTTAAATTTTTTAAAAAACTTTTACTCTTTAAATATAGTCCTGTATATCTTTCATAGTAATTATCTATAAATTCATTTATTTCTCTAATTACTATTTCATCTACATTTATATTATCTATTTTAGCAATATCTACATAATAATACATTCTAATTAATTTAATAGCTTTAGTAGTTTTTATTGGTTCATTAGATCTACATTTAGAACATAAATAACCACCTAAATCACTTGATAATGTAACAATATCATTAGTACTACCACATTCAACACAACAATCTAATACTGGTAATACTCCTAGATTATCTAAATATTTTAATTCTAAAATATTAGTTATAACATTAGCATTAAATCCATCATTTAATTTAATTAAACTATTTATTAAGTTATCAAATACATTATCATTACTAGCTTGTTTAGTTACTTGATAAGCTAGATCAGTTAAATATGAAGCATAGCTAATTAATTCTATATTCTTTTTTATATTATTAAAACTATTTAATACACTAACTTCTTTTAAAATAGATAATTTATCTTTTTTATAATATATTTGGAATTTACCATAAGTTAACTTATTAGTAACACTTCTTAGTGGACTTTTTAAAGATTTACATCCTTTAGCCATAATCCCAATAATACCATATTCTTTTGATAATATGTTTATTATTTTACTCTTATCGTTATAATTTTGTTCACTAACTACTATACCTGTTACTTCTTCTATCATTAATCTATCATTTCAAATCGATACTTTTGAATACCTTCTGTATCTAAAGCATTAAATAAACTTAATGGTCTTACAAATATTTTAGCATCAGTACTTAAAGATTCATAAACAACCATTTGTCTAGGCTTTCCATCTTCTTTTTCTACTGTATCTAAAGCAATACAAATTACACGATAATAATTTCCACTAACATGTCTATAAGTCTTCCCTACTATTACATCCCTCATTATTAGTACTCCTTAATAACTCTTTATATTTAATATAATATTCAATCTTTCCAGTATGAACAAATAAATTCCATAATAAGTCTTTCATAATATCACCTATTATATATTGTTCACATTATTTAAAAATTATTCCATAAAATCATTAAAACCGTATTCATTTAAATATTTTTCTTTATCTCGCCAATCTTTTACTGTCTTAACTCTTAAATTTAAATATACATTTTTATTTAATAATCTTTCTAATTCAGGTCTTGTTCTAATACCTATCTCTTTAATCATTTTACCATTTTTACCAATAACTATTTTCTTTAATGAATCTCTATCTACAATAATATCTATATAAATATTATAACTAGTCTTTCCTACTTCTACAGCTTCAGTTATACAAGTAATAGAATGTGGTACTTCTTGTTCTGTTAAATCCATTACTTTTTCTCTTACTAATTCTGCCATAATAAATTCTAGAGATTTATTAGTAAAATCATCTTTACCATAATATTGTATTTCATCAGGTAAATATTGTTTAACTACTTTAATTAACTCATCTACATTTTTAGTTTTTAAAGCACTAACAGGTATTATTTCTTTAAATGGATATAAATCTTTATATTCTAATATTTTATTCATTAATTCTTCTTTAGTAATTTTATCTACTTTATTAATAACTAAGAATACTGGTTTATCAATAGTTTTTAATTTATCAATTACAAACATATCTCCTTTACCATATTCTTCTTTAGCATCTATTAAGAATAAGATAATATCTGTATCTTCCATACTATAATAAGCTTGTCTATTTAAAGTTTCACCTAATTTATTATTTGGTTTATGTATACCTGGAGTATCAACAAATACTATTTGAGTATCTTCATCATTATAAATACCTTGAATAATATTTCTTGTAGTTTGTGGTTTAGATGTAGTTATTGCTACTTTCTTACCTACAATACTATTTATTAATGTACTTTTACCAACATTAGGTCTTCCTACTATTCCTACAAATCCACTACGCATTAAATCACCTCTAATAAAAAAGTAGTTAAACTACTTTAAATCATCCTCTGAAAAAGGATATGGACATAATTCCTCTACTGTATGTATTTCAACTTCTCCTTTTGTTGAATAACATTTTACAATAGCATCACGACTAAATAATTCAGATATCATTTGTCTACATACAAAACAAGGATATCCAATTTCACCACTTGAAATCATAACATGTACTTCTTTAAAATCACCTTTTTTATATCCTGCTGTAATAGCACTATAAATAGCATTTCTCTCAGCACATGTACCAGCTCTTGTACTAGCATCTTCTACATTAACACCATAAAATTCTGTTCCATCATTCATAACAACACATGCTGATACAGCAAAATTAGAAATTGGAGCATAAGCATTTTTATGTAATTCTAATAATTTTTCAAACATAAAGACCTCCTATAATCCTAATAATGAAATAACTTTAGGAACATATATAATTAATCCTGCTATAAAAAGCGCAGTTGATATTGAAAATGTTGCAGCACTAGCACAATCTTTTGCTACTTTAACAAGTTTATTATATTCAGGTGAAACTAAATCACAAACAGCTTCAATAGCGGTATTTAACAATTCTATTGCTAACATAGTTAACAAAATAAATATCATAAATAACCATTCTACTGGAGTCATATGTAATGTTAAACTACCTAATATAATAACTAAAGCAGTTAATAAGTGTAATATAGCGCTTCTTTCATATTTATAAAAATGTATATATCCTTCTAATGAATATTTACAAACATTTATTAAACTTCTTAATCCAAACTTCTTTTTATTAATTTCAAATTCCTCATGGATTTTTTGTTTTAACTTTGACTTAATCTCTTTTGATTCCATAACTATCTAGTACCCTTTCTTGCAACCCAAACATTACTTTTTCATCTTCTTCTGTCATATGATCATAACCTAATAAATGTAATAATCCATGAATAGATAAAAAACATAATTCTCTTAATAAAGAATGACCATATTCTAAAGCTTGCTCTTTTGCTTTATCAATAGATATATAAATATCACCTAATATTCTTTCCTCTGTTTCAATAAAAGTATCATCATCTTCTAGAGCAAACGAAATAACATCTGTAGGTCTATCTATACCTCTATAAGTTTTATTTATCTCATGTATTTCTTTATTATCAATTATTATAACATTGAATAATACATTTTCTAATTTTAAGTAATCAACAGAATAATTAATAAAATCTTGTAATTTAACTAATTCTTCTATGTCTTCATCAATATTTTTTATTAATTCAAATTTATTCATATTAAAACCTCTAAATCAAATTAATTATATCTTTTTTAATAAAAAAAAGCAACATTTCATAATGTTGCTTATATTTATCTATCACCAAACATTTTTTTATAAATTTTATATAAAATATTAAATATTAAAAATCCTAATATTCCACCTAATATATTTAATAAAACATCATCTATATCAAATACTCTACCTATTTGTGTTTGTGTTATTTCAATTGTAAATGAAATAATAATTGTAATAATAAATACATACTTTAATTTAGCTGGTCTCATAATATATGATGTAAAAAATCCAAATGGTACAAACATAATTAAGTTACCAATAACATTTTTAAAGAATAACCTACTACCTATTTTATATCTAAACATTTCCCTAAAAGGTACTAAGTTATAACCAGATATTAATTTACTATCTATATCTTGGAATGTTACTACATAGAACAAACACATAATATATATTATAAAACAAAACATAAATAATTCTTTAAATACATCAAATTTAATTTTATTTCTAATAATATAAGATATTCTTAGAACAATCATTATCATACTGCAAATAAATATTGTCGGCCATAAATCATTTATTATATTAATAATCATGTATTTCATTTATTTCACATCCTCTATTTCAACGTAAGATGTTATATCCTCACATACACTAAAAAATATATATAATTCAACTCCTGAATCAATTATTTTACTATTGAGTATTTTATAGTTAATAATATATTCATTATCTTTTAATGTCTTATTAATTCTATCAATTGAATATTTTAAAGCATTATCTTTTACTTCTTCTACTACATTCATAGAACTATTTATAATAACTTCTTCATCTACTTTTTTAACAATTCTTATAGGTAAAATATTATTTTTTAATATTGTATCCTCTATACTTATTTTATCATTAAATGGATTAAAATTAAATAGGTCTATTTCTTTATTAAATATTTTAATACTTATATATTCTTTTTTATTACCTGTTTTATATTTCTTATAATAATTAAATGGATATTTTACTTTAGTAATATACCATACTTCTCCATATACTTTTCCTAGTGCTACTCCTGTACTTTTTATTTCATCATTTAAATATGTATAACCACTAACAATAATATCCCCTTTTTTTACATAGCTATACTTATCCTTCATTATTTGCCCACTCTTTATATCCATACTTAATATATTAGCGTTTTTACGTGCTACTAAGTGTTGATACTTATATTTTTTAGTTTCACTATTTAATATTCTAGGATTTAATTTTACTATATATTTAGTACCTACTCTATTTATTTCTAACCATTCTATCTCACTTTTATATTCTTCTAATATTTTATTTTTAATTAATTCTAATTCTTTATATTCTCTTTTTAAATGATAAGGACTAATATCATATTTATCTAAACTATTAGTTAATCTATTAACTAAATCTTTATCATTAGATATAATTTCTACTTTGAATATTATATTACTTAATATAAATACAAATATTAAACTAATTATTAATCCTATTATAAACATATAATATTTTTTTAATTTAAATATAAAGTTACTAATCCCTAAATTAGATATAAATATAAAATTATATAGTTTATTAACTTTTTTATAATCTTCTTTTTTTATAATCAAATAATAAGTATCCGAAGATACTTTATTTACATCATATATTTAAAAAGAGAATCTAAAGAATTAGAATTANNNGTTTAAATTTAACATAACTATATTTATTAACTAGTTTAATATTATCACCTAAATTCAATATTACTAATATTTCCTTTAATTAATAATTCTTCATCTAATAACTTAGTAATAAGTAAATCTTTACCTTTAATATTAATACTACCATTACTATATTTTAATATTATATTATTACTATTTATACTTATTAAATCTTTATAATTAATTATATTTATATAACTATCTGTAATAATAATTTTAAATTTACTATCTAATAAATATTCCATCATATTAAATTATATGAATAAAAAAAAAGACTTATGTCTTTTTTAATCTCTAGCTTTAAAAAATAAACTAAATACAAAAGAAAATAAAATAGCTGCTACAATACCAGAAGATGCTAAATCAAACATTCCCATAAATAATCCCATTATACCTTGATCTGATGATGCTGCCATAGCACCATGACAAAGAGAATGTCCAAAACTAGTAATTGGTACTAAAGCTCCTCCTCCTGCCCAAACTACAAATTTATCATATATATCAAATACATCTAAAAATGTACCTACAACAACAAATATACTTGTAATATGTCCAGGTGTTAATTTAGTATTATCTAATATTATTTGTCCTAACATACATATTAAACCTGAAAAGATAAATGCATTAAAATAAATCATCTGATACCTCCAAACTAACAGCATGACTTATACTAGGAATAGATAATTTTTGATTAACCATTGTCGTAGAAAGTAATGCTCCAGTAGCAACAATTAATACTCTTCTAATTTTACCCTTTAACATTTGTTTATAAATATAACTATTAAATACTAATGGTAAACAAGAAGGACCTGATCCACCTGCAAATACAGGTTGTTTATCTATATCATAAATCATACATGCTGCATCATCATGATTATTAAGATCAATATTATATTCAACTTTCATATACTCTCTTAATATTTTCTTACCATATATACCTAAATCACCTGTTAATATTAAATCATAATAATTAACTTCTCTTTTTAAACTTTTTAAATGTTCATATATAGTTTTTGCAGCACTTGGTGCCATAACAGCTCCCATATTATTGGCATCTTTAACTCCTAAATCACATACTTTACCTAAAGTAGAACTTTCTACTTTAATATAACTTTTTTTATTTGAAAGTAAAAAACTAGCAGCACCAGTAACTGTATATGTACTCATTTTTCTTCTAATATTTCCATATTCAACAGGATATCTAAATTGTTTTTCAGCACTATTATTATGTGAAGATGTACTTACAATAGCATTCTTAACTTGACCTTTATCAACCATATTACTTCCTATTATTAATCCTAAACAACTAGTTGAGCAAGCTCCATATATTCCTATTAATGGAATATTAATAGATAAACTAGCATAATTAGTAGATACAATTTGATTAAGTAAATCTCCAGATATATGAACATCTATATCTTGTTTTAATTTATTTACTTTATATAATAAAGCATCTACACTATCAACTAACATTTTACTTTCAGCTTGTTCCCATGTATTCATTCCTACATAATAATCTTTATATGTAATATCATAATTTTTACCTAATGGTCCTTGTTCTTCTAATGGTCCTGCTACTGAAGATACTTCTTCTAAATAAACATCATTATATTTAAATGTCATATTAACCTCCTAAAAAGATCCATCTTAAGATTCCAAAAAAGTATGCACTAACTACACCCATCATAATTACAGTACCTGCTAATTTAAACATATTAGCGCCCATTCCTGTAACTAAACCTTCTCTTTTATATTCCATAGTAGAACTCATCATTGAATGAGCAAAACCTGTAGAAGGAATTATCAAACCACATTTAAATAGTGCGACTAATTTATCAAATACTCCAATAGCAGTTAATAAACAACCTAGAAATACCAAAGTAATAGACATAAATACTTGAGCATCTTGTGTAGGAATATTTAATACTAAAGTATATATATCTATTAATAATTGTCCTAATACGCCTAATGTACCACCAGCTAGTAAAGCTAATAATGCATTATATAGTCTATTTTCTTTTACATTATATTTATTAATTAATTCTTTATATTTAACCCTATCCATATTTCCTCCTAGATTTAATATGAAATATTTTTAGAATTATATACATTTTTACTTTTCTTTTTTAAAAAATGGTGCTATAATTAAATACGTATTCAGATGACTCCTTAGCTCAGTTGGTAGAGCAACTGACTCTTAATCAGTGGGTCTAGGGTTCGAATCCCTAAGGGGTCACCATTTAAATAATAAAACGACTATTAAGTCGTTTTTTTGTTTTATATACAAAATTAGGCAAAAAAAACAGTCTTTCGACTGTTAATTTCAAATTGGTGACCCGTACGGGATTTGAACCCATGAATGCATGCGTGAAAGGCATGTGTGTTGAACCACTTCACCAACGGGCCAGAAAATGGTGGGCCTGAATGGACTTGAACCATCGACCTNNTATCAGGCGTGCGCTCTAACCAACTGAGCTACAGGCCCATTGAAAAGCACAACGCTTTTTTTCAATGACTATTAAAGTATAACCTATTTTTTTATAATATGCAATACTTTTTTGAAAAATTTTTAATTTTTTTATTATTCACATACATAGCCATTATCTATTAAGGATTTTTTAGCATCCTCATAATTTATAAATGCTGGTGTTCCAAGTTTATTTTCACTTGTACTTTTATTATCTACAATAACTGTAATTAATAATTCTCTTTCTCTATCTGTTAAACCAGTTTTAACATTATCATATTTATAATCATTAGTAATAGATTTTTTATATTCATTATACATAGTACTAAAATAATCTTCATATTCTTCACTTAATGATACATAATTATGGAATATATAAGTATCTATTTCATTTCCATTAAAATAATATACTTTAGTTTCTTCTTCTTGAATTTCTAAATCTTCCCCTGTAGTTTTCTTACTACATTTTAATTTTTTTAGATCTTTATTTTCATTAAATTCCATATTCTTATATGCTTCTTCATAAATTGTTAATTTCTTATCTTCTTCTACTTTCTTCTTATTATTTAGTAATAAGAATCCAACTATTATAACTATAACAATTAGTATAATTCCACCTATAAGTACTTTTTTATTACTTTTAATTTTATTTAAATATTTATTAAACATAGAATTTGAACTTGTAGTTCCAACATTATTAATAGCGTTAACATCTATTAGTGATTTAACTACATCTGATTCTATATCTTTATTTACATTCATCCCATTCTTATTCATGTTATCACTCCACTATATTAAATTATACCATATATTTTAGTAATTTAAAAGAAGTTATAACTCCTCTTTTATAAGATTAATCATAACTTCTGCACTCTTAGATAAAATATTATCTTTTAATTTTATAATACCAAAATTTCTTACTTTTAATTTAGGTGTAACATTTATTTCAAATAATTCTTTATTATTTAATTCTTCTTGTACATATTGTTTAGTTACTACCCCTACTCCATATCCTATTTTAACAAAATCAATTAGTAAATTAGAACTAGCTATATCCATTATACTTTTAACTACAACATTATTTTCTTTAAAATAATCTTCAATAAATTCTCTAGAACTTGATGGTTGTTTTTGAAGTAATATAGGATATTCAATTAATTCTTTTATTGTTACTTCATTATTAATTAAATCCGGATAATCCTTATTTACTACAAATACATCTTCTAGTTTACCAAATTCTTCATATTCTAAATCATGTTCTTGATAACCAGGCATTTTAGCTAATATAAAATCTATTTTACCATCCCTTAATTTTTCTTTTAATTCACTTGTAGGGTCAGTACTTATTTCAATAATTATATTAGGATATAATTTATGAAAAGTTTTTATATATTTTAACAAAAATTTCTTTGTTAAGGTTGTTGATATTCCTATTTTTAATTTACCTTTTTCTAAGTCATTCATTCTTTTAATAACTCTTTCACCATCAGTTATTAATGATAAAGCTTGTTTTACATATAAATATAATTTCTTACCATTATCATTTAATAAAACACCTTTTCTATTTCTTATAAATAATGAACAACCTAATTGAAATTCTAAATTTTTAATATGTTTGGTAACAGCTGGTTGAGATATATTTAGATTATATGATGCTTGTGTAATATTACCAGTTTTTGCTACTTCATAAAATATTTTATATAATTCTAAATCAACCATATGTCACCTCTATTTACTTATTCTTTTTAATTTAATATGATCTACTATTGATAATTCATCTATATTAACATTATTATTTATACCTGTACCTAACTCTACATCTGGTTTAACAGATAATCCATGGTAATCTGTACCACCTGATACAAGTAAATCATATTTATTAGCTAATCTAAGTAATATATTCCTATATTCCTCATCTATATGTATATGATAACACTCTAAAGCATCTAATCCAATACTTTTATAGTATTTTATGCATTCTTCTAGTTCTTTTTCATCTTTAGCATAACTATTAGGATGTGCCCAAGATACTAACCCACCTGCATTTTTGATTAAATTATAACATTCTTCTATAGATAAACCTTTTTTATTTTTTCTAACAATTTCATATACTGGATTTAAATATATATTAAATGCTTCTTTAACACTACTTACTATTCCATATTTAACAAGTAATAGAGCTAAATCTACTCTACCTATATTTCCTACTCTAGCTAATATATTATCTATATCTTCACTATCAAATGATATATTAAATTCTTTAGTTAATAAATCTTTTTGTAACATAAAATTATATATATCTAATTCTTTTTTATCTTTTAATACTTTAATCATTGTTTCATCATCAGGATTAAAATCATAACCTAATATATGCATTCTACCATGATCTACTTTTGCAGTTAATTCTACTCCTGGTATAAACATAATATCACTATTATCTGCATCTACTATTTTTTTCATTTCTCTAGTTCCCATAATTTCATCATGATCTGTTAAAGAAAAAGTCTTAATTTTTTTATCTTTAATTAATTGATAAACTTGGGCTGGACTATTATCACCATCCGAATAAATCGAATGAATATGTAAATCTATTTTACTCATATCATCACCTCTAAATAAATTATATTTTAATAATTAATAATAGTAAAATACATATTAGATATGAGGTATATAACTTTAAGTTATAAAAAAAGATTATTATATAATAATCTTATTTTTCCATATTCATATCTTGCGCTAATTCTTTAATTTGGTCTTTACCATAAACTATTAATGTTTCATCATTAATATCAAAATTACTATTATTTATATATCTAGATATATCTTCTCCTGTTACTTGTAATATTGCTATAAAATTAATTTGTTCAGGAGAATAAATATTTGATATAAATTTTTTTAAATCTGCTCCCATTTGATGAGCAACTACTATAGCTTTAATTTGGTCATTAGTATAATCCTTAGGATTAACTACTCCTTGTAATTCTTTTTCTACTATTTCTAAATAATAAGGAATACTAGAATCTTCTACATCTTTTATTTCTTCAAATATATCTTCAGTTATAACTAAATCATCTTCTAAATCTACATCAAATTTTTTGGCTTCAAATTCAGTTACATTTGATTTACCTATTAAATTTTCACGAGCTAAATCAAAAGCTTCTTCATAACTAATACCTCTTGATTGCATTAATAATAAAGCATCTTTTCTTATATCATCTATTAAAGTTACATTTTCTATTGTAGCCATACTAATCCTCCTTATAATTACATTTACCACACGATGTCATATGAATTGGTATAATTCTTTTACATCCTGGACATTTCTTTATATGCGCTAAATTATGTTTTCTAAATATATCTTTTCTTTTTAATAGATATAAATAATTAAATCCTAATAATATAATACTAACTATTACCATAATAATTATAAATATAATATTAAATAATTTATTTTTAATAATAATATCTATTAAAGTTACTAAATAACATAAAATACTAAATATTTGTATTAAACTATAACCTAATTTTTCTTTTTTAAATACCTTATAAAATGTAACAGCACTTATAATAATACTTACAAAGAATAATAACATTAAGATTATATTTTGACTAAATATGCTTTCTTTTAATCTTAATGAAGAATATATTATAAAAGCTGGACATAATATAAAAGATAAAAAATCAAGCCACATTGTTGAATCTGTTTTTATATTTTTCATACTCCACCTATTATTAAGTATAACATAAAAAAAAGAACTTTTAAAGTTCTTAAATATTAACATTGTGATATACATTTTGTACATCATCTACTTCATCTAACATAGCTAATAGCTTATTAAATAATTCAGCATCTTCACCAGTTAAATCGATTTTTTCTTTAGCTAACCAAGTTATTTCGTCTAATTCATAATCAACATTTGGTAATTTAGATTCAATAGCTTTTTTAATATCATATAAACTTGTAGGTTTACCATATACTATTACGTTATCTCCTTCAGTTTCGATATCTTCTACTTCTACATCTTCCATAATTAATGCATCTAATGTATCTTCTTCGCTTAATCCTTTAAATGATACAACACATACATTATCATACATATAAGATACACTACCAATGTTTCCCATTTTAACATGACATTTATTAACTACAGCTCTAACATCACTAACACTTCTATTAACGTTATCTGTTAAACAATCAACAATTAAAGTAGAACCAGCTGGCCCAAATAATTCATATGTAGCACTTGAATATGATTCATCTGCTCCACTACTAACTTTTTCAATTGCTCTATTAATAACATCTGTAGGCACTTGATCTTTCTTAGCTTTATCTATTAATCTTTTTAATGCTGGATTACCTTCTGGAGTTACTCCACCATTTTTTGCTGTTTGATAAATTTCTTTGGCATACATACCATATAATTTTCCTTTTGCTGCTCCTGTCTTAGCTTTAGCAGCTGCTATATTAGGAAATCTTCCCATGACTATCTCTCCATTTCTTCTTTATTTTATCATATCTGTTTCACTTTCTGCAACTATCTCTCTTAATAGTTCATTACTTGTTACTAAAGATGAAACCTCTAATAAAAGTTCATCCGTTAATTCTACATTTTCTATAAAAATACCACTAAAATGCACTTTTAATCTTTCAAAACAATCAGAAAACTTTTTAGTAGCATTATATACATCATTTATTCTTTTATTTTCTAATTGTTCTTTAAATTCTTCAACATCACTAGTAATTGTACCTTTACTAATCATTCTATTAACTTTATATTTATTTACTAATTTTCTATTTTCTATTCTAGTAGGCATACTAGGAATAGTTCTTATATTAGTAATATTATTTTGATTTAAATATGAAATAAAATAAGTTAACGCTATTACAAATGATGGTGTAACATTACGATATTTTTTAACACCACTATTAATAGTTCTCATTGTTCTATGTACTAATTCATTATAATTACTATCTTGTAAATCTTCACTTAACACATCTTTATTTTGAATAGCATATATATAACAAGTATTATTATCTATTCCAAAACTAATACGTGGTAAATTATATCTTTTATCACCATCTATAAATGATGATTTAAAACATAATGGTGTTTCTTGTAATATAGATTGATTATCAACATAACCTATTATATTACCTAAACTACATGGATTAGATACTTTTTTAAACTTTAAACTATCTTCAATAAAAAAGTTAATTCTTTTTTCTAAAAAGGAATTTAAATCATCTAATTCATAATTAGCTACGTTAGATAATAAATATGTTATTACTTTCTTTATATTATTTCTATTTGGTTCTAATCCATAAAAAATTAAAGCATTATATGCATATTCTTTTAATAATTTGTAAAATCTAACTTCATCATTAGATTTTAAAGATATATATCCTTCTCTTTCTTCATTAAATACAAATCCTATTCTTACTGGTGTATCTAATAGACCTATACCTTCTTCATATTCCTTTAATATTATTTCATTATTTAATGCTTCACTTCTTATTTCATTAAATACTGATTCTATTATATTATTGTTTTCCATCTTCTGATTTCTTTAAAGCACTTTTAGCAGCTAATTGTTCTGCTTCTTTTTTACTATGTGCTACTCCTTGTCCATATATAATATCATCTATTTTAACAATTACTTCAAATGTTTTAGCATGTGCAGGTCCTTCTTCATTAACTACCACATATTCTAAACTCTTTCTATCAGTTTGAACTAATTCTTGTAATACAGATTTATAATCTTCTATAAAATCTATACTATTATTTTCTATTAAAGGAATAACATTATCATAAATAAATTTTTTAACAACTTCAAAACCACAATCTAAGAATATAGCGCCTATAAATGATTCAAATATATCAGCAACTATAGTCTTATTATGTTTTCCATCTCTTTCTAATTCACCTTTACCTAATTTTAATTCTTCATTTAAACCTAGTAGACATGAATATTCATATAAAGCATTTTCACAAACATAACTACTTCTTAATTTAGTCATTTTTCCTTCTGATTCTTTACTAGTCTTATATAAATATTCACTAATAATAAGTTCTAATACAGCATCTCCTAAAAACTCTAATCTCTCATAACTAACAGTATTATATTCATTAGCATATGAAGTATGAGTTAATGCTCTATCATATAATTCTAAATTAGTGTAAGGTATATTTAGTCTTTTTAATAATTCCATATATACTTCACCCGCTACAAATTATACCATATTAATTTATTATTCACAACTTAATAAGGGTTTATTTTTTTTATCATATTTAGTATAATTAGTATGGTGCTAGTATGAAAAAAATATTAATATCATTAATTAAAATATATCAAAAAATACCTGGTCCATGGCACAATAGTTGTAGACATATTCCAACATGTTCCAATTACGCTATAGACGCTATTAATTATTATGGATCATTTAAAGGTACTATATTAGCTATTAAAAGAATATTAAGGTGTAATCCCTGGGGAACTAGTGGATATGATCCTGTTATTAAGGAGGATAAAAATGAAAAAAGGTAAATTATTATTAATTAGTTTAATAGGATTAATATTGTGTGGATGTACAAATTCTACATCAAGTGAAAAATATGAAATAAAAACAACTATATATCCAGTTGAATATATAACATCTAGTATATATGGAAGTAATTCAAATATTACAAGTATATATCCAAATGGTAGTGATCAAAATTATAAAGTATCAGATAAATTATTAAAAGATTATAGTAAAACTAACATATTTATTTTTAATGGTGAAAGTGAACAAGAAAAAGAATATTTATATAAAATGAATTCTTATAATAATAAATTAAAAATAGTAGATGTATCACAAAGTTTAGCTTATACAAATGGTATTGAAGAATTATGGTTAGATCCAATGAATTTACTTACTATGGCAAATAATGTAAAAAAAGGATTTGAAGAATATATCTCTTCTTCCCTACTTTTAAAAGATATTAAAAATAATTATAAAAATTTAAAATTAAATTTAATAAAAATAGATGCTGATTATAGAGATACAATAACAAGAGCAAATAATAAAACAATTATTGTTGGTAATGATTTATATGCATATTTATCAAAATATGGTTTAAATGTTATTTCGTTAGAAGAAAGTGATAAATTAAGTAAAAAGAATATTTATGATGCTGAAGAGTTAATTAAAGATGGTAAAATTAAATATATATATGTTAAAAAAGGTGAAAAATTAAATAAAACAATTACAAACTTTGTTTCTAAATATAATGTTGAGGTTATAGAATTACATACTTTATATACTTTAACTGATGAAGAAAGAAAAAATAATAAAAATTATAATACTATAATGTATGAAAATTTAGATTTATTATCTAAGAGTTTATATGGAAACTAGGTGTTATTATGTTTATGAGAAATATTAATTATAAAGTACTAATTGGTATTGCTTTAATAATAATAGATTTAATTATTGTAACAGTAGTATTAAAGAAATCTGAGGGTATTGGTATAATTCCATTAATTATAGTTTTTTCTCCTGGTTTAATTGGTGCTTTTATGATATGGTATGAAAAAAATTGGGGAAGATTTTAAAAAGACTAAGAATTATTCTTAGTCTTTTCTTTTATTTGTTTAACAATATCTTTTCTTAATTGTTCTAATTTATTTATATTTATTTTATTTAAAAATAATTGTGGGAATCCTCTAAATAAACGTCGATATAAAAAGGAACGATTAATAAATATACTCTTAATTTTTTCTTTAATTTCTTCTGTATTATCCCCTGTTATCTTTAATGTCTTTTTAAGTTTTGATACAACACTACAAGATATTACAATATCTAATATAAATATTAATAGCAACAATATAACAAATACATTAATTATATTTATATCTATCTTATCTATAATATTTACTAATTTTGGATTAATAAAATTAATTATTACAGAACCTAATATACCAAATGGAAGCATAGTCTCTAAACATATACGACCATTTATATTATATTTCATATAACTATAATCCCACCATCTAGCATTAAATATTTTTTCCATAAAATAACTAGTTAAATATTCTAATATAGAACAAATAAATACTGAACCTAAAAATAATACAAAGAAATCATTTTTATAACTATCTAATAATAAGATTAATAAAACGCAACCTGCTCCATATATAGGACATATAGGTCCAATTAAAAAACCTCTGTTAACTAATCTTTTATCAGTAATAAAAGTATATATTACTTCTATTATCCACCCCATAAATCCATATATAAAAAATAATAATATATAATTCATATTCTATCCCTTCTTAATTAAATAAAATAATATGATTGGTATATCTAATATAGAATCTATTTTATCAGATATAGTTACTATCCAACTTTCTTTGTATTTTGGTAATCTAATATTTAAAGGAAACATATGCTTTTCAATACAATCAGTTACTATTTCATCTTCATATTCTTTAAAATATTTTAAATAATTTATAGAAGCTTCTTTAGCATGTACAAAACCATGTTTCTTAAAAAATTTCTTTTTATCATATAATCCATCTAAATAACTAGAATCATATTGTTCTAACTTTTTAGAATATCTCCAACAATGAGGATAAAAATCATGTAATAAACCTCCTATAGATGCTTTATAAGTAGAACACCTAAAAGCACGAGCTAATACATAAGATTTATAAGATACGTCTATTGAATGATCCCATACACTTTCTTTATGATGAGAAAACATCCTTCTAACTTGAAACTCCTTAGTAAGTAAAATTGGTTTAACTATATTAAACCAATCTTCAAAATACTTTTTCTTATTAATTTTTGTTAGAGATTTTTTTATTTCTTCTTCTTTTAATAGATACATTTCTAACCACCCTAATAATTAATATAATAATACCTATAAGAATAAATAATAATAAAACACCTATAATTATATAAGGTATATAATTTATTTCTTTTTCTTTATTTATTTTAACTGTAACAAATACATCTTGTTCATATACTACTTTATCATCACATTTAACTGTATATTTACCTAACTTATCACCTATTTTATTATCATAAGTTTGATCAGTTACACCTTCATAATTCTTAGTTAAGACACAATCATTTTTTAAATATTTCTCACTAGTCTTACCACTATAATATTCAATAGTACGACCGTCCTCTAAATTAATTGTTGTAATTAAATCATTTACATTTAAAACTTTTCTATAACTATAATTTTTATAGTAATAATTATATAAGTAATTAGCATCTTCTACATGAGTAGTTCTTCTATTTTGATATGGCGCTCTAGCAGTAACTAATAATAAATTTACATTATCTTTATTAGATATACTAGCCATGCATAAACCAGCATCATATGTAAAACCTGTCTTATCTCCTTTTATTAAAGAAGTATCTAAATTTACTTTAGTAATAGTAGCTTTAAAAGTATGCTTTTTATTTGATGTTACATATTTTTTAGTAGTAAATATCTTTTTAAATTCATTATTATTTAAACTATATTTTAATAATGTAGCTACATCATCTACAGTAGAATAATTATTTTTATTATCTAAACCTGTAGGATTAGCAAATCTAGTATTTTTAAGTCCTATTTCTTTAGCTTTATTATTCATAGCTTTAACAAAGTTATCAGTACTACCATAAGTTAATATAGCTAATCCTTGAGCTGCATCTGCTCCACTAGGTAACATAAGCCCATATAATAAGTCTCTATATGTTACTGTTTCTCCAATACGAAAACCAGCTACTGAAGCATTTTCTTCTACTAATCTATAAAACATAGGACTAGTCATTTTTACCTTTTCATCTAAATTATCAATACGTTCTAATGCAACAATACAAGTCATTATTTTAGTCATTGAAGCAATAGATACTTTTTGATCTGGATTCTTAGAATATAATACTTCATTAGTATCATAATTATATAATATAGCATTCTTAGAATTAATAGCCATTACATTATATGGAATAATAGTTATTAATATTAATACTATATATAAAAGTTTTTTCATAATATCACCTTTTTTATTCTTCTACTAATATTTCTTGTTTTAAATCAATTACTTTAGTATGAGTTAATAAATCATGTAATCCTCTATGATCTTGTCTAAATAATACTGTTAAATAACAGGCCATTTCTACTGAAGATGCTATAAAGACAATTACCATATCTACACTCATATATATATTTTGTTTTAATATGAAGAATAATATTATTTCTAAAGTACTAAATACTACTCCTGTATATATAAGTGATCTAATCATCATTTGTCTTAATGATAATTCTTTATCATCAATTGATTCTACTCTTAATTTAAATATTTTTTTACCCAAAGTTTGTCCATCAAATACATATGGAATATAACCAAAATATATTATAAATAATATAATAGTTGCTATATTACCTATCATATTATATTTAGTTAATAAATAATTATTATTATTTGTAAATTTTAAATATTCAATATTATGTAATTTTAATACATCCTCTAATTTATCATTTTCTTTTATTTCTAAATTGATATCTTTATATTCTTTATTAAATTTTTCTCTTTCTTCCTTAGTTACTTCTTTATCATCATATATATCATCAATATCTAATGTAGCATCAGAAAATAAACTATTCTTTTCTACATATGTAGTATTAACCTCCATATATTTATCTATATCTCTATTTATAAAACTATTATTACTTATTATTTGAACACATAAAAGTATTAACATAGTATCAAAAAAATAAGCTAAAAATCTTCTAAACATTATGTCACATCCTCACTAAATAATATTATAACATAAAAAAATAACACTAAATGTTATTTTTATAAAACATATAAATATATGCTGAAAAACTGTAAAATAGACGCTATTAATACACAAAAATGGAATATAGAATGTAAGTATTTTTTCTTTTTACCTATTCCATATAATATAGCTCCTACAGTATATACTACACCACCTAAGAATAATAGTAATATTCCTACTGATTCTAAATTATCAAATATTGTATTAATTGAGAATATTATAGACCATCCCATAATTAGATATAGTGCAAAAGAAGGTTTCTTAAATTTTTCTAAGTTAATAGAATTTAATAAAACTCCTACAATAGCACATACCCAAACAACAGAGAACATTATCCAACCCTTTAATCCTTCAATAACACATAAACAATATGGTGTATATGAACCTGCTATAAAGACATAGATATCACAGTGATCTAATACTCTAAATACTTTTTTAGCTGTTATTCTCGGACTAAAAGAATGATATAAACAACTAATTAAATACATTATAATCATACTACTACCATATAATGAAGCTGCTAATATAGCTAAACTATTACCACCTTTAATTGCTTCTATTAAAGTTAATACTAGTGCTACTATTCCTAATATAGCTCCTACCCCATGTGTAATAGCGTTCATTAATTCTTCGCCTAAAGTATACTTAGGTATTTTTATCTTACTCATATTATCACCTACTAATATTATAACAAAAAACTAGTCATATGACTAGTAATTTTTAAATGGCGGAGCAGGAGAGATTTGAACTCTCGCACCAGTTGCCCGGTCTACACCCTTAGCAGGGGCGCCTCTTCAGCCTCTTGAGTACTACTCCAAAATTGACTACATATTAATATTACCATAAAAAAAATCTCTTTTCAAGATTTTTTTCAAATTAATTGTTTTTTTAGTTTTTCTAAAACTTTATGTTCTTTTCTAGATACCTGTACTTGACTCATTCCTAAGAGTGTCGCTACCTCTTTTTGTGTTAAATCTTCCATATATCTTTTACTAATTAAATCTAACTCTTGACTACTAAGTTTCTTTAATTCTTCTTTCAACATAAATACTTCATCATTACTACTATGAAAATTATTATCATATACTTCATCTATATCTAATAATGTATTAGTACTATTAATTGCTTCTATAACTAAGTATTCATCAATACTAAGTACATCAGCTATCTCTTTTGTTGTAGGTTTCCTCATATATCTTTGTTCTAAGTAGTTACTAGTAAACTCTATCTCTTGATATAATCTAGAAATATTTCTACTTATTTTAATCCCCTTATCTTCCCTAACTATTTTACGCATCTCACCTAATATATATTGATATGCATATGTAGAGAATTTACAATCATAAGTAGAATTATAATTATTATATGCTTTAATAAGTCCAATACACCCTACTTGATATAAATCATCTTTATGTGGATAATCTTTAAAATATTTCATAATAGAATAAATTAATTTTTCATAATCTAATATTATTTGTTCCATATATCACCTAATATTAAACTAAAAAAACAATTTATATTATTATAATTTATATAAAGTTAAAAAAATGTAAAAAAAAGATATAGTTAAATAAATTTACTATATCTTTCTTTAATTTTATCTATTCCTAATAATTTCATTATTTCATATAAATCTGGAGTCATTGATTTACTAGTTAAAGCAACTCTTAAAACCATACTTATATCTCCTACATGTCCTTTAAAATTATCTGGATTTTCTTTATATTCTTTAACTTCTCTAGCATATCCTAAATCACTTGCTAAATCTTTCATTTTATTAAACCAAGTTTCTTTATCATCATTTATATCATAATATTTTTCAATATATAATTTTAAAATACTAGATATTTCTTCTTTATCTGTAATAGATTGAAATTCATAATTAATATCACCAGTATATAATTCATCAAACATATACCATATTAATGATTTAATTTCACTATAACAAGAATAATCTTTTCTTGGTTTCTTTTGTTCTCTTTCAATATTAAATAAGTTAATAGCAAATTCTTTATGATCTTCTAATATCTTTTTAAACTCTAAATCATAATTTGAAGCCCAAGTATAAGCACCGTCATATACTTCAGTAGCTTTTAAATAACTAATATAATTTTTAGATATATTATATAATTTATCTACATCAAATAAAGCTCCACTACTAGATATTTTTTTAAAATCAAATTTAAAATCATCTAAAGTTTTATCTTTATTACAATCATACCATTGTTCAAAATTAGTATTAGCAATAGTCATTAAATATAATTTAACTGCTTCTACTGGGATACCCTTTTCATGATAATAACTAACAGCAGCTTCTGGATCTTTTCTTTTACTTAACTTTCTCTTTTTACCATCTTCTTCTTTCATTATAGGTGATAAATGAGCATACTTAGGAGCTTCAAAACCTAATGTTTTAAATAATTGAACATGTATTGGTAATGAACTAACCCATTCATCCCCTCTTATAACATGTGTAGTATGCATTAAATGATCATCTATAGCATGAGCAAAATGATAAGTTGGTAAACCATCAGATTTTAAGATAACTAAATCCATATCATTTTCAGGAAATTCAATATCTCCTTTTACTAAATCATGTACTTTAATTTTATTATCAAAACTACCAGGTGATTTAAATCTAATAATATATGGTTCTCCTGCTTCTACTTTAGCTTTAATATCTTCAGGAGTTAATCTTCTACATACAGCGAATCTTCCATAATATCCAATTCTTTGTTTTCTTTTTTCTTGTATTTGTCTAGTTTCTTCTATTTCTTCATGTGAACAGAAACAAGGATATGCTAAACCTTCTTCAATTAAATGTTTAACATAAGTTTGATATATTTCTTTTCTTTCACTTTGGATATAAGGACCATATTCTCCTTTTCCTTCAGTTTCAGATATCATACCTTCATCTATAGTAATATCAAAGTTCTTTAAATCATTAATAATTCCTGTAACACCATTTTCAACTTCTCTTTTTTGGTCTGTATCTTCAATTCTTAAATAAAATACACCATCTGTATCATTAGCAGCTTTCTTTTCAATAAATGAAGCAAATAATGATCCCATATGTACAAATCCAGTTGGACTTGGAGCAAATCTTGTTACAATAGCTTTTTCACTTAAATTACGTTTTGGATATTTCTTTTCATAAAATTCTATATCACTAGATACACCAGGTAATAATAAATCAGCTAATTCTTTATTTGTCATAATAAAACACCTCTAACTAATTCTATCATAATTAGAATTAATAAACAATAAAAAAATGGTTAGTTATCTAACCATTGTATTATTATTTTCATAAGTAGATACTTGTGTTAATTGTCCACAGTATACTGGTAAACTATCTATACCTTTATATAATCCTTTATTATCCATAACACTAACTAAACTTAATTGTTCATTAAATTCAGATATTGTTGCTTCACTATATTTTCCTTTAGTAACTCCATTTGAAAATATATCAATAATTTGTTTAACAGCAGTTGGATAAGAATCACTTAACCCTATAGAACTATCTGTTCTACTTTGTCTAGATTGTAAATTGTAATTTAATAATCCCATAGCGCTTTCTGTCTTTGTTACAGCCATTAGTCTACCTCCGCCTCTAATAATTTTTTATATACTGTTTCAGCATCATTATTAAAATATGCATCAAATAATGTATCTCTACCAATTATTTGACTAATTAAATTAGTTGCGATTAACTCTTCTTCATAATCACATTTACCTTCATTACCTACTAACATATTAGCAAGCATTTCAGTAAATCCTAAGTTTAATGCATATAAACTATCATTTTTATTAAATCCAAAGAAGTTATCTCCTGCAGATATAAGTCCTAAAACACCTTTCATCATTAAGTGTCTAATATCATATTCATCTTTTTCTAAAGAATTACGACTTAATAGTATTTCATTTTTTAATGCATCATATACTACTGGTCCTTTTCTTTCGTATATAGTAATCTTTCCAACTTTAACATCTTTAATTCTATCATTTAAAGTATTTAAACTAACATTTGGAAATGTTTGATGGAATAGAACTATAAGTTCAAATATTTGCTCTTTAACTTCTTCAGTTAAAGCTGAATTAGAATCTAAATTAATTTTCACAGTTTCTAATACATCCATTTATTCTCACCTTCATATCATAATCATTATATCATAAAATTAATTTTTAGAATAGTTTTTGATATTTTTTTTTATTTTTTTATCATTCTCGTACTTTTTTATCATATTTTCGACCATTTTTACCCCTTTTTCGCCATAATTAATTTTCTTTAACATTTCTTCTATTTCTCTATGTTTCAATTCATTTTTACTATATTTTTTTATAATATCAACTACATTTTTTCTATCTAAATTATTAAATTTTATTTGATAATCTATAATACTAATTAATGAGTTATCTATGTATTCATCTACTTTACTGTCTACTTTACGTATACCAAATCCTAATGTATTTCTAGTATTTATAGTGGCTGTCATAACTAATAAAACATTATTAAAATATATATTATTACCTTTATTATCCTTAATAAAATTATTATTAATTATCTGTTTAATTAAGTTTATAACATTCATATGAGCTTTATCAATATTATCTAATAATAATATACTATATGGATAATCTCTTATCTCATTTAATACATAATTATCATTATCATAACCAATATAACCAGGATTACTACCTATTAATTTAGTAATACTTGTAGAATCACTATATTCATTCATATCTAACTTAATAAGATGCATCTTAGAATAGCTTACTAATGAATTAATAAATAATGATTTACCTACTCCACTAGGGCCAGTTAATAAAATACTATTAATTTTATCATTATTAATACTTTCAAAATATGCATCGACAAATTTATTTATTGGTAATTCTTGACCCAATACATCTTTTGTAATCATATTAATTAATTTATTCTTATTAATAATATTATTTATATAATTACTTTTTCTTTCAAATAAATTATATATATCTTTTTTTGTTACCCTATTTATTTTCTTAGTAGATATAACTAATTCTAATCTATTTAACTTATCTAAAATAATATTTTCTTTTTGTTTAAGTTTATATGCTTCTTTAAAATTATTATTTAATATCATTTCTTTTTTATTTGTCATAATATCATTTAATTCATTAGATAATATATTATATCTATCTATATTGGAATTACCTTTTAAAGCTGCTATAGCACACACTTCATCTAATATATCAATTGTTTTATCTGGGTTCTTATAATCATGAATATTTTTATCTGTAAGTGTAATAATTAAATCTAATAGTTCATCACTAATACTTACATTATGATAATTTTCATATATAGGTTTTAATTTATATATAATATCTTTTACATTGTTAGGTTCATTAATAAATACTTTTTTAAATCTTCTATCTAGTGCTCTATCTTTTTCAATAAACTTTTTATATTCTAAAATAGTAGTAGCGCCAATTAACTTTATATTTCCACGTGCTAATGCTGGTTTAAATATATTAGATGCATCTATAGCGCCTTCCGCTCCTCCTGCACCAACAATAGTATGTATTTCATCTATAAATAATATTATGTCATCATTTTCTTCTGCTATCTTGATAATCTTGTTAATCTTTTCTTCAAATTCTCCTCTATATTTAGTACCTGCTACTAAAGCTGACATATCCACATTAATTATTTTTTTATTCTTTAATTTATTAGGAACTTCATTAATACTAATTAATCTACTAATCTCTTCTATAATAGCGCTTTTACCTACACCAGCATCTCCTATTAATAAAGGATTAGATTTATTCTTTCTTGTTAATATACTAATAATATCATGTATTTCTTTTTCTCTACCTATTACTGGATCAAATTTATTATTTAATGCTTTACTTACTAAATCAATACCTATATCATCTAATATACTATGTTTATTTTCATTCTTTTTAGGCCCATTAAAGCTAAATTCATCATATATAGTATCAATATCTAAACTAAGTGATTTTAACGTTCTAAAAGCTATAGAATCACCTATTTCTATTAATCCAATAAATAAGTTATCTATAGATACTATATTATTATTATCTTCACTTAATTCTATTGCTCTTTCAAATATTTCTTTAATAACAGGAGTATATAAAATTAATTCTTCTGCTTGTTTTCCCACTCCTAATATATCTATAATCTTATTTTTAAATAAATCATAATCTATACCTTCACTATTTAAATATTTACTTACTTTATTATCTACTTTTAACATGGCTAATAAAAGATGTTCTGTGCCTAAATATTGATGTTTTAATTCTAACATCTCTTTCTTAGCTAAAGATATAACTCTTAATGCTTCATCACTAAATTTATTAAACATTATATCCTCCTTATTTCATTCTATGAATATAATGTACAAAAATTTATTTAAATAAACAAAAAAAACTTGTATTTAACAAGTTTCTTCATAAATAATCATTGCACTATAACAATATATTTGTTCATCACTAAATAAAGATACCCCAACTTGATATTTAATATCAACTATTTCTTTATCTTCTATAAAACTATTTATAGCGTCTTCTAAATCTTTTTCATGTTCTTCATCAATTAATTTAACTTTCATATAATCACCATAATAATTATAGTAATTATATATAAAATAATTGTCGATTAATATTTAGTATATTTATTTTTAAATGAACCCCCAACAGCTGGGAAGTTAACTACTTTACGAGGATTAATTTGTTTAGAAATAAATCCACTATAAGATCTATATGTTGTTCCCCAGTTACCTTTCGATACAGAGAAATGTACATGTGTTCCTGTTGAACATCCATCCCAATATTCATTTCTAGATCCACCTTGGTATCCTATAACAGTTTCAGGTGTTACTACTTGACCTACTTTAACAGTATAAGATGCTAAATGATAATATGCAGTACAATATTTAACTCCACCTATAATGTGATTAATATATACCATATTACCACCACAACTACTTCTTTTAAATACAGCAGCTACAACACCATTACCTGATGAAAATACTTTAGTTTTATATGCACCAGATACATCTGTACCATAATGGAAATCACTAACCCATCTACCATTTAGTTTATAAGATCTTTTTCCATAATTACTTGTAACTCTACCTGATACTATAGGTCTATACAAAACTGAACCAGCAGGTATTTTACCAGCAGTACATTGTTCTAATGTTTCATCTAACTTACATTTATAAACATTTTGATATAAATCAATTGTCTTTTTTAAAGCAGCTATTTCTTGTTCTATAGATAAAGCCCCCTCTTGACTTTTACTTAATAAAGAACGTTGTTTAGTAGCATAACTTTCTAATTCTGCTTCTTTAACACTTAAATCTTTTTTCTTTTGTGCTAAATCCTTTTTCTTCTTTTCATTTTCAGTTATCTTTTTATTATATTCAATTATTTTATTTTTATTATATTTACTTAATTGTTCAGCTACAGCTACACGATATATAAAATCAGTAAAATCTTTAGCTTCAAAAAAATATTCTATTTCAGCTGAATCTCCTGTTGTTGATAATTGATAGAAATTAATTATATCTTTTATTTCTTTATTCATATCAATTATTTCTTTATTTAAATTTTTAATATCTTCGTTTAATCTATCTATTTCTTCTTCTATATCTATTTTTTCTTGTGCTATAGAATTCATCTTTTTAGTAGTATTATTAATCTCATTTTTAGTAGCTGCTTGTTCTTCTTTATTTTTCTTATATGCAGCTTCTTTTTCTGCAAGTTCATTCTTCATAGATCTTAATGTTTTAGCAGCAGCATCAACATTTTGATTAGGAGCTGAAACTTGTACTAATAGTGTTATTAATATTACAATTACATAACTAATTCTTTTTAATATTTTCATAATCACTACTCCTTTAAATCTTTTCTCATTTGTTTATAATTAGGACAATACTTACTAACTAAATTCCAAAAATTTTTAGAATGATCAAAATGTATAACATGACTTAATTCATGAATAATAACATAATCTATTTTATCCATTTCATACTCAATTAAATGACTATTTAATGTAATATTATGTTTTACTCTATTATATACTCCCCATCTTGTCTTCATACTTCTAATTTTTAATGTAGGACAAGTATTTACTTCATCAAATATAGAAAATATATAATCTAATCTATTTTTAAATATTGTCTTAATTTGTTTATCTAACCATTTATTTAATACTTTTTTATTAGGTACAAATATATTGTCACCATCTATTTCAACATCATCCATTATTGAAACTTCTACAATGTTATATTGATTACCTAAATAACAAAATGATTCTTTCTTTAACATACTTTTCTTTTGTTTATCAATCATCTTTTTTAAGGCATCTTCGTTTTGTTCTAATAAATTAATAATATATCTCTTTGTTGTTAATATATTTGTTGTAACCACTATAGTTAAATCTTCTCTTATTCTTATATATGTATTTTTATTATTTTTTTTAATAATTAGAACTTCATAATCTGTATCATCTATTCTGTATTTCATTATAACACCTATTATAATTTTATCACATATAAGCATAAAAAAAAAGAGAATAAATTCTCTTAAAAAAATCTAACTGTAATAAATAATATTATTATCGATAATAAAACTACTACAACTAATGTTTTAAATATATATTTTAACCATTTAGTATAAGATACTCCTAAATAAGAAAGACCTGCTACTAAATATAAACTAAATGGTGATATTAAACTTGATATTCCATATGTTATTTGAGTTATTAAAGTAATTAAACTAATATTATCTTGACCATACATAGTTACTAATGTTGGTGAAATAGTTGTCATAGTAGCAAAATAATCATTAACTACAAATGAATGAATAAATGTACTAATAAATGTTCCTACTACAACATTTTCTTCAAATATACTTAATACTCTATTAATAATAGAATAAATAAAACTATCACCATAATAAATTGATAATACAACAGTAGTTAAACATAATATTGAAAGTGCTACTGTAGGTAACATCTTACTTAATCCTGTTTTAATACCTTCTAAATATTTATCAAATTTAATATTATAAATAAACTTAATAATAAATGTTCCTAATATTAATAAAGCACTCATTGTAAATCCAGACCAGAATCCAAATTCTTCTGTCATACCAAATATATTTTTCATATAACTATATTCTTTTACACTAGCACCCATTATATTATTATATCCATCAGATAATGTTTTAATATTAAACATATAATACCAATTATACATACATACTGATAATATAATAAAAATAAATGAACTAATAATTATAATTGGAATATAATTAGTCTTTTTATTATCACTTTCTTCAAGTAAAGGTATCTCTTCTTCCTTACTTACTTCCCTTTCAACTGTTAATAATAATACTGCTATTACAACAATTAATAATAGTAAAAAGAAAATAATTCTAGATGGAACTAAATCCATAACTTTAGTTTGATATAACATTCTATTCAAACCATTAATATTACTATCAAATAAACAACTTACTCTACCAATTAGCATTGATCCTATAGTAGCAGTAAATATAGTTGGTTTATTATATTTTAACTTCATTAAAATTGATACTATAAACGGTAATGTAAAGAATAATACTAAATTTAATCCAGTTAATGCTGAAATTAAATAGAATAATACTCCTATTCCTATTAATGTAATATTTTTATGTTTATTTAATTTATTACTTAATTTATTAATTAATTCTTGATATGCTCCAGTTTTATTTAATACTCCATAATATACTCCAATAGTTATAAAAGCTAATATAGTATTAATATAACTAAAACTAGATACTATTCCTGCACTATTTTGTGTTTTAGTTTCTACAAATGAATTAAATAAATTAATTGGCGCTAATAATAAATCAAATAATCCAATTTGATTATAACCTGTATTTGCATAAACAGAATCATTAAAATTACCAGCAACAATAATCCAACTTAATAACATATAAGAAACTATTCCCACAAGTATAACACGTGCTGTTTTTCTATTTTCCATATGCTTACCTCCATAATAATTATAACATATTTTACACTTTTTTTAACATTTATTGTATAATATAAATCAGGTGATTATATGTTTAAATATAGTAATACAAATAAAAGATATCATACATTAGATTATTATTATAAAAATAAATTTAATAAAAAAGTCTCTAAAATAAGTTTAAATGCAGGATTTACTTGTCCTAATATTGATGGATGTGTAGGAACTGGTGGATGTATATATTGTTCTAATACTGGTAGTGGTGAATATGCTGGCAAAGTAACTGATGATTTAGTTACTCAATTTAATGAAATAAAAAAAGTAATGACTAATAAATGGCCTGATAGTTTATTTATAGGATATTTTCAAGCACATACTAATACTTATGCTCCTGTTGATGTATTAAAAGAAAAATACGAAATAATACTTAAACAACCCAATGTTGTAGGTCTTAGTATAGCAACACGTGCAGACTCAATTGATGATGATTGTTTAGAATACTTAGATGAATTAAATAAAAGAACTTTCTTAACTGTAGAATTAGGATTACAAACTATACATGAAGAAACATCTAAATTAATAAATAGATGTCATACATTAGAATGTTTTAATAATATGGTAAATAAATTAAGAGAAAGAAATATAAATGTTGTTGTTCACATAATTAATGGATTACCATATGAAACTAAAGAAATGATGTTAGAAACAATAAAATATTTAAATACATTAGATATTCAAGGAATAAAAATACATATGCTTTCTATACTAAAAAATACTAAGTTAGCTATAATGTATAAAGAATCCCCTTTTAAATTAATTACGAGAGAAGAATATATAGACATAGTGTGTGATCAATTAGAATTATTAAGACCAGAAATAGTTATTAATAGAATTACAGGTGATCCTAAAATATCTGATTTAATTGAACCAGATTGGTTAATTAAAAAAGTTACAATAATAAATGATATCGATAAAGAATTAGTAAGAAGAGATTCTTATCAAGGAAAAAAGTTAGTATAACACTAACTTTTTTTTATTTTACTATATAATAGTTTTAAATCATCAATATAATAGTGTTCTTCTTTTATAATAGTTAATTCATATACACTTTTATATGTACAATTATTACTTTTATCACTAGAAGAATATTTATCTTCTGATACATCTAGTTTAACAATATATTTAGAAGAATTATCATCATTAATAAAATCAATTATTTCAATATTATTAATAATAATATTTTCCTTCCCTATCATTCTACCAGATGATTCATTTTTATTCATTTGTTTTTTATATATTTCAAATAATTTATTTGATAATATTTTATTTAACTCATCATAATTAAATTCAACAAAATATTTTTGCATATTAATATATAATTTAGAAAATTCATCTTTTAATGCATCTATATCATATTCAATATCATCATTTACTTGTTCTTTTTTTATCTCTACTTTTTCTTCTTTTATTATATCAGTTACAATTTCTTCTTTTTTACTATTTTTCTTTTTATTCATACAATGAAATTGAAATAATAATAAGATAAATAACAAAATAGATAATATTATACTAATTATAGAAAAACAAAATATATTATAAGTAATCATTACTGAACACCAAAAAATATATAACTCTCTTTCATATCGATAATTAATATCATTAAAGTAATTTAATACTAAATATAATGTAAATAATATAAATAAAGGTATAAATGAGTAATCATTTGATATAGGTAATATAAAAATAATTAAACTAAGTATTACACCTAATAAAATATAATAAATCATATTTTTTTGTTTTCTACTCATATTATCACCATAATCATTATAACACAAAAAAAGAGAACTTAGTTCTCTTTTATTAATCTAATAATTCTTGTTCTAATGCTTCTAAAGGTTCTTCCTTTAAATTATCTAATTCTAAAGCGTAATCAGATTTACGATATCTTCTAGCACCTGTACCAGCTGGAATTAATTTTCCAATTAATACATTTTCTTTTAAACCTTGTAACTTATCTACTTTTCCATGAATAGCAGCATCTGTTAAGATACGTGTTGTTTCTTGGAATGATGCAGCAGATAAGAATGAATCAGTTTCTAATGATGCTTTAGTGATACCAAGTAATACTGGAACACCTTTAGCTGGTTTTTTACCTTCAAGAATTAATTGTTGATTTGTATCTGTGAAATTATTATAATTTACCATTGTTCCTGGTAAGAAATAAGAATCTCCAGAGTTTATAATCTTAATCTTAGAAATCATTCTCTTAGACATAATTTCAACGTGTTTATCTGAAATATCAACACCTTGAGAACGATAAACTTTTTGAATTTCTTTTAAGATATATTGTTGAGTAGTAATTGGGTCAGTTACAGCTAATAATTCTTTTGGATTAATAGCACCAAATGTAATCTTATCACCTGCGTTAACTTCGTCACCTTTTTCAACACATAATTTAGCACCATAATGAGTTGTATACTTCTTAGTTTCAACATCATTTTTAACATAAACTACATAGTTTCCATTACCTTCTTCAATTTCACTAATAGTACCTGAAATTTCAGATATAGTAGCTTTACCTTTTGGATTACGAGATTCGAATAATTCTTGAACACGAGGTAAACCTTGTGTGATATCGTCTCCGGCAACTCCACCAGTGTTGAATGTTCTCATGGTTAATTGGGTACCTGGTTCACCGATAGATTGTGCTGCCATAATACCTACAGCTTCACCCTCTTCAACGATTGTACCTGTTGCTAAGTTACGTCCATAACATTTCTTACATACTCCGTGATCTTCTTTACATGTTAATACTGATCTAATAGGTACTTTAGTAAGACCTGCAGCAATAATCTTGTCTGCTAATGATTCAGTAATATATGTATCTTTTTCACAGATTACATCTTTTGTTTCTGGATTAATAATCTTTTTACTTGTATAACGTCCAACAATACGATCATATAATGATTCAATTACTGTTCCGTCTTTTTCATTTATAAATGCTTCTACTGAAACACCGTTATCAGTACCACAATCATCTGATTTAACAATAATATCTTGTGCTACATCAACTAAACGACGTGTTAAGTATCCAGCATCCGCTGTTTTTAAGGCAGTATCAACGGCACCTTTACGAGCACCATGTGTTGATAAGAAGAATTCTGCAATTGTAACTCCATCAGAGAATGATGAAATAACTGGGATTTCTTCTGACTTACCATTTGGCTTACCGAATAATCCACGCATACCAACTAATTGTGTATATGATCCCATATCACCACGAGCTTTAGAAGTCATCATGATACAAATTGGATTATCTTTATCAGCTTTAACCATTTCTTCTAATTCTTTAGCAACTTGACCTTTAGCATCTGTCCAGATTGAGATAACTTTTTGATATCTTTCATCTTCAGTAATTAAACCACGTTTAAATTGTTTATTTACTTGGTCAACTAAAGCTTGTGCTTCTTGAACTATTTCTGGTTTTTTAACAGATGGTTTAATATCACTAATTGCGATACTAATACCAGCAACTGTAGAATATTTAAATCCTAAGTCTTTTAATTTATCAAGCATAATAGATGTTTCAGTTGTTTGATATCTCTTATATACTTGAGCGATTAACTTAGTTAATACACCCTTACTAAATGCATCAACTAATTCCATTTCTTTAATAGCTTCAGGAATATTAGTTCCTTTATCTAAGAAATATTTTGTTGGAGTAATTTTTTCAATATTTTCACTTGTACCATCATTAATATATTGGAAAGTATCAGGGAAAATTTCATTGAATAAAATCTTACCAACTGTTGTTACTAAATATTTATCTAAACAAGAATCTTGGAATAATTTATGTCTAAATGAACGTACTGGAAGAGCAATTCTTGTATGTAAAGTAATTTCTCTTCTTTCATAAGCCATACATGCTTCATCAGGACTCTTGAATACTCTACCTTCACCAGGTAATCCAGCTTTTTCAATAGTAATATAGTAGTTACCTAATACCATATCTTGACCTGGAGTAACGATTGGTTTACCATCAGATGGTTTTAAGATGTTATTAGCACCTAACATTAAAAGTCTTGCTTCTGCTTGAGCTTCTTCTGTAATAGGAACGTGAACAGCCATTTGGTCTCCATCGAAGTCAGCGTTGAATGCTGCACAAACTAATGGATGTAAACGAATACTTCTACCATCTATTAATTTAGGTTCAAATGCTTGAATACCTAATCTATGTAATGTAGGAGCACGGTTTAACATAACTGGATGTTCTTTAATTTTTTCTTCTACAACATCCCATACTCTTTCATCTTGATTTTCAATCATTTTCTTAGCAACTTTAATATTGCTAGCAATTTCTTTTTGAACTAAACCATTTATAACATGTGGTTTAAATAATTCAAGTGCCATTTCTTTTGGAATACCACATTCATACATTTTTAAACTTGGTCCAACAACGATAACTGAACGACCAGAATAGTCAACACGTTTACCTAATAAGTTTTGACGGAAACGTCCTTGTTTACCCTTTAACATACTAGATAATGATTTTAATGGTCTATTTCCAGGACCTGTTACATTACGCCCACGACGTCCATTATCAAATAATGCGTCTACAGATTCTTGTAACATACGTTTTTCGTTTTGAATAATGATACTAGGAGCACCTAAATCAATTAATTTCTTTAAACGATTGTTACGGTTAATTACACGACGATATAAATCATTTAAATCACTAGTAGCAAATCTACCACCATCTAATTGAATCATTGGTCTTAATTCTGGAGGAATAACAGGAAGTGCTGTTAAAATCATCCATTCTGGTTTATTACCAGATTCAACAAATGCGTTGATTATATCTAAACGTTTAACTAAACGTACTCTTTTTTGACTAGATGAATCTTTAATAGATTCAATTTCTTCTTTAATTGTAGCTAATTCTTTTTCAAGATCTACACCTTCAAGTAATTCCTTAATAGCTTCGGCTCCCATACCAACTCTAAATGAATTACCATATTTTTCATAATATGCACGATATTCTTTATCGCTAATAGTTTGTTTCTTTTCTAAAGGTGCTGGTCCTGGATCTAAAACAACATATGATACAAAGTATAATACTTCTTCTAAATCACGAGGAGACATATCTAATACTAATCCCATACGAGATGGAACACCTTTAAAGAACCAGATGTGAGACACTGGAGTAGCTAACTCAATATGTCCCATACGTTCACGACGAACTTTAGCACGAGTTACCTCTACTCCACATCTATCACATACGATATTTTTATATCTTAATCTCTTATATTTACCACAAGCACATTCAAAATCTTTTGTTGGTCCAAATATTTTTTCACAGAATAAACCATCTCTTTCAGGACGAAGTGTACGATAGTTAATTGTTTCTGCTTTCTTTACTTCACCATAAGACCAAGAACGGATTTTTTCAGGTGATGCAATACTTATTTTTAATCCTTCAAAATTATTAACATCCATTATTGCTCATCCCCTTCCAAATCTTTTAATTCATCTTCTGGAATATCGAAATCTTCATCATCCATATCTTCTTCGAAGTCATCATCTGAATCTTCATCTTCAAAATCATAATCTTCATTTTCTTCGAAATCATCTTCTGCAAATGCATCTTCATAATCTTCGAACATTTCTTCTTCTTCACCAACTTGGCTTACAGAAATTTCTTTATTTTCTGGTTTAGAATTATCATCGAAATCATCTTTATCGCTTTCTTCTAAATCTTTTAATTCAACAAAGTTTCCATTTTCATTTAAGACTGTAATATCTAATCCTAAAGCTTGGAATTCTTTAATTAATACTCTAAATGATTCTGGAATACCAGATTTTGGAATTGGAGTACCTTTAACTAATGATTCATAAACTTTAACACGTCCTACAACGTCGTCTGATTTAATTGTCATCATTTCTTGAAGTACATGAGCAGCACCATAAGCATATAATGCCCAAACTTCCATTTCTCCAAATCTTTGTCCACCAAATTGTGCTTTACCACCTAATGGTTGTTGAGTTACTAAACTATATGGTCCAGTTGAACGAGCATGTAATTTATCATCAACCATGTGGTGTAATTTAATCATATACATTATACCAACACTTATACGATTATCGAATGGTTCACCAGTACGACCATCATATAATATTGTTTTTCCATCTTCATCTAATCCAGCTTCTTTTAATGCATCGATAATTTCTTCACGATCTGCACCACTAAATACTGGAGTAGCAACATAAATACCTAATTCTTTAGCTGCAATACCTAAATGCATTTCAAGAATTTGTCCAATGTTCATACGTGATGGAACTCCAAGTGGATTTAATAAAATATCAATTGGTTCACCGTCAGCAGTATATGGCATATCTTCACTTGGTAATATTAATGAAATAACACCTTTATTACCATGACGTCCAGCCATCTTATCTCCAACAGTTATTTTTCTCTTTTGAGCTATATAAACACGAATTACTTTTGAAACACCAGCTGGTAATTCATCAGTATCTTCTTTAGTGAATATTTTAATATCATGAACGATACCTCCACCACCATGTGGAACACGTAATGAAGTATCTCTAACTTCACGAGTTTTTTCACCAAAGATAGCATGTAATAATTTTTCTTCTGAAGTAAGTTCAGCCATTCCTTTTGGAGTAACTTTACCTACTAATATATCGTCATCTTTAACTTCTGTACCAATAGCGATAATACCATTTTCATCAAGATTTTTTCTACTTTCTTCACTTACGTTTGGAATATCTCTTGTGAATTCTTCAGGTCCTAATTTAGTATCACGACATTCAATTTGGTAATCTTGAATATGAATAGAAGTATAAACGTCATCTCTAACTAATCTTTCATTTAAGATAACAGCATCTTCATAGTTATATCCATTAAAGTTCATGAATGCTACACGAACATTTTTACCTAATGCCATTTCACCTTTATCAGTACTTGGTCCATCAGCAATGATTTGATCTTTTTTAACTTTATCACCAGTTTTAACAATTGGTACTTGATGATAACAAGTATTAGCATTACTACGTTCAAAATCATTTAGGTAGTATGTATCAATACCTGCTTTAGTTTTTACTAATATTTTTCTTGAGTCAACATAGTCAACTACACCATCTGCTTTTGATATGATAACAGCACCACTATCACGAGCAGAAATAGCTTCAATACCAGTTCCTACAATAGGAGCTTCAGCTTTTAAAAGTGGAATAGCTTGACGTTGCATGTTAGAACCCATCAATGCACGTTTTCCATCATCGTGTTCAAGGAATGGAATACCTGCAGTTGTAATAGATACAACTTGTTGACTTGAAACGTCCATATAATCAACATCTTTAGAATTAATGATTATATTTTCACCTCTATAACGAACAGGAACTCTTTCATCAACAAATTCATTTTTGTCATTTAAAGTAACTGTTGCTTGTGAAATATGATAATCTAATTCTTCATCAGCTGTCATATATACGATATCATCTGTAATTTTTCCATCAACAACTTTTCTATATGGAGTCATAATAAATCCATAGTCATTGATTTTTGCATAACTTGCTAAAGCAGTAATAAGTCCGATATTTGGTCCTTCAGGAGATTCGATTGGACATAAACGACCATAGTGAGATGGGTTAACGTCACGAACTTCCATACCTGCACGGTCTCTTGATAAACCACCAGGTCCTAAAGAAGATAATCTTCTCTTATTAGCTAACTCAGCAACTGGGTTTGTTTGATCCATGAATTGTGATAATTGACTGCTTCCAAAGAATTCTTTAATAGCAGCAGTTAATGGTCTGATATTAATTAAAGTTTTTGGTGTAACTTCTGTAATTTCTTGAGTACTCATTCTATCACGAATAACACGTTCAATACGACTAATACCTACTCTGAATTGGTTTTGTAATAATTCACCAACTTGTCTAACACGTCTGTTAGATAAATGGTCTATTTCATCGTAGTTACCAATACCTTCATGTAAATTTAAGTAATAAGATACTGATGCATATACGTCAGAAATAGTTAATCTCTTTAAATCTAAAGTTTGGTCATTTCCGATAATAGAAACAACTTTTTCAGGATTTTTCTTAGAATATACTTTAACAACTTGAATTTTGTTATAAACATCTAATTCTTCATTAATTAAACATTCTTTAACACCGTATCCATCTGCGAATACTGGTTTTAATTTTTCTAATAATTCTTTAGTAACAACTTCACCTTTTTCAGCTATTACTTCTTTTCCTACTTTGATGTTTTCAGCTAATTTACATCCTAATAAACGATCTACAACGTTTAATTTTTTATTAAATTTATAACGTCCTACTTTTGCTAAATCATATCTAAATGAATCGAAGAATCTAGATATTAATTGGTTCTTAGCACTATCTAATGTAGATGGTTCACCTGGTCTTAATTTAGAATGAATATCAATTAATGATTCATCTGTGTTCTTATTAGCATCTTTTTCTATTGTACGAACTAAGTATTCATCTTCACCGAATAAATCTAAAATATCTGAATCACTAGATAAACCTAAAGCTCTTAAGAAAGTTGTAATAGGAACTTTTCTTGTACGGTCAATACGTACATAAACTGTATCTCTTGCATCAGTTTCATATTCTAACCATGTACCACGAGTTGGAATAATTTGTGATGTAATGATAAGTTTACCATTTTTCTTATCTAATTCGCGTCCAAAATAAACACTTGGAGAACGAACTAATTGAGAAACAATAACACGTTCTGCACCATTAATAACGAAAGTACCACTTTCAGTCATAATAGGCATATCTCCTAAATAGATTTCTTGTTCTTTAACTTCGCCAGTTTCTTGATTAAACAATCTAGCTTGAACCTTTAAAGGCGCAGCATAGGTTGCATAACGATCTTTGCAACCTTTTATTGAGTATCTTGGCTCATCAAATGAGTATTCACCAAATTCTAAAGTTAAATTTCCAGTAAAGCTTTCAACTGGAAAGATATCTTCAAATACTTCATTGATTCCTTCAGTCATAAACCAATCATATGACTTCTTTTGAATTTCTAATAAATTATTTAATTCAATTGCATTTTTAGTTTTTGCATAACTTCTTCTTTCTCGATAATCACCGAATTTTTTTATTGTATAAGCCACTGTTTCACCCCATAAACTAAATTTTTTAAGGCATGTATTAGGTACCAAAATAATACATGTCACCAATTTATAATTTTACCAAAGCCTTGGCAAATTGTCAACGATTTTGGCAATCAATTATAAAAAATCCTTTATTTTTATTTATAATTTTTACATCATAAATTTTAGATAAATCTTTAGCAGCACTTTTAGCTCCTTGATCTTTATTAATTACAAAGATTAAATGACCATTTGGAGTTAAATAATCTTTAGCACCTTCTAAAAATTTGTATAGTATCTCCTTACCTACTCTTATAGGCGGATTTGAAATAATATAATCATATTTACCGGTAACATTTTCATATATATTACTTTCAAATATATTAACATCTACATTATTTAAACTTGCATTTTTCTTAGCTAAAGCAAGTGCTCTTAAGTTAATATCACACATATCAACTTCTTTACCATTAGATGCTAAAAAGATACCTATAGGACCATAACCGCATCCTATATCTAAAATTTTTCCTGTTATTTCATTTATGTTTATAGATTCTAGTAATGTTCTTGTTCCAAAGTCTAAACCTCTTTTAGAAAAAACATTATTATCTGTTACAAAAGAAAATAATTTATTATTAAGAACAAACTTAATATTCTTTTCTTTGCTTTCAACATCCTCGTTATTTAAAAAATAATGTGACATTTTTAACTCCTTTAATTATATATTCATAAAGACACTTAAAGCCCATACTAGTTTTTCTAGTATAGGCTATTAGTTTTTAAATATTAATTATTTTAATTCGATAGTTGCTCCAGCTTCTTCGAATTTAGCTTTAATTTCTTCAGCTTCAGCCATAGCAACTTGTTCTTTAACAACGCCACCGTTATCAGCAATAGCTTTAGATTCTCCTAAACCTAATCCTGTAACTTCTTTAATTACTTTAATAACGTTAATTTTGTTTGGACCAACGTCAGCTAAAACAACATCTACAGATGATTTTGTTTCTTCTGCAGCAGCAGCTCCAGCAGCAGGTGCAGCAACAGCTACAGCTGATGGATCAACTCCAAACTCCTCTTTCATTAAATCTACTACTTCTTTAATCTCTAAAAGTGTCATTTCTTTTAAAGAATCGATAATTTCTTGTGCGCTTAATTTTGCCATAATATATTTCCTCCTTTATAATTTTCAAATTTAAATTTAATTCCCTTTTTAATTCTTATTTTATAATTAATTATTTTTGTTCTAAATTTTGTGCATGTAAGTCTAAGCAAATAGCAAAGTCTCTTGCAATTCCCATAAGACCTCCAGCAAACATTGTAAGTAATCCTTCTCTTGATGGGATTGTAGCAAGTTTGTTTAATGTTGCTAAATCAGTAATTTCTCCATCTACGATTCCAACTTTCATTTCTAAATTTGGATGAGTTTCGATAAATTTACTTACAGCTTTAATTGGTTCAACGATATCTTTTCCGAATGCAACAACCTTTGGACCATTTAATTCTTCAGTTAAATTAATGTCCATTGAAGTTAAAGCACGATTAACTAATGTATTCTTATAGATCTTTAAATCTGAATTAGATTCTTTTAAAGCTCTTCTAAGTTCCATAGTTTCGCTAACTGTTAGTCCATGATTTTCTAAGAAAATAAATGCACTAGAGTTTTTAACGTTCTCAACTATTTCATCAATAATTACTTGTTTTGCATCTAAGATTTTTTGATTAGCCATATTACACCTCCTCTATTTTTGTGTAATACCGAATTAAAAGTCCTTACCACGATACCGTAATAAGGACTTAGAGTTACTTAATAAAAGCTCCTCGGTAGGATTATTAAGAATTTCTTCCCCTACTGTCTACGGTACTATCTCGCTCACATGAGCATATTATAACACAATAATTTTCTTTTGTAAATATTAAGCTTCAAAAGTATTTGAATCAATCTTAATACCAGGACCCATTGTTGTTGAAATAGAAATATTTTTAACATATTTTCCTTTTACAACTGATGGTTTAGTTTTAATAATTAATGAAACAAATGCTTTTAAGTTTTCAGCTAATTTAACTTCATCAAATGAAACTTTTCCAATTGAAACTGCAACGTTTCCGAAACTGTCAGTACGGTATTCAACACGTCCTTTTTTAACATCTTCAACTGCTCTTTTAGTATCCATTGTAACAGTTCCAGTTTTAGGGTTTGGCATTAAACCACGTGGTCCTAAAACACGTCCAATTTTACCTAATAAAGGCATCATGTCTGGAGTAGCGATCATTGTATCGAAATCAAACCAATTTTCTTTTTCGATTTTTTCAATCATGTCCATATCTCCAACATAATCAGCTCCAGCTTCTTTTGCTTGAGTAGCAGCATCACCTTTAGCAATAACTAAAACTTTTTTAGTTTTACCAATACCATTTGGTAATACTGTAGCTCCTCTTAATTGTTGATCAGCTTTTTTAGTGTCTAAGTTTAATCTTAAAACTAATTCAACTGTTTCATCAAATTTAGCTACGCTTGTTTCTTTAACTAATTTTACAGCTTCTTCAACAGTATATAATTTACCTTTTTCTACTTTTGAAGCAGCTTCTACATACTTCTTTCCTTTTTTCATTGTCTTTCCTCCTTGTGTGGTTTTGCGGATAAATAATTCCTCCCACATAGGAATAACCTATGTTTGTTATTTATATTCTATTTATTATTAGTCAACTATTTGAACACCCATGTTAATAGCAGTACCTTCTACTATTTTCATAGCTTCTTCAACAGTGTAACAATTTAAATCTGGTAATTTAATTTCAGCTATTTCTTTTAATTGAGCTTTAGTTAATGTACCTACAACTTCGTTCTTACCTTTAGCAGAACCTTTTTTAATTTTACCAACTTTCTTAATTAAGAATGCAGTTGGTGGAGTTTTAATTACAAAAGTGAATGTTCTATCATCCATGATAGAAATTTCAACTGGTAATATATCTCCCATCTTATCTTTAGTTGCATCATTATATTTTGTACAAAATTCTTGTAAGTTAATTCCTGCTGGTCCTAATACAGTTCCAACTGGTGGAGCTGGTGTAG
>DIMA01000001.1:142288-142417 GCA_002425325.1 Caryophanales bacterium UBA5578 | reverse complement strand
GAAGAAGATATTGATAAATTATTAAATATTAAATTGACAGATAACTATTCATTTAGAAATAAGGCAATGATTGAATTAATGTATGCTACTGGATTAAGAGTAACAGAATTAATTAATTTAAAAATACAA
>DIMA01000001.1:142023-142161 GCA_002425325.1 Caryophanales bacterium UBA5578 | reverse complement strand
ATTATTTATTTTTAAATAATCATGGTAAACAAATGACTAGACAAGGATTCTTTAAAATATTAAAGAAAATTGCTGTTGAAAATGAAATAGAAAAAGATTTTTCACCACATACACTTAGACATTCATTTGCTACACATT
>DIMA01000001.1:141841-141976 GCA_002425325.1 Caryophanales bacterium UBA5578 | reverse complement strand
ACAACACAAATATACACTCATGTATCAAATAAACAATTAAAAGAAAATTATAATGAATATCATCCGCATGGAGAATAGAAAGAGGAATAATATGAATATAGTTAAAATTAAAAATACAATATTTAGAGAATATGA
>DIMA01000001.1:141591-141774 GCA_002425325.1 Caryophanales bacterium UBA5578 | reverse complement strand
GGTGAAAAAGAAGTATTAGTTGGAAATGATAATAGAGAATCAGGACCATATTTATCTAATGGAATTATAAAAGGATTAATAGATAGTGGAGTTAATGTTATAAATTTAGGACTAGTAACCACACCAATGTATTATTATGCAAGAAAAAAATATAATATTAAAACAGGTATAATGATTACAGCT
>DIMA01000001.1:141390-141517 GCA_002425325.1 Caryophanales bacterium UBA5578 | reverse complement strand
TACTAATCAAGGAAATTTTTTATCAGGTACTGGTAAAATTAAAACTATTGATATTAAAGAAGACTATTTAGATAATATTTTAAATAGTGTTGATTTAGGTAATAGAAAAGTTAAAGTTGTATATGAC
>DIMA01000001.1:141158-141338 GCA_002425325.1 Caryophanales bacterium UBA5578 | reverse complement strand
ATTTATATATTGTGATTCAGATCCAACATTTCCAAATCATCATCCAGATCCATGTGTTCATGCAAATATGATTGACTTAGGAAATAAAGTAAAAGAATTGGGTTATGATATTGGTATTGGAATAGACGGAGATGCTGATAGAGTAGGGGTAGTAGATGAAGAAGGTAATGTTATAAGTGT
>DIMA01000001.1:140958-141096 GCA_002425325.1 Caryophanales bacterium UBA5578 | reverse complement strand
AATCATTAATAGATGAATTAGAAAGTTTAAATATAGAACCAGTTATGTATAGAACAGGTGCTAGTTATACATGTATGATGGTTAATAGTGGTGATTTTGACTTTGGTGGAGAATATTCAGGACACCTATTCTTTAGAG
>DIMA01000001.1:140179-140854 GCA_002425325.1 Caryophanales bacterium UBA5578 | reverse complement strand
ATTAAAATTTGAAGCTAATGATAATATTAAATTTGAAATAGTTGAAAAAGTTAAACAATATTGTGAAGAAAAAAAATATGAAATGATTACACTAGATGGTGTAAGAGCAACATTTAATGACTCATGGGCATTAATTAGATGTTCTAATACAGGACCTAATATTACAGTTAGATTTGAAGCAAAAACTGAAGAAAGATTAAGTGAATTAGAAAACGAATTCACAGGTTTATTAAATAAATTATTAAATGAATATAAATAATATTGAATGGACTAAAGCTAGTTATGATTCTTTTCTTAAATATTTATATGAATTACAAGATTTAGAATATAGAGACTTTCATAGTAAATTAGGTATTAATAAAGATTATTTAATTGGTATTAGAACAAATCACTTAAAAGATATAGCTAAACAAATTAGTAAAACAAAATATGACAAATGGATTAAATTAAATACTCACAAAACATATGAAGAAAGAATAATTCATGCTTATTTAATTGGATATATAAAAAAAGATTATAATATAACTATTAACTATTTAAATGATTTTATAGATTATATTGATAATTGGGCAATATGTGATGGATTATGTTCTAATTTAAAAGTAATAAAAAAAGATATAGATAATTATTATCCATATATAAATATTTTACTTAATAGTAATAAAATATGGCATA
>DIMA01000001.1:139556-140075 GCA_002425325.1 Caryophanales bacterium UBA5578 | reverse complement strand
ATATCATATTGTTATATAAAATATCCAAAGAAGACAGAATTATTATTTAAAAATAAATTATTAACTGAATGGGTAAATAATAAATCAATACAAAAAATAAAAGAATCATATAGGGTGTCTAAAGAAAATAAAGAGAAATTAAATATGTATAAGAGGTAGTAGTATGAAACATTATGAATACACTCCTAAAGGAGTTTGTTCTTCTAAAATGATATTTGAAATTGATAATAATATCATCATTGATGCGAAAATAATTGATGGATGTCCTGGTAATACATTAGGTATAACTAAATTAATAATAGGTAAAGATATAGATGAAGTAATTAATTTACTTGAAGGAATACCATGTAGAATGAAACCAACATCATGTCCAGATCAATTAGCAAAAGCATTAATAGAATATAGAAAGACTCAATAAAGAGTCTTTCTTCTTTTATATAGAAGTTAACATAATATACATTATAGGAATTATTTATAAGTTAAAATATATATAATTAAATATATAAATTAATAAAAATA